>JAGVQB010000055.1 GCA_020051955.1 bacterium | reverse complement strand
TGCGAATAGCATCGTTAGGCGAATACGAATCTCGTGCGAATATGCGAATAGCATCGTTAGGCGAATACGAATCTCGTGCGAATATGCGAATAGCATCGTCCTATTAGTATATTCGCACGAGATTCGTATTCGTTCCACAGTATGTACCTCATCGATTCCCACTGTCACGTCCACTTCAACGCTTACCGCGAAGATATGGACGAAGTAATCCGCCGGTCATTAGAGGCCGGGGTTTTTATGATTACGGTTGGAACGCAGAGTGATACATCGCGCCGTGGGCTTGAGGTCGCGGAGAAATATGATGGTGTGTGGGCAACGGTTGGATTACATCCAAACCATCTTACTAAACAAGAATTCAATGACGAAGACGAACTTCCACCCAATCTTCCACCCAATCCTTCATCTCCTTCAACGAACGCTACTCTTCCATATGGCGAAGTAGCGTTCAGTCATTTGGTGAAGACGCGGGAGGAAAAATTTGATGTTGATTTGTTTCGATCGCTCGCGGCGCACCCAAAGTGCGTAGGCATCGGCGAGACGGGTCTTGATTTTTATCGAATCCCAGAAGGGCTGGATCCTGAAGTTGTCAAAGAAAAACAGCGCGAGACAGCACGCGCGCATTTTGATCTTGCCACCGAGATGAACCTTCCGCTCTCAATTCATTGTCGAGACGCGTACGATGAACAGCTGGAACTTGTCGCGCAATACGTAAGTGCTGGCAAGATCCCGCGGCGTGGCGTGATTCATTGTTTTTCTGGTACAGAAGCGCAGGCGCGGAGTTTTTTGGATCTAGGGTTTTGTATCTCGGTAACTGGCATCCTGACTTTTTCAAAAGACCTTCAAAAGGTTGTGCGCGAGTTGCCGCTGGAAAGGTTGTTGGTTGAAACCGATTCGCCATATCTTTCTCCAGCGCCTGAACGAGGGAAGCGCAATGAACCGTGGAAGGTGAAGCACGTGGCGCAGACGCTTGCGGAGCTAAAAGGCGTAAGTCTGGAAGAGGTCGCGCGCGCGACAGTTGAGAACACAAAAAGGGTTTTTGATCGTATCAAATAAAAAGACCGGAGGGTCAAGCGGCTTTCAATTGGGGACAAATTTTTCAAAAAACCATTGACCTTGTTTCAAATCCACCGTATACTAGCGGCGGCTTTTGAGCCGTGTATGTCAAAAGAAGCGCAATATTATAGGCTTGCAATGCGCATATTCGCTGACTTTAGCGGGACGATCGCACTGCCAGCAGTTGGTGCCGCTCTTTTGGGACAGTGGATAGATGAAGGTCAGGGGACAGAACCAAGATACTTGATAATCCTGCTTGTTCTCGCCTTTGCTCTTTCCGCGTATATCGTCGTGCGAAAGGCAAAAAAGTATTTAGCCGCGTACGAAAAACTGATCAGACAAGAAAAGTAATTATGGAAATGATGATTCCACCAGCCGCCGCTGAACCGATTTTCCACATTGGATATTTACCTGTTACCAACGCGATGGTGAATGGTTGGATTGCCGTCGTGTTTTTTATTATCGTGGCGTTTGTCGCGAGCCGTCGCAAAGGTTTGGTGCCAAAGGGTGTGCACAACGTGATTGAGGCAATGGTTGAGTTTATGATGACGGAAATTAAGAAGGTGACTGGCGATTCAGAGCGCGCGAAAAAGTTTCTTCCGATTGTGGGGACGATCTTTGTTTTCATCCTTTTTTCGAATTGGTTAGGACTACTTCCAGGCACTGGTTCAATCGGCGTATGGGCAATGCACAAAGGCGAGCTGGAACTCATCCCTCTCTTGCGCCCCGCGGCCAGCGATCTTAACCTCACACTGGCGATTGCACTGTTTGCGGTGACTGCTTCACACGTTATTGGATTACTCACTGTTGGCTCGATGTCACATATATCTAAATTTGTAAACATACGTGGTATTTTGCGATCAATCAGTAAGGGACCAATTGCGATTGTCGTGGCACTAATTGAATTTTGTGTTGGAATTTTGGAGATAATCAGCGAAATCGCAAAAGTGCTTTCGCTCTCTCTTCGTTTGTTTGGTAACATTTTTGCTGGTGAAGTGCTACTTACTGTGATGTTGGGAATCCTCGCGTACGCACTACCGATTCCATTTATGTTCCTCGAGCTTTTGGTGGGCGCGATTCAGGCAACGGTTTTTGCAATGTTGACTCTCGCGTATCTAACCGTCGCCACTGATGATCACGGTCACGAAGAAGAAACCGCCCCTGCCCACGCAACCTAATTCTCTTATTAACTAACTATAAGCTAAACTCTATAAGCTATCCCCTAACTATGGACTCAGTATCAATGGTCACGTTCACAAAGGGTATTACCATCGCGATTGGTGGAATTGCTCCTGCGATCTCAATCGGTTTTATTGGTATGAAGGCAATGGAGGCGATCGGTCGCAACCCAGAAGCAGCGGGCAAACTTTTTGTCCCGATGTTGCTTGGAATGGCATTCGCGGAAGCCATCGCGATTTATTCGCTCGTTGTGTCGTTTACGCTGTAAACGAATCTCGACAGCGGTCTTGATGTCTATCGAGACCGTTACTCGAAGATAAACCCATTGTTTTATGTCACAAGAAGTTCAAATCGCGGCAGAAGCCACTGGAGGCATCGCAACGCTCGGCATCAATCTGAGAATTTTTATAGCGCAGTTGATAAACTTCAGCGTTGTGCTATTGGTTTTGTGGAAGTGGGCGTATAAGCCGATTGTAAAATTACTTGAAGAGCGTCAGGAGAAAATTGAAAAAGGTGTGAAGGCCGCGGAAGACGCGCAGAGTCGAATTTTGGATATCGAAAAAGAGCATGATTCAGTAATTAAGACCGCGAGAGGTGAAGCCGTGAAGGTAATGGAGGAAGCCCAAGCGAAAGCCGATGAACGCAGGAAGGTCTTGCTTGAGAAGGCAAAGGATGAAGTCAAAGTCGTTGTCGCGCAAGGAAAGACACAGCTTGTCGCGCAAAAGGAACAGATGATTCGCGAGGTGCGAGAGGAGATTGCGAAGATCGCCGTTGATGCCGCGCGAAAAATACTGGCGGATGCCATTGATGAAAAGAAAGCAATGAAACTTGCCACAGAGGTTGTAGATGAGATGGAGAAAAAATAGTTTATGAAAAAATCGGAAAAACAATTTGTCACAGAGATGATCGCACGGCTCGATGGAGCAAGTGAGGCGACACTACACAAGCTCGCCAAGGAGATGGTTGATCTGTTGGCAGAGCGTAGAGAGCTTTATAGGATGCGAAAAATAATCGAAGCGATCGATGGTGCGTGGGCGTGTAAGTATGGCGCGGCAACGATAACTGTCGAAACAGCATACGAACTGAATGACACGTTGCGCAAGAAGATCAAGTCGCTCGCGCCCGGCGCGGAATTACGTGAACGCATCAAAGAAAATCTCATCGGTGGCGCACGGATACAGATTGATGAACAGGTTATTGACGCAACAGTTGACGGACAATTAAAACGTTTACAAACCGTATTTGGTACCCTCTAGTATGAATACAAAAACAGACATCATTGATGCGCTAAAAGATGCTTTGCAAAACTTCCACGTAGAGGCAAAGCAAGAATCGGTTGGAACTGTAGTGTCAGTAGGGGACGGCACAGCGCGCATGACAGGGCTTACAAACGCTAAAGCGTCTGAAATGCTGGAGTTTCCTGGTGGGCTTTACGGTGTCGCGCTCAACCTTGAAGAGGATGGGGTAGGCGCTGTGATTTTGGGAGACGCGTCAAAGATTAAAGAAGGGGATACGGTTAAGACAACAGGGCGCATTTTGTCAGTTGCGATTTCTGATTCAATTATCGGACGGGTGGTTGACGCGCTTGGCAATCCAATTGATGACAAGGGGAAACTCAATGCCAAAACTTTTTATCCAATTGAAAAGATTGCTCCTGGAGTTATCACGCGCAAATCGGTTGGTGTTCCGTTGCAAACCGGTATCAAGGCGATTGATTCCATGATCCCGATTGGTCGCGGTCAGCGCGAGTTGATTATTGGCGATCGTCAGACTGGAAAGACAGCGATTGCGATTGACACAATCATTAATCAGAAAGGACAGGGCGTGAAATGTATTTACGTTGCCATCGGACAGAAGGAATCGAAAATAGCGAAAATGGTCGCGCGACTTGAGGAGGCTGGAGCAATGGAATACACGACGGTTGTGGTTGCTGGCGCGTCTGATCCCGCGGCGCTTTCATACATCGCGCCGTTCACTGGGTGCACAATCGGTGAGTATTTTATGGCGAAGGGCGAGGACGCGCTTGTGATTTACGACGACCTTTCAAAACAAGCATGGGCGTACCGAGAAATATCTTTGTTGCTGAGACGCCCACCTGGTCGCGAGGCGTATCCTGGAGATGTGTTTTATCTTCACTCTCGTTTGCTTGAGCGGGCCGCGCGTTTGAATGAAGAAAACGGCGGGGGATCGCTTACAGCGTTACCGATTATCGAAACGCAAGCTGGCGATGTATCAGCTTATATTCCAACAAATGTTATTTCGATTACCGACGGACAGATTTATCTTGAAAGCGATCTCTTCTACCGTGGCATTCGTCCAGCCCTCAACGTCGGTCTTTCAGTGTCGCGCGTGGGTTCCGCGGCACAGACAAAGGCAATGAAAAAAGTCGCTGGCAAGTTGCGCCTCGAACTCGCGCAGTTCCGCGAGCTGGAAGCATTCGCACAGTTCGCGACTGATCTTGATGAGGGCACACGCAAACAAATCGAACGTGGCCGTCGACTGACCGAGCTTCTTAAACAGCCACAGTACCAGCCGCTCGCGTTCGAGGAACAAGTATCCTCGTTATTCGCGGCTATCAACGGGTTTCTTGACGCTGTGCCAGCGGAAAAAGTTGTTGCGTGGGAAGAGGCGTTCCTTAATTACATGCGTAGTTCCGCGTCAGGCGTTCTAGAAAAATTGAAAACTGAGAAAGTACTCACGGATGAAATTGATGCTGAATTGCGCAAGGCGATTGAAGATTTTAACGCGACGTGGAGTGCGTAAAAGAATATTCAGGTGGGAAGGTGTGGAAAAGGTGGTGAGGTGGTCAGGTGGGGAGGTGGTTCGAACAGTTCGGAAACACCTTACTACCTGACCACCTCACCACCTCTCTTCCTAATCACCTCCCCACCTCCCCACCTAACCACCCCCCCCTGTGCCCGTTCAAACACGAGCAATCAAACGGCGGATCAAATCCGTCAAGAACACTCGCAAGATCACAAAAGCAATGGAGCTTGTGTCAGCGAGCAAAATGCGGCGCGCGATTAATGCGGTGCTTGCTTCGCGTCCATATTCAAAGCTTGCGTGGAGTACTGTTCAGTCAATTGGTAAACACACAGACACCAGCTTGCATCCGCTGTTACAACGTCGCGATAAAATTAAACGAGTGCTGTTGGTTCTTGTTACATCTGACAGAGGGCTTGCCGGCGGGTTCAACACAAATATCATTCGCAAGACTCGCGAGAAGATCAACACGCTTGGAGACAAGGTGGAAATTCAAACTGTGTGTATTGGAAAGCGTGGAGCAGACGCGATGCGCAGACTCAAGTTTCCAATCATGGCGAGTTTCATCGAGATTACCAACAACACAAAGTTTGAAGAAGTTTTGCCGATTGCTAGCATGGTGATAGACGAATTCAAAAAAGGATCGTTCGACAAGGTGATGCTAAGTTATACAGATTTTGTGAGCACGATCACGCAGTTGCCAGTTGTAATGGATTTATTGCCACTGTGTGCGCAGTTAGATGATGAAACAGACAAAAAAGAAAACACAATGGGTGAATATACTTTTGAGCCCTCTCCAAATCAAGTTCTGGATTATATGCTGCCAAGGCTGGTTGAGACGATAATGTACCAGTCAGTTCTTGAGTCAGCCGCGTCTGAACACTCCTCGCGAATGATGGCAATGCGAAGCGCATCTGATGCCGCGGGAGAAATGATTGATGAGCTAACATTCACATTTAACCAGGCTCGCCAGGCCGGCATCACTCAAGAGATCGCTGAAATCTCTAGCGGCAAAGCCGCGCTAGAACAATAGTTACGGATCTACAGATTACAGATTCTTACAGATTTACAGATATACAGATATTTCTAAAAAGGTACTCCGAAATTCTTCCTTCCTAGGTCTATCTGTAAAATCTGTAAATCTGTAAGAATCTGTAATCTGTAGATAAACTAACCTCTTTATCAAATATGAAAGGAAAAATTTCGCAGGTCATTGGCGCGGTCGTTGATGTAACTTTCGAGGAGGGACAGCTTCCAGAGATCCTCACAGCGCTTGAAGTCACGCGCGAAAACGGCGTGCTCACGCTTGAGGTTGCTTCTCACGCTGGTCACAACACGGTGCGAGCGATCGCAATGTCAACAACCGATGGCTTGCAACGAGGAATGGAGGTTGTGAACACAGGGAAGCCAATCGTGGTTCCAGTTGGACCAGAAACTCTTGGACGTATGTTGAGCGTGACAGGGCAGGCGATTGATGGTTTGCCAGAGTTAAAGGCAAAGCGCAGGGATCCAATCCACCGCGACGCGCCGTTGTTTTCAGAACAGTCAACGGTCACTGAAGTTTTTGAAACAGGTATCAAAGTTATAGATTTAATCTGTCCGTTTTTGAAAGGTGGAAAGACTGGATTATTTGGTGGAGCAGGAGTCGGAAAAACAGTTGTCATTCAGGAGCTCATTCACAACATCGCCAAAGAGCACGGCGGATATTCCGTATTTGCCGGGGTGGGGGAGCGCACGCGCGAGGGGAACGATCTGTATCACGAGATGCAGGCAACTGGAGTCCTACCAAAAACCGCGATGGTGTTTGGACAGATGAATGAGCCGCCCGGCGCTCGCGCGCGAGTTGGTTTGACTGGTTTAACACTTGCGGAGTATTTCCGCGATGATGAAGGGCGTGACGTGCTTTTGTTCATTGATAACATCTTCCGCTTCACGCAGGCTGGTTCAGAGGTGTCATCCCTGTTGGGTCGTATCCCGTCAGCCGTGGGATACCAACCGAATCTGGCGACTGAAATGGGCGCTCTGCAAGAGAGAATTACTTCGACAAAGAAAGGTTCAATCACATCCATCCAGGCGGTGTACGTTCCCGCAGATGACCTCACTGATCCAGCGCCTGCCACAACATTCGGCCACTTGGATTCCACTGTCGTGCTTGCGCGCTCACTTGCGGAGCTTGGGATATATCCAGCTGTTGATCCACTTGATTCCAGCTCCACGATTCTTGATCCAAACATTGTTGGCGAGGAGCATTATCAAACAGCGCGCGGTGTTCAGAAGGTTTTACAGCGCTACAAAGACTTGCAGGATATCATCGCGATCCTTGGAATGGACGAGCTGTCAGATGAGGACAAGCTCACCGTATCTCGCGCGCGCAAGATTCAAAAGTTTCTTTCACAGCCGTGCTTTGTTGCAGAACAGTTTACAGGCACTTCAGGAAAGTACGTGAAGCGCGAGGATACTGTTCGTAGTTTCGCGGAGATTCTAAAAGGCAAATACGACCACATTCCAGAGGCGGCGTTTTATATGAAGGGTTCCATTGATGAAGTGATGGAAGCTGGCAAAGCTTGAAACCCATAGGTCCCATAGGACCTATTCGACCTATGAATAAGTTACATCTTAGCATCGTAACCCCTGAACGAATTGTCTTTGAGGACGAGGTTGATTCAGTTACGGCAATGACGCAGATGGGCGAGATTACTGTTTTGCCAGGGCACGTGCCATTGGTTGCGAACCTCCAAGCAGGGGAGTTGCGCACGCGTGTTGATGGCGAGGAACAATTCATGGTCGCGTCCACTGGGTTTCTCGAGGTGCGACCTGGAAACAAGATTGTAATCTTGGCTGACACTGCGGAGCGCGTTGAGGAATTGGAACTTGCAAAAATTGAGGAAGCGCAGGAACGAGCGCGGAAGCTTTTATCAGAAAAGAGAAACGTTGATGATGTCGCGTTCGCGGACGCATCGGCAATGCTTGAGCGCGAGCTCGCAAGGTTTAGAGTGGCGAGTAAGAGGAAGAAGTACAAGGATGTGGGGAAAGTGAGAGAGTAAAAATCCAAAATCCAGGAACCAAAATCCAAACCGAACAGTTTGGATTTTTGGGTTTAAACGACATTTTCCAGTTGGTTTTTTCTCCGTTTCGGCAACGAAGGTTGAGCGAGTAATAGTGTAATCATTTTCCTTTTTGTTACATCATTG
>JAGVQB010000002.1 GCA_020051955.1 bacterium | reverse complement strand
CAATGATGTAACAAAAAGGAAAATGATTACACTATTACTCGCTCAACCTTCGTTGCCGAAACGGAGAAAAAACCAACTGGAAAATGTCGTTTAAACCCAGAAATGCGGTTATTTTAGTTTTGTCTGTAAGATTGTGTGTATATGAGACAAAAAAAGAAGGGTTTGTCCCGTTTGTAAAACCAAGAGATGTGTTCGCAATGGAAAGGCGAGAGGCGTACAAACCTACCTCTGTCGCTCGTGTGGTTTGCGGTTTAGTAATACACGCAAGACTCCAAGAAAAACACAAAAACGACTCTGGCACGACTACGTCTTTGGTAAGCAAACCACGGAACAGTTGTCTGCGAGCTACCACATGGACAGACGTCTCGTTCGACAAGGGCTTTGTGCATACCGCGCTCCCGTCAAACACCACCATCCTCGCTCCATCCATCTGGTCGTTGACGGGACGTACTTCGGCGAGCGAAAAGAAGGGAGTAGTTGGTGCGCGATTATGGCTCGGGATCCTTATGAAAAAGAGAACCTTCTGTGGTCCTTTGAAAACACAGAAACCACGGAAGTCTATGTCTGGCTCAAAGAGAGTCTTCAGGCTCTTGGCTACACCATTCTTTCAGTCACCGGAGATGGGTTTTCTGGCATAAAATCTGCCTTTGGTGGCATTGCCTACCAAATGTGCCATGTGCACATGGAACGCCTGGTCATCCAAGGGACGACCAGGAACCCACAGACCGAGGCAGGGCAAGTCCTGCTTGCGCTCGTGAGAACCCTGCACCAGAACACCAACAGTCATCTATTCCATGTTCGTCTCAAAGAATACCTCGAGCGATACCGAGACTTCTTAAACGAAAAGACCATCCACCCCCTCTCACAAGAACAAAGCTGGAGCCATGAAGGTGTAAGGCAAGCGGCATTATGTCTGCTGCGCCACGAGAAGTACCTCTTCACCTACGAGCACAACCAACAGATCCCCAAGACCACCAACTCACTGGAAGGTCATTTTCGCCATGTGAAGAAACTCATTCATATCCACCATGGAGCCAGACGGCACAACGTACAGAAAATCCTCCACTCCATTTTCCTGGCTTCCACCACCGCGCCAAACAAAAAAAGACTTGATGAAGTCCTCTAACGACCGTCCAAATATCACGACGATTATGTACCTTATTCCACGAAAAACACGACCGTTGCCAGTCGTGTCGTTCCCCAGTTTATGAGAAGGTGGCGAGCGCGGTGGGATTTGAACCCACGACCAGGAGATTAAAAGTCTCCTGCTCTACCAGTTGAGCTACGCGCCCGCAGGAATCTCATCCAAGCACTGCGCTGATGAGTTCGTTGTGCCAACGATCATCATCCGCCATCACGAGGTCAAACGACGCGAGCTTGGGGAGCCCGAGCAGACGACGGATCTCGTTCACGTCGTCTTGTCCACGGCCCAGTACGCCGTAGTGGAACCAGGCGTCGTCTTCCATCAGGCACCCGCCGCCCATTCCGCCATGCACACAGCCGATGACCTTCCAGCCAGCGAGCTTGGTGGGCGGATCGAACGGCTCGGTGATGCACGCGGCCGCGACGCCGGTGGGGAGCAGTGGGTATATCTTGCGCTCGGCCCACGGTTCCGTGAGCTCCATGTAGGCCTTGTAGCCTTCCTGATCGTCCTCCCACTCTACCCGCTCAGGGTAGCCGCCAAGGTCAGCGACGATGAAGATGCTCATGTGGTCGCAGTTGTCCTTGCTCCACAAACCGTTCATGGTTCGAACCGCGCGACGCAACCTGCCACGGGATACCCATTCGGGCACCATCTGGGCAGGTACCGTCGCGAGGATCTGGCCGCCGAAATCTGCCTGGAACACGTACCACTTGTGGCGATCCAGACAGACGCGGAGGTCTCTCACCATTCGGCACTCGATGATCCCAACCCGCGAAACGACATTAGTCCAGCACACGTTGACCTCCAATTGATTGGATTGTTACTTCTGCACCGCCTCGCGCAGGATACGCGAGAGCGGTTCAGGAGGGTTGTGCTTGAGCAAGAGCCGCACGCCTCGGTGCTTCCACTGCCAGCGCTGGGCAGGCGTGGAACCGGGGAAAGCCTCTGCCAAGTTCCTCTCCTTCTTGCCTTCGATCACCACCTGGCGCACGATCTCGATCTTCTGATCGCGCGTCAGGTCACGACTACTCTGGGGCAGGCAAGCAATGAACCGAGCGAACTGCTCACGCGCCGTTTCCATGTCTCGCGCGTTGTCCCACGCGACCTTTGCGTCCTGCAGTGCCTTGGACGCCTTCTCGTTCTCGAGCTTACGCACGCGCACCGCGGCTTCCTCGCGCCGAAACGCGTCAATGGCCGCGTTGCGCCCAGCTCGATACGCGTATGCCTTGATGTCAGGCGGGTTGGCCGCCAGAACCTTGGCACACAGCCGCTTGAGATCCGCGAAGCTCAACGATCCACGAACGGAACCAGCTCCACGAAACAGGAACCTGGTCGCCAGCTCAATTGCCTGTGACGAGTTCATTTTCTGTTCCCTTTCAAAATCTCTCTCTTTCGACTCGGGTACCGAATCGAGAGGGAAAAATGGGGAACCGCGGCGGCGTGATCCGCATTGGTTCCCCAGAAAAGGTTCAGCTCTTCCGAAGCTCACAGCACAGCTCACGGAGCTTGTCCGCGAATCCCTCGGTGACGTCTACTGGGATGATCCTGCAGTAGCCGTCGCACGATCGAACTTCGACCTTATGGGTGTCATTCACCACATTGCTGTCACCACTCCACCAGCTGAAGGCGGTAGAGATGACCACGTGCTTGTCACCCAAGCAAATCACCTTCCCCCTCGAGTTTCGCTTGGCGTACCATTCGTCGAACAACTGCCCTCGCAGGGGATTGTCGCCTTCCAACAGAGCTCGTGCTTCCGCGCTGATCATCAGGACGCTGGGGAGAATGCGTCCCCGGTCGTCCAGCTCTTCCAGCTGGATGCCCTGAACCGCCGCGCGCACGTCAAAGGTGTGGCAGGAGCCGTCGCACTTCTTGACCTGGTCGCGCTGGATCTCACGCAGGGGGATTTCCTTGATGCCTGCGTCGTGATCCCACAGGTTCAGGTGAACCGGCACGTGCCACTGGCGACCCACGCACCAGTGCTCGGTGACGCACCCATCGCTCTCGTCAGTAGCGAAGATCATCATCCCGCGTAGGGAATTGTCCATTTTCCTTCTCCATTGTGAGGATCCGCCACCACTCTCTCTCGATCCGCTGGTTGGGTCAAGAGGCAGAAATTGTCCAGTCCTTTCCGCCTTCGTAGACCACCCCCCACTTGTCTACCACCTTTCGCGCGCGGATCACGTCCATGATGTGAATGTGGCCGTCCTGAGCCGCAGAATCCGGGTACGACACGGACATGCCCACGAACCCGTCTACTTCATCGGGCCCCAAGCTGGCCAGTGCCTCGCGGTACTTCACGACAGCCTTCCTCACGGAACGCGACCACGGCTTGTCCTCGGACATGACTTCCTCCTCGATTTGATTTTCGCTCGCGCCCTATCGGACACCGACAGAGTGCGAGTGAGAATCGGAGGACCTTTGCGACGTCTTGCGCATTGGTCCTCCTCGTACCCCGAAAGGGGGTTTCGGACGGGTGCACCTCCTAGGTTGGTGCTCGTTGAGCTCTGCCGGGGCTGTCCTGCCGAGGCAGAGGATAAAGTGGTTTTAGGGCGTGCCGCTGGTTCATCGCCCCTTCCTGTTTCGCTGTTCGCACATGGGCGTTGGCTAACAGGCTCTGGCTCTCTTTCAAGCCAGCCGACGCACCACACAGGCGCCGTAATTAACTTGGCTCTACAACCTTTGGAAAACAACAGGCCGAGAAGGCAGCTAGCCGAGGCCTGCCAAAGGAGAGCCCAGCGGGTGCGATTCACTGCAGTGTCGCACGTCCACGACCGACAGGACACTTCTGCAGAAGTATCGTCCTGCCGACCATGTGATATACAGCCGCCACGCTAGCGGCACGGTATATCAGCGTCCCGAGACTCCTGATCCCATCAATGCCACTACGGGGCATCTTTGGGGAGTCACCCTCGGTGGGGGCTTGCCCTGCATGGGCGGATGTCCCTGTTTAATTTCGGTCTTTTATCACAGCTGACTCGCCGGGGATGGCTATCCTGCCGCGATCTAGCCGCCCGAAGGCAAACTATGACCTACTTTCTCGTCGCTTTTTTTTATCCTCGTACGCCGATTGGACGCGTACGATGGCCCTTCTGGGAAGCGACTTATCTGGATTTGCTTTTGGGGTCCAGATCCCCGCACCAGCTCGGAGTTTAAGGAGGGTACGTTCCAACGTGCTCCCCTCGCTCCACGCGCGTTCACGTGGATTCTCCTCTGGATCTTGCCTGGGGTTGCATCCCCTTTTCCCATTTCCCCCTGGGAACGGCCTGGCTAGCCGTCAACTATTTTCCTTTCAATGTTGTCACACCGCGAGGTGGTTCTCACGATGCCTCCTGAAAAATCGACAAGGTCAATTACTCTGGAGGACGCGGTGCCACGATTAAATCGCAAGCACCAGGCCGAACATCAGAACCGAGGACGTGATGTATGCAAGTGTGTACATAGATTTTTTATTCTCCCTTTTCTTGTGACCGACCGCGACAAGCTCGCCGATCGCAAGAAAACGGAGAACACGCCTTTTGATCGCTCCCAGAAATTTGGTCACTCGCGAGATAGTCGCTGGGGGGACAGCTACCTTGCGAATGGTCCAAATCTCTGGGGGCGAGATGCCCACAGAACACTCCTCCTTTCGATCATCCTTTGATGATCGCCAGAATGTCGTAGTTAAAGCCTTTTGCGCGATACTCTCGCGCGTTTTCATCAGAAATCAGTGTGGCCGCATTACGAACAGTCCAGAAACGAAACTGATAATCGGTTTGATGTTTTGTTCGCGACCCGTGACATCAGCGAACGGAATAAGCTATCACGAGATAAATATACTGTCAAGGGTTGGCGGCCAAAAGAACATTTTTTGATACAACCTAGCCAAAATTCTTGTTCAAACTTAGTGAACACAATTTGGAAACGCCCACCGAAAGCACCCCCACCAACTGCCCAGTCGCCCTTGACACGCGCGTTTTACCGTGATAGCCTGTCCCGTTCTGCCCAGTTCCGGCGGACACTTGCCCGGTCTTCCAGGCTGGGAATCCAGAGCCTCATGATGAGGCAATGGAAGTGATGTCCGCCGCAAGAGGAGGTGCGGACAATGTGTGGTTAATGAAAGACTGAACTACCGCGCGCTAAAGCGCGCGGGTTCGACGGACACCGCCCTGAAGGGCTGTCAATGAACCTCAAACGAACCATGGTGGATGTCCTCACCTT
>JAGVQB010000047.1 GCA_020051955.1 bacterium | reverse complement strand
TTTTTAGTAGCCATAGCTAAGTAAGTTCAAGAATATGCCAAACACTAGCAAAGAAAACTGTTTTTTACCAACTGGAAAAAGTCTATTAACTCGATTTTTGATTGGATATAAAAAGCGAGCCGTTGGTGGGCTCGCAGCGCGTTACGTTCGAACTCTGATCTTCACGTTGCGTCCGCCAGGCTGACCCAGCAGGATCACATCGCCGATCCAGAGAACGGAAGTGTGTCTGAATCCGACCGTGTGGTAGTGCCTCTCGCCCGAATGGCATGTCCAGGTGAGACTGTGATCCATGCCAACCTGACGCAGGGCAGGATTCTCGAATTCGTCCAGCTCCAGAGCCGCGTGCAAGCGCGACACGACCCACTTTCCATCTGGTGAACACTGCGCCAGTAGGAAACCTAGATCGATCTCTGGAACGATTGGCGGAATCTGGTCGAGATCCTGTCGCCCGATGCGAACAGGTCTGCTCAATGTCGCGATTGGCACCCGAGCGACCCAGACACCCTCCTCGAAGTCAGTGCCGTCAACGTGGATGACGTGCAGGTCGAGATGAGGTTCGTTCAGATCAACTTGTCCTGTGCTTGGCCGCAGTATGATTGCTTGTTGTAGACCGTCTGAGTCAGTGTCTTGGACAAGATCCACGACCAGCATCTCCGCACAGTCCATACACGCGAGCGTGCCGTGCGGGTACTCACGACTGCAGTTGGGGCATTGCGGCATCACTTGTCTCCTCGTCCGCGTCGCAGGGCATCAATTGGTCCCAACGACGTGCAAATGGAATCATCCACTGACGTACATCCCGTACGTCTGATGTCCTCATCTGGACCTCTTCCGACGGACATCTGGTGAAGCGTCTTCATCGCCTCTGATGTCCTTGGGTCGCCAGCCCGTGCGAACAAGTCACTCGCACGGTCGTACTTTCCGGCATGTGCCGCCTTGGCGCCGGCCATCATTGTGACGACCTGCATCACGCGAGGGTCAACAGGGGACTCTTGTCCAGGATCCTGTGTGAACGTGGCTCGCACCTCCACGGACTCGGTGAGTGGAACCCGGGTTGCCAGGATCTTGCCACCGAAAAGGATCTTGATGAGATCCAGGGTTCCTGGCTTTGGACTCACAACCTCCATCTCGATGAGGTACTGCTGACCTCGGTGAACATCCAGGGAACCTGCCGAGTCCTGGAACATTCGCGGGATGAAGAAGTCCGGGGCTTCGTGTTCGACATCGCGGTTGGGAAGCTCACGAATCATCGGCGCCATCACAGTGACGCTGACGATGTTGACGCCGCTCTTGGTCGAGCCTGACACGCGAAGCTGTTCGATCGCTGTGCCGCGCATGAACGCGAGCTCGCCAAGCAGGTGGCCCTCCAGCTCCGCGACGTTGGAGACGTGCTTGCAGAAGGACCCGTTGCCAGCGCGGATTGCCAGCTGTTGGAGCAGGCTCCAGTTGTACCGGATGCCAGTGCCGTAGATGGCAAGCGGGACGTTGGAAGCGCGCGCGACATCAGCAAGCTCGACCAGACGCGCGTGATCCCTTGCGACATCTATCGTCGACTCGCCGTCCGTGAACAGGAAGACCCTGGGGACAGTTCCGCTCGCCGCGTTGGGATCCAGAGCGAAGTCCAGCGCCTCGCTGATGAAAGTATTGCCATTGGCTTGCAGGCGTCCGATCGCCTTGGCAAGGCGGTGCTTCTCAAGACCGAACATATCCGCTTGCGAATGGGGTACGTCCAGGCTTCCACGCTCGTTGAAGCTTGCGAGGAGGACTCGATCGCCCGATCGCATTTGGTCGCAGAACGCCTTGAGCGCCTGCTGTGCCAACGCAATCTTGGTCAAGCCTTGACCTGCTTGCTCCGCCATGGAACTTGAGCGATCCACCACGAGCCGAGTGTCGACCTTCGCGTCCGACAACTTCGAGCACGGCGCGGTCTCCACGAGAACCTGAACACGCACTGCTGGGGGCACGCACAGAGTCACTGCCCGTCCGAGGGTAACCCTCACGTCCAGAAACTGTTGCTGACGCGCTGGAATGAACGCCATGTCGTCCTCCGTTTTCGCCACAAGTGGCACCAAATCTTTACAGCTTTTTAGCGATTCCGTCAAGGGAAAAAGGGTGCGGCACTGACACAATGCTAAATATCAACCCTGGTCGCCCCAGGGGTTGAGGGTTGGTAGGTTGGAGCAATGTTGAATTGCCGGCATGGGTTCGTGGGTAGCGAGGGACAATGCTCCCGGGGGCTGATATTTAGCATTGTGTCAGTGCCATGAAGATATTGGATATGAAAAAAGAGTTTCCGTGTCGTGCGGAAACCCTTGAGAAATAGGGGCTATGCTTCGATCGAGAGGATCGTCTGAGTGGTACTTCCAAGCGGGTCGGTATCCAACTCCAGCTTGATCACATGCCCAACGAGTTCCCCCATGGGCATCTTGTCTACTTCGATGAGATCTGGTCGCTCGCGCTCAAGCAACGCGATGAGCTCTAGCCGAAACGCGAGGGCTCGACGACCTTGAGCAAGTAGAAGCTCGGCGACTTGGCTTGTTGTGATCGTCTGTTCGTTCACTGCATCCTCCTTGATGAAGTTGTTAATCTCCCCCCTTGGTGGAGGAGGGGAATTTCCTCAGCCACAATTTTTACAGACCCTTTGTCATCCGTCAAACAGCCTGGAATTGTGATACCATATCACCGACTATGATCACCAACCTCCTTGAAAAACTGAACCAAGAGCAGGCGCAAGCTGTTACTCACGTCACCGGGCCATTGATGATTGTGGCGGGTGCTGGAACTGGAAAGACAATGGTTATCACGCACCGTATTGCCTGGCTCATTGAGCAAGGACTTGCAAAACCAGAGGAGATTTTGGCGCTCACGTTTACAGAAAAGGCGGCAAGCGAGATGGAAGAGCGCGTGGATAGATTGTTGCCATATGGATATGTGGAACTTCAAATCTCCACCTTCCACGCGTTCGCAGAAAAACTTTTACGCGATTACGGCGTGGAGATCGGATTGTCGCGCGACTTCCGTGTTGTAAGCGAATTGGACGCTTGGTTGTTGGCGCGCAAGAATTTTGACCGCTTTAAGCTCGACTATTTCCGCCCGCTTGGCAACCCGACAAAATATATTCGATCGTTGCTCACACACTTTTCGCGCGCCAAGGACGTTGGCGTTGATCCAGAACATTATTTGAAATACGTTGAGGATCAGCGTGCGAACTTGGACGCGGCACAGTCAGATGATGAGTCAACAAGCGAGCTAAAGCGTCTTGAGGAACTCGCTGGTGCTTACACGACATACCAACAAATACTTCTTGAAAACGATTGTTTGGATTTCGGCGACCTGATGCTTTACACGCTAAAATTGTTGCGTGAACGACCAAAAGTGCGCGATCACATCCGTGGTCGTTACAAATATGTTTTGGTTGATGAGTTTCAGGATACAAACGACGCGCAGTATGAAATTGTCCGCGAGATCGCGTTGCCTCTCAATAATCTGACAGTCGTGGGAGATGATGACCAATCAATTTACCGCTTTCGTGGCGCGTCGCTTGCGAACATACTTCGCTTTGAAGCTGATTATCCGCAAGCCAAACGCGTTGTGTTGACAGCAAACTATCGGTCAGCGCAAAACATATTGGATACTGCCCACGCTTTTATTCAGCACAACAATCCAAACCGATTGGAGGCCTCTGTAAATACCTTGTCAAAGAAGCTTGTCTCAACCCAATCGTTCGATGGTTTTATTGAACACTTGCATTCGTCAACGAGCGAGGAGGAGGTGGCGAGTGTTGTAAAAAAGATTCTTGAGCTACGAGAACGTGAGCCAGAAACATCTTGGAATGACTTTGCGATACTGGTGCGGTCTAACGCGGCAGGTACTGACTTCGCGCTCGCAATGGATCGACACAATATCCCTTACCAATTTCTCGCTCTTTCTGGTTTGTATACCAAGCCAGCCGTCTTGGATATGTTGGCGCTTTTGCGCGTTGTTGATAATCCATTTGATAGCCCAAGCTTCTATCGTCTTTTAACAAGTCCAATCGTCGGGTTACAAGAACGAGCAATTTTTGAGCTCAACCGCGTTGCAAATCGAAAGGGGAAATCTTTGTTTGAAATTTGCGAACACGAACAAATGGCGCACGAATTATGTGAAGGGGATAGAACCGTCATTCGCGGGATTCTTTCAAAAATTAAGGAGTTCCAGCATGCCGCGATATCTCGCAATGTGTCAGAGTTGTTTGTGATGATCGCAAAAAATTCAGGCTATCTTGAGCGACTTAATCAAGACAGCGAGCGACAGAAAATGGAATCGTTCGGGCATCTTCAACAATTTTACGAGCGTCTAAAATCTTTTGAACGCGCGCACGAACACCCAATCCTCCATAATTTTCTTATTGAGTTTACTCATGAACGAGACGCTGGAGAAGAAGGTTCGTTAAGTGTTGACCTGGATGCTGGGCCTGACATGGTGCGTATTATGACGATTCACGCGTCAAAGGGGTTGGAGTTCCGTTATGTATTTGTGGTTAATCTGGTCGCGCAAAAATTTCCAACCCGCGCGATGCGAGATCCAATTGAATTGCCCGAAGGACTCGGAGTAAAAGCGCCAGAGGTTGGGGACGCGCACATTGAAGAGGAGCGGCGACTGTTTTACGTTGCTATGACACGCGCGAAGGAGGGGCTTTTCTTCGCGTCAGCAGATGATTACGGCGGAACCCGCAAGCGCAAAATTTCGCAATTTTTACACGAATTAGGTTATCAACAACCTTCGATCCGCGAACCAATCACATTAGAACTGATTGACCACGATACTACCGCGCCTGACGAATCAGCGCCTTGTATACCATTGCCAAAGCAATTTTCATTTACACAACTCGCGGCTTATAACGCTTGTCCGCTTCAGTACAAGTTTGCTCACGTGCTCAAAGTGCCTGTGATGGGAAAGTGGACATTTTCGTTCGGGAAAACAATGCACAACACACTCGAAAGATTTTTTAGATTATGGCTTGAGCGCACGGGAGTAAAACAAACAAGTCTGTTTGAAACTTCAGTGGCACAAAGCGACGATGGATTGCCAGTGTCGCTTGATGAGCTACTTGAGAATTACCGAGTGTGCTGGCAAGACGACTGGTTTACAAATGATGATGAGCGAGAAAAATATCGCAAGCAGGGAAAGGATTCTCTACGCGAGCTGTACAAGCGCTGGGAGGTGAATACACCAAAGCCATTGTTCATAGAGACAGGGTTTACTCTGAAGCTCGGGGATGTTGTAATCAAAGGCAGGATAGATCGCATTGACGCGTTCGAAGATGGTGTGGAGATTATTGATTACAAAACAGGCACGCCAAAACAAAAATTAGAAAAAGAAGATAAGGAACAGCTTTTCCTTTATCAGCTTGTTGCTCGCGATGTCCTCGGCCTTATTCCCAAACGTCTTACATATCACTACTTGCAAGATAATTCTTGCGTGTCGTTTCTCGGTAACGACGAAGACTTGTTGGATTTTCAAGAGATGATTGTGGATCGCGCAAAAACAATTCGTGATTCAAAATTTGACCCATCTCCAGGTTATCAATGCCGCTATTGTGATTTTGCGGACATTTGCGAATTTCGAGAAAAATAAGTCTGATACAATACTTTTGTATGGCTCTTTCATCGCTTCGAAATCTGCTTTCTGGCTCTTTGACGCGCGCGGGGATAATGCGATCAGTGGACGCTTCAATGGTGGTTGAGGCTGCAAATCGCGCTCTACCAGCTTATCTGCCTTCAACCAGGTCAAAGGACATTATTGCGATCTCTTATAAAGATGGGGTCGTACATTTAGCCGCAAAGACAGCAGCAGCTCGTTTTTCAATAAAAGGTCAGGAGACTGAACTTCTGACAAATCTGCAACAGCAATTTCCGACCCTTCCAATGAATAAAGTTACGATTAAACTTCAAAGACCAACTCCTCAATATGAATTTTCGTAGCTTTCTTGTTTTGATGAGTCTCGCGACTGCCGGCGCGTGGATCGCGTGGACACTTGTTTTGCATGGAGTGGATCCAACACAAGCTGGATTTCTGGGTTTCCTACTTTTTTATGGGGCGTTGTCAATTTCGTTGTTTGGAACTTTTTCTGTCCTTGGAGTTCTTGTCAGACTCTGGAGGTATAAGGACACAATCGCGCAACGTGTGACAGTTGACGCTTCAAGACAGGCTTTTCTTTTTACTTGTCTGTGTTTAGTGTCTCTATGCTTGTTTTCACAAGGTTGGTTTCGTTGGTGGACAATGTTGTTGTGCGTGCTTATTGTGGGGCTTTTAGAACTTATAACACAATCGCGCAGGCATGGTCATTGAACACTAAAACTGTCCAATAATTAGCTTGCTGTTGATAAATTGTTGCTGTAGAATCAATGACCTAAGGGTCTCTTTTTTTGTATGTTCAACAAGATACTTGGGCACTTCTCAAAGGACCTCGGTATTGACCTTGGCACGTCAAACACAAGGGTCTATTCCAAAGACGGTGGCATTGTAATTGATGAGCCATCGGTCGTTGCTGTAAATACAAGAACTGATCAAATTCTTTCTGTCGGGAAGGATGCTAAGGACATGATGGGAAAGACGCCGCCACACATTTTAATCTCACATCCGCTTACAAAAGGGGTCATTTCCGATTTTGAGGTAACAGAAAAGATGTTAAAGTATTTCATTGATCGTGTTCATGAAGAGTCGTTTACATTTATCCCCCGTCCAACAATTGTAATCGGTGTTCCGCTTGAGACAACGGAAGTTGAGCGAAAAGCAATCGAAGACGCCGCTCTCTCCGCGGGCGCGCGCAAGGTTCATCTGGTTGAAAACTCAATGCTCGCGGCGCTTGGCGCCAGGCTTCCTCTTTCTGAATCTGTTGGAATGATGGTGGTAGACATCGGTGGTGGCACGACTGAAATAGCGGTTATGTCACTGGCAGGCGTTGTCACGTGGAAGTCACTTGAAATTGCCGGTGAAGAAATGAACAAAAATATTATTCAATACGCGCGTGAGCAGTTTAATCTTGTTTTGGGAGAACGAATCGCGGAACGAATCAAGATGCGAATAGGAAGCGCCATCGAACTTGAGGAACCAATGGAAATGGAAATGCGCGGTCGAGATCTGTTAACTGGGTTGCCAAAGGAAATAATGATAACGGACACGCAGGTACGCGAAGCTCTCGCGCGTTCAGTCCGAATAATTGTCGAAAACGTAAAGGCAACGCTTGAAATGACCCCACCAGAACTTGTTGCCGATATATACGAACGCGGTGTCGTGCTTACTGGCGGCGGCGCTCTACTAAGAGGCATTGATACGCTGATATCTCGTCAAGCATCCGTGCCAGTGCGTGTCGCGGAAGATCCTTTGACCTGTGTGGTTCGAGGAGCTGGGATGCTTCTTGAAAATGAAAATCTACTCAAGGATATCTCACTGCCATCCGCGAGCGAGGGCAGTATAATTTAAAAATTTATGCGCGTCTTCCCAATGGGAAAACGTAGGCGGTTGTTGTCGTTTTATTTCGTTGCACTCATTTTTTTGATATTTGTTATTTTTCCAGGTCTTGCCGCTCTTTTTATTTCACCTGTCGCGGGCTTCTTCACTCGTATTGGCACAGGTATTTATAATTCCACGTATTGGTTCAATAATTCGCAAGAGATCACTCCGAGTGAATTAAAAGAGATCTCTGAAACTCTTGAACACTTAGCTTTGGATCGTGTTGAGTTTGAAAGACTAAAGAAAGAAAACAACGAATTGAAACAGATGGTTGGATTTATCGAACGAACAGAGTCTCCCTTTGTGTCTGCTAAAATCCTAGCAAAAAGTCTTGAAAATACAGTGAGTCGGT
Source organism: bacterium (assembly GCA_020051955.1). Taxonomy (GTDB): domain Bacteria; phylum Patescibacteriota; class Patescibacteriia; order UBA9934; family GWF2-40-263; genus JACRJW01. The sequence continues at coordinate 31,763 of JAGVQB010000047.1, read as the reverse complement.
TCGTGGTCAACGCAGGTAGCGTACAGGGTGTCAAAATTAATGATCCGGTTGTTGCTGACCAGGGTGTCTTAGTGGGAAAGGTTGTTAAGGTTACATCAAACTCATCTACAGTTGTGACAATTTCAGACCCAGATCACGCCACGGCAGTTAGCCTCGTAAACGAGCACCAGACAATCGGGATTGCGCGAGGCACACAAAGTGGGCTTCTTTCGATTTCATTTATTCCGCTGGATGAGTCCATCTCAATTAATGACATCGTCGTGACATCGGGGCTTGAGGCAAGTGTCCCAAGCGGACTAATTGTTGGAATCGTAAACGCCGTTGAGCAAGATGAAGCTAGTTTGTTTAAATCGGCTGTTGTCGAACCATTGATCGATATGCGTCTTTTGTCTTCTGTTATCATCCTGACACAAGAGATACTATGATCCGTTTTTTTGCATCAATTCTCGCGTTCATACTATTGATCGTGTTGCAGGTCAGTTTCATCAATTCCTTGCCCCAACCCTTTTGTATGATACCTCTTATTTTTGTTTGCTCTGTTTTTCTTTTCCAGTACGTATCTGTATCAGGGGCTATTTGGTGGGTTGTACTTGAGGGCGCTTTTCTTGATTTGTTGGGGATCGGCGCAATACCAATTGAGACGGTGGCGTACTCAATTTCCGCGATATGTATTTTCCTTGCGTCAAGACACTTATTTTCAAATCACTCTTATTACGGATTGGCGGCAACCACGATCCTCGGCTTGATCACAGTAGCGATTGTTGAGATGGTAATCGCGATATTTTTTGTTATGTTTTTTTCGAATGTTTTGGATTCAATAGGAATTTTTACCGTCCGACTTTTTGGCGCAATGCTTTCTCTCCCGATATTACTTCTACTCTTTCCACTAGCTAATCCTACCCGTAGATTAATTCAACTTCTTTTGCCGATTTAGTGCAATGACTTTTTTTCGAAAACAACAACCATCAAGAATCTTTCGACTCCAGCAAGGCACAGGAGCCAGCGTTGGGTCAAAACACGTTCATAATGAGATAGAACACTTTTTGAGTTCAGCCTCTACCAAGAACGGGTCTGCTAGACCAGCACCGGCGCTCAATAGCTGTGTGTCTTCTAAACGATTCCGTACGGTTACAATTGTAGCCATCGTTTGTATATTATGTTTCGCAATTCGATCAATTCAGTTACAAATCGTCAATGGTCAACACTATCAGGAATTGGCGACAAAGAATCGTTACCAAACTGAACTTGTTGTGCCGTTACGTGGTCGGATTTTTGACAGAGACGGTGAACAGCTTGCGTGGAACGAACCAGCCTTCATTCTTACGATGACAATTTCTAAGCTTCCGCGCGGGGAAGACGAGCGCAACGGCATTTTTTACGAAGTCTCTAAAATTATTGGATTAAATCCGATCGATTTAGAATTACTTTACTCATTAAAATCATCCACACCACATGATCCAGTTCCAGTTATTGATTCGTTGGATTATGACGCGGCAATGCGAATCGCGGTGGACATAGCCAGTTTTGATGGTTTTGAATTAAAAACAAAAAATAAGCGCCTGTATACTCCAACAATTCCATCTCTTTCCCACGTACTTGGTTTTACTGGCGGTGTTAGTGTCCAGGATCTTGAAGAGTACTCTCAAGACGATTATCGTCTGATCGATGATGTAGGGAAATCAGGAATAGAACGTTGGTATGAAACACAGCTGCGTGGTACTCCAGGAAAGTTGATTTACGAGGTTGACGCCCGAGGAAGACGATTAAGTATTGTCTCAAAAGAAAATCCAATTCAGGGCGCTGACATCACGTTGTGTATTGATGGAGCTTTTCAGAAGTACATTGCGGAACGACTTGACGTATTACTTCGAAGAATCGGCGCTCAAAAAGGCGCCGTGATCGCTATGGATCCAGCAAGTGGAAAAATTCGCGCTCTTGTTAGTTTACCAACGTTTGACAGTAATGATTTTATTGGTGGAATTGACGCCACAAGGTATGCACAACTTCTTGAAGATCCTGCCCAGCCACTTTTTCCACGAGCCATCGCTGGGGAATATCCATCTGGATCCATATTTAAACCGTTTGTGGCCTACGCGGCTCTCGCTGAAAAAATCGTTGGGGAGCACTCATCTTTCGTTTCTACTGGTGGCGTCAGAATCGGACAGTGGTTTTTTCCTGATTGGAAAGAGGGCGGTCACGGTGTCACAGACGTACGAAAGGCTATAGCAGAATCGGTGAATACTTATTTTTACATCATTGGTGGAGGACTCGATCAAGTTACTGGACTAGGAGTCGAACGTATTAGTGATTACGCGAGACGATTCGGATTCGGTTCTAAAACTGGAATTGATTTGCCTGGCGAGACCGATGGTTTTTTGCCGTCAAAGGAATGGAAAGAATCTGTAAAAGGTGAACGCTGGTATGTTGGTGATACGTACCATTACGCGATTGGACAAGGGGATTTTTTAACAACACCACTTCAAATGGCTGTCGCGACATCAGTTATCGCTAACGGCGGGTATAAAGTCACTCCAAGTGTGGTTGAAGGCGAAGTGTTAGTCGAACCGATTGATGGCCTGAACGAAGAAGCCTTGCGTGTTGTTAGAGAGGGAATGAGGCAAACTGTAAGCACTGGAAGCGCGAGGTCGCTGAATGGTCTTGCGGAATCTGTGGCAGGAAAGACAGGGACAGCACAAACACCAGGCGATCTTCCGTTTCATTCCTGGTTTACGGGTTTTGCTCCATACGAAAATCCGACCCTGACCCTGGTAGTTCTTATCGAAGAAGGCGGTGAGAGTACTGATGCGGCTGTTCCGCTTGCACGCGAGTTGTTTAGTTGGTGGTTCCTTTATGGTAAATGAAAATAACTTTTCCACATTGTGTGATTGACACGCGCCTCACAAGACGATAGTCTGAAGTAACACCCACAAGCGGGTGTTAATTTTTTGAAGTATGCCAACTTATCTGTCCAAGAAGGCTTTGGAAGAAAAGATGAAAGAGCTTCAGTATCGAAAAAAGGATCTTCGAAAGCAAATCGCGGAAAAAATTGCTGGCGCAAAGGAGCTTGGGGATCTCTCCGAGAATTTTGAATATCAAGAATCAAAAGAGGAACAAGGTTTCAATGAAGCGCACATTGCGGAAATCGAATCGCAGATTCATGACGTAATAATGGTGACTGCTTCCACGGGTGGAGACGAGATAACGCTTGGAACAACATTCGTGGTCATGACAGAAAAAGGCGAGAAGACATATTCAATGGTTGGGTCACATGAAGCAAATCCAGTGGAAGGAAAGATAAGTAATGAATCTCCGATTGGGCAGGCATTCATGAGCCGTAGGGTAGGGGATCGCGTGGCAGTTGATTTGGTAACCGGAGTAATAGAATTTGAGATTCTGAAAATTATTTAGAGGTCTCTGCAAAGAATCATCTACCCGCGAAGGGGGGATGATTTTTTTGACAACAACGAGATAAACCAGCTAAAATTGCTTTATCTTTTGCTACTTTTTACTCAGATCAAAACATATGATTCAAGAAGAAAACGACCGTCTCGCGAGGCTTTGCGCGATACGAGACGCTGGAATTAATCCATATCCATCGAAGGGCACGCGATCACACATGATCAAAGAATTCGTCGATGGTTTTGATGGTATCTGCGCGCGCAAGGATGTAGTAACTCTTCTTGGAAGGCTGAAACTTGTGCGCAAGCACGGCGGTTTAACATTCGCGCAATTGTTTGATGAATCAGGATTTGTGCAGATTGCTCTTCGGAAAAACGAACTAGGCGACGACCGATACGAGTTTTTCCACAAGACAATGGATGTTGGAGATTTCGTTGAGGTTACTGGCACGTCTTTTACAACACAGAAGGGAGAAAAATCTTTGGAGGTAAAAACTTTTGTGCTTCTTACCAAGTCAACCTTACCTCTACCAGAAAAATGGCACGGCATCAGTGACATCGAAACGCGTTTCCGCAAAAGGTATCTTGATCTAATCATGAACGACGAGGTGCGTTCACGACTAAAAACGCGCACAAAAATAATCACTGCCATTCGCCAGTTATTAGACTCGCGCGGGTTCCTCGAGGTCGAGACACCAACACTACAACCTGTGTACGGTGGTGGTTTTGCGCGACCGTTCATCACGCATCACAACGCACTGGACGCTGATTTTTATTTGCGCATATCAGATGAGATGTATTTGAAGCGTCTTCTTGTTGGTGGTTTTGAGAAAGTTTATGAGATTACGAAAGTTTTTCGAAACGAGGGGATCGATCACGACCACAATCCAGAGTTTACGATGCTGGAGGCACAGATCGCTTACGAGAATTATGAATATGGAATGGCGATCTTTGAAGAAATTTTCGAGCAGGCGGCGATCAACGCGATTGGAACGACGAAAGTAAAAAGCGATGACGTTTTGATTGAACTTCAAAGACCATGGAAACGGTTACGTCTTATTGAGGCTGTCGAACAGATAGGTGGGGTACCAACATCAACCTGGAATGACTTGGATACTGCTAAGAAGACAATGCTAAAACTTTCTAAGGGTATTAAAGAAGACATCGAACGAATACAAACCATCGGAGAACTCATGGCGCTAGCTTTTGAGAACCTCGTCGAAGAAAAACTGATCCAACCAACAATTATTTACGATTACCCAGTCGAAGTTTCTCCTCTGGCAAAACGGTGCGTGGATGACGCGCGTTTCGTCGAGCGGTTTGAGGCTTTTGCCCTTGGTAGCGAGATCGGAAATAATTATTCCGAGCTAAATGATCCTGTCGACCTCGAGAAGAGATTTGTCGTAGAAAAACAACGAGAAAAAGCAGGCTTTGCAGAAGCTCACCAGACTGATGATGATTATTTGGAAGCAATCAAACACGGGATGCCCCCTGCTTGCGGAATTGGAATTGGGATTGATCGGATGGTTATGCTTTTAACAGGATCAAACAATATAAAAGAGGTCATTTTATTCCCAACACTGCGGCCTGATAGGGGAGTGGTATGACAAAAGCTTTGGTATTTGGCACGTTCGACGGACTTCACAAAGGACACGAATCGTTTTTGGATCAAGCCAAAGCGTTAGGCGCGGAGGTTGTGGTTGGCGTCGCGAGAGATGCTCATGTCATAGTATTGAAAAATAAGGTACCGCGTTTTCCAGAGCAACAACGGTTGAGTTCTGTTTTGGGATACCCTGGTGTTTACGATGCTCGTTTGTGTGATGTCGAGCTTGGGTCATTTGAAATAATCGATTCTGTCCGTCCAGACATCATCCTAATCGGTCACGATCAGGATTGTTTATTTAACGCGCTTCAAAGTTGGCTTCTCAAAAACAATCGCAATGTAAAACTCGTGCGCGCGAGAAAATATGATGCCAATTAAAGAACTCGACATTGTGGTAAGCATCTGCGAACGTGAGGACCGTTTTTTGTTGATTCAACGACGAGATAATAATCCTTTGTTTGATAAAAAGTGGGAATTCCCCGGAGGGAAGTTCAAAATAGGGGAGGATCCTAATACCGCTATAAATAGGGAAATCGTCGAGGAAATAGGCATAATGGCTTTACAATCTCGCTTCTTTGGAATCCACACTCACGATTGGCATCTTGATGATCACATTCTGCGAGTACACATCCACTGTTTCCATTCGTTGGTAGGGGAGGGGTTGACCAAATTGGAAGAGACAAAAGCTTATCAACACAAATGGGTTACGAAACGCGAGTTACTTAAAATGGATATACTCGAAGCTAACAAAAATATTGTAAATACATTTTTTCATGAAGCGTTGTCGAACATGGATTGAGATTAGTGAACGAGCTCTCGTTCATAACATCGAATCAATGCGTGCCATTCTTGAACCGCGCGCGCGTTTTTGTGCTGTTGTAAAAGCAAACGCTTATGGGCATGGCTTGAAGGAGGTGGTTACAATTGCTAACCGTGCCGGGGTAGACGCGTACGCGGTGGACGATATTGATGATGCGCTTTATCTACAGGAGATTTTTCCATCGGCTCTCATTATTGTCCTGGGATACACGATGTTTGATCGATTTAAGGAAGCGATCAACGCGGGAATCCATTTGACCCTATATGATAAAGAGGGGATTGAGTGGGCGCAGAAGGTTGGGAGCGAACTAGCAAAAACAATTAACGTACATCTAAAAATCGAAACAGGCACTCAACGCCAGGGGGCTTCATTAGATGATCTACCTGATTTAGCGCAACAATTTTTGCGATCCCCTTATGTAAAGCTTGAGGGTCTTTCAACACACTTCGCGAATATCGAGGATGCCGATACCTCTGATTTTGCCGCGCAACAATTCACATTACTTGGTCAAGGGGCAGAAACCCTTGCTTCTTATGGGCTTGTGCCAACGTACAGACATTGCGCGTGTTCAGCCGCGATAATCCTTTATCCACAAACACATCAGACATTGGTCCGTGCCGGGATTTCAATGTACGGTTTATGGCCATCTGAATCAGTACAAAATACCGCACGCAAACTAAACATGAATCTTGATCTCGTCCCAGTCATGACATGGAAGACAATTGTCGCGCAAATTAAAAACGTATCAATGGGAACGCCTGTGGGTTATGGTCTTACTGAAAAAATAAAACGAAGTGGGAGGATCGCTGTATTGCCGGTTGGTTATTTTGACGGTTACAGAAGGTCTTTATCATCAATTGGTGAGGTTCTATTACGTGGGCAGCGATGCAAAATCATTGGAAGGGTGTGTATGAATATGATGATGGTTGATGTTTCTGATGTGCCTTCGGTTGCAAAAGAAGACGAAGTAATACTCTTGGGTACGGACGGACGACATCGAATTTCAGCTGAAGACATCGCCCAAAAATCTTCTACAGTTAATTATGAGGTGATAGCGCAAATTAATCGCGGGCTTCCTAGAATCATTGTTTAGTGTGTTCAAAATGAATTCCCTAAAAAAATCAAACCGTGACAGATACCAGCGTGGTAAATACCACAACCCGTATTTTTCGCATGAAAAACATTTTTGGCCATGGAAAACTATAGTTGTTGCCATATGTACTCCAGCGTTAGTCGTGGTGGGCTTATGTTTTCTTTTTTCTCACCAGGCATTTCAAATTGAAACCGTATCTGTCTTTGGTCTTAGGCAAACATCAAAGATTGATTTCGAGTCACAGGTGAATGCATATCTTGATTCTCGTTCATTACTTTTCTTTCACAAGTCAAACATGTTTTTATTTAACAAGGATGAACTCAATATCCAACTGACGAAAAATTTAAGCCTTGCTAATGTGGAGATTGATAACTATGACAAGGGGATAAAGATCAAAATTGAAGAGCGAACATCAAACTATTTGTGGAGATCAGGATCTAAAACCTACGTGGTTGATCTTGATGGTCTAATAGTGCGAGAAATGTCGCCCTCATCATTAAACGAAAGTTCACTACTGCTATTCGTTGATTTAAATGAGAGTGAGATAAATATAGGATCGAATGTTCTTACAAAAGAAGAAATTCTGGATATCTCAAATTTCCATAAACAAATAGGGGAGTTAGGCATTACCTTTACACAGACCAATATAAATCGCGTTGCTGGTAAATGGATGAGCCTTGTGACCTCAAATGGTTATGAAGTGTATTTTGACGCATCCGGAGATATAGAAACGCAGGTAGCGCATTTAAAGACCCTTCTTGATCAGAAATTAATTGATCCAGCCTCCATTGAGTACGTTGACCTACGCTTCGGTGAGCAGATTTATTATAAATGAAGACCTCTCTTTCTTTCCTAGCCGTGTCCTCTAGTTACGTAGAAGGTATATTGTGCGACGCCTTCTCACCCTTCCTTAAGTTTGTTTTCCTCCTCTTCCCTATTCACAAACCTATCACCCATAACTTTTGTGAATACTTCTCACTAAAGCAACTTTGTCGTGTAAACTAGAGCCAGGGTGACGGCGCCAATCAAAAAAACTGAAAGCCCAATAAGCGTGAGGGTCTTAATCATCGTGTCATCCTCCCCTGCCCCTTTTATCATCATGAAGCTGACTCCAAAAAAAATTATTGTTGGGACAAGCACAAACGCCCAGCCAAGAAATTTTAAAACAAATTCTAGAACCATATTTTTTTACAATCCAATAAGGTGGCTGAATGGATCGGATGGAATACCGTTTAAGCGAACCTCAAAGTGCAAGTGCGGACCAGTAGAAAATCCAGTACTACCCACCGCGCCTATTGTGTCCCCTCTTGCGACGAATTGATCCGCGATGACATCTATCCGCGACAAGTGAGCGTAAAGCGTCGCAATTCCGTTTGCGTGAATGACCATCACGTAATTTCCATACATCTGTCCTTTTTTTGTCCAAGCAACATATCCAGGCGCGGCACAGCCAACCGAAGTGCCTGTTGGAGACGGTAGATCAATCCCCGAGTGCTCAAATAAGTGTCTAAATGGATAAGTTGGATCATGAAAATATGCCGATATGCCTTTAACCCGTGGATCAATCGGCCACGAAAGTACAGAGCTATCCCCCACCAAATCGCCAGCGTTAAGTTTGCCTTCAATTTCTTCTTGCAATAATGAAACTTGATAATCAATGTAATCCTGTTCTTCTTTCAGTTCAACCATCAGCTGTTTAAACCGCGCTTCAGAATCACTTGTAGCGGCAATCAGAATCTCCTTTGCCCCAACCTCGTCATCAAGAGATAGACGCTCACGTTTTAGTGATGTCTCAAGTGATAACAACTGTCCATGTTTTACATCCGCGGATGTTCTGCGTTCAACAAGTCTCGCTTCCGTGGATCTTGCGTTTTCGACCGCGCCTTTTAAATCAGACGATACATTTTCAAGCTGTTGTAACGTGTCAAATAATTCCGACAATGAATCCGTTCCAAACATCAACAGAAGTGGCAATCGGTTATCTTGAGACTGTATTTCCCGCAAAACATCTGCTATCAATTTTCTGTTTTTTTCGAGTTCAACCTGAACCGATTGAATTTCGCGCTCAATCACTACAAGCTCCGAATTAGCAAGGTCGATTGATGCTTCAACCGATTCAATATCCAATTCTGTTTTAGCAATCCGATTTGATAAAAGTTCTACTTCATTCTTCAAACTCGCCTCTTTTGACTGCGCTTGATCTATCTTCGTTTGATAAATCTCTATCTGTCGATTCAATTGATCAATCGCGCTCTGTTTTTCTTTAACCTTCAAATTCAAGACTTCTATATCAGTAGAAGTGTCAGCGTCTTGCGCTTGCGCCACATTTAACACATTGGCGCCAAGCGAGACGCACAAAATCAGAACTAACAACGCCGAATTATTGAAGGATGTCCTACTCATGTGTTTAATTTTTCGACTGCGTTTCTAAGTCTTAACAGCGTTTCTTCTTTTCCCAAAACCCACGCTATCTCAAATGGGCTTGCTGATTGCTCTGATCCAGAAAGAGCCACTCGCATTGGCCACAAGACGTTTCCTGTTTGAAGATTTCCCTTTTCAATATACTCTTTTATTCTGCTTTCTAGCAACGCGCTGTCATCAAAAATAGAAAGCTCAAGATTTTGAATAAACGTGATTACTCCTTCGAGTTGTTTAGACGCGTCTGCTTTATCTGCTTTTTTCCATATCAGTGCCTCGGGATTATAACTTTGTTGTGTTGTATACATCCGCGCCAACGGCGCGAAATCGGCAAGCGTCGTAGCTCTTGAGCGTTCAACCATCAATACCTTCTCAAGCGTCTCTGTTTTGATAACCATGTCACCCAAAAAAGGCTTGACGAGTTCCAGAAGCACGTTGATGTCGATATTTCGAATGTAGTACGCGTTCATCCAATTGAGCTTCGCGACGTCGAAGATCGCTCCACTTTTGTTTACACGAGACAGATCAAAAGCCTCGACGAGTTCCTCGATTGTGTAAATCTCACGATCCCCTGACGGATTAAACCCCAAGAGCGCGACGTAATTATTTAGCGCCTCTGGTAGATACCCTTTGTTAAGATAATCTTCAACTGCAACGTCACCCTGGCGTTTGGAGAGCTTGGATCTGTCAGGGTTGAGCACGTGTGGAAGATGCGCGAATATTGGCATCTCAAAACCAAACGCTTGATACATGATGACGTGTTTTGGAACCGCGGAAATCCATTCTTCACCGCGAATAATGTGCGTGATGCCCATTAGGTGATCATCAACGACCACAGCAAGATGATAAGTTGGGAATCCATCTGTTTTGATAAGAACCTGATCGTCAATCTCAGAATTTGGAATTGTAATTGTGCCGCGAATCGCATCATCGAAGGTCGTCTCACCGTCTGGAATTCGTAAACGGATAACAGAGCTTTCACCATTCTTGATTTTGTCTTCGACCTCCTCCTTAGTAAGATTTAAACAGCGGCGATCATATTTAGTCGAAAGCTTCATCGCCTCTTGCTGTTTGCGTAATTCCTCAAGACGTTCTTTCGAACAAAAACATCGATACGCGTGTCCAGCACTCAAAAGTTGGTCTGCGTATTTATGATAAATTTCAAGCCGCTGGGACTGCAAAAATGGACCCTCTTGATAAGTCAGCCCCATCCTCTTTAGCGTCTCAATAAGCGACTCGACCGCCCCTTCTACATACCTTGTCTGATCAGTATCCTCTATTCGCAACAAAAAAGTACCACTGTGTTTTTTTGCAAATAAATAATTATAAAGAGCAGTTCGAAGTCCTCCGATATGTAAATAACCTGTAGGTGATGGCGCAAAACGTGTTTTAACTGTCATAGACCTTTGATCTGCAAAAATATTTCCTTAGCAACGCGCACTGCCGCGCGCACAAAACAACGCGACTTCAGTGTATCTCTGATTACGATAAGTGGAAAGATAACGGCCGCGTTTACTGTGCGCCGCCAACGACAGGGCTCAATGCACAGACGCCAAAACCACTCAAAACCAAAATGACAAATCCATCTTGGCGCCCTTGGTTTCCCTCCCGCTATCATATCCAGTGCGCCACCGACTCCTATCCAAATCTTTACTCCTGGAATCAACGCCTTAAGTTTTTCGATTGCGAACTCCTGTCTCCCCTGCCCCAAAGCGACGGCAACAACATCAGGGGCAAGCTCTCGCAATTTTGACACAACAGATTCGGCAATCTCAACTTTAGTCCCGTCGAAAGCAACTACTCCTGGATCAACACCTACCACAGCAAGCGCAGGAAATTGCGTCTTGAACGCTCCAGCCGCTTTTGTCTGAACACCGTCCTCACCACCCAAAAGAACAACCCTTTGATTCTTAGTCGCGCACAGCTCTACAATTTTATTTAGCGCATCAACGCCAGGTATCCGATTCTTCAAACTACCGTCAGTCAAAGCGGCGACAGCAAATCGCAAACTGACAGAATCAGGAATCGAAAGGTCGCTCTGATTTAGAAGTATACGAAATGCGTCATTTCGGCTTGCCAGCAAAAGAAACTCTGCGTTTGGCGTGAAGATAACTTTGCCGCCTTCCCCATCCAACCACTGTCGGACGCGCGATTCAAACTCATCAATCGAAATGTCATCAATTCGTACTACAAATATTTCATGCGCCATATTTTCGCTGTTATCATACCAAAATATACACATAATTCCAGTTGACAGACGCGGATTGGCACTCTATACTCGTGAGTGCTAATCATATCACAGCCTTTCATTGTTTTTTGTTATGATGCCAAATAATTTTACACTCAAGTCACAGGAGGCGCTTCAGATGGCACACCGAATAGCTGTTGATTTCGGCCAACAGGCGCTTGAACCCATTCATTTACTCATGTCACTTATTACGCAGGAAGATGGAATCGTCGGGGCGATTATAGATAAAATTTCTCCTCGCCGCGCTGATTTAAGAGGTGAGGTTGAGCAGATACTTCAGTCACTACCTCATGGAAATGCAATGCCACCAAACGATCTTGGGCAGATTTACATGAGCCAACAAATGGCAAAGGCGCTTTCCGAGGCACACAAAAAAACAAAAATGTTCAAGGATGAATATATTTCGACCGAACACTTATTCTTGGGTCTGATGACAAACAAAGCGATCGCGCGCCTGTTGTCAGGTTACGATGTTACAGAGGAATCAGTCATGGCGGCGCTCAAAGATATCCGTGGAAATCAGCGCGTGGATTCCCCTGAACCAGAAGGACGATATCAAGCGCTTCAAAAATATGGTTTTGATTTAACTCAGTCAGCTCGTAACGGCGAGCTGGATCCAATTATCGGACGCGACATGGAAATTCGTAGGCTCATGCAGGTTTTATCTCGACGAACAAAAAATAATCCTGTACTTATTGGCGAAGCGGGCGTTGGTAAAACGGCTGTTGTTGAGGGGCTGGCGCAAAGAATAGTCGCTGGTGACGTTCCTGAATTACTTAAGGATAAAACAATCATGGCGCTTGATTTGGGATCAATGGTGGCTGGCACAAAATACCGCGGTGAGTTTGAAGATCGGCTCAAGGCAGTGATAAAGGAAATAGAAAATTCTGGTGGCAAAATTATTTTATTTATTGACGAGCTTCACACAATCGTCGGTGCTGGAACCACTGAAGGCGGATCGCTTGACGCGTCAAACATGCTCAAGCCAGCGCTATCTCGTGGAAAGTTACGGGCGATCGGCGCGACTACACTGAAGGAATATCAACGCCACATCGAGAAGGACCCAGCGCTAGAGCGAAGATTTCAACCAGTACTTATCGATGAACCAAGCGTTGAGGACACAATCGCTATCTTGCGCGGAATCAAGGAGAAGTATGAGGTGCATCACGGAGTGCGCATCTCTGATCTCGCGATCGTTGCCGCGGCGCAACTTTCAGCGCGTTACATTACAGATCGCCATTTGCCAGACAAGGCCGTTGATTTAATTGACGAGGCTGGGTCAGCTTTGCGCATGCAAATTGACTCAATGCCAGAGGAGCTTGATGTTTTGAAGCGTGATCTGATGCGACTTGAAATTGAACAACGCGCTTTGCTAAAGGAAGAAGATAAGGAATCAAAAAATCGGCTTAAGGATATCGAAAGGCAAATAGCGGATCTGCGCGAAAAAACTGGTTCGCTTGAGGGGCGATGGCAAAACGAAAAAAAGAAAATCACGGAGATTCAGGAAATCAAATCAGAGATCGAAAAACTGCGCGCGCAAGCTGAGCTTGAAGAGCGCAAGGGCGATCTTGAGAAGGTGGCGGAGATTCGTTATGGAAAAACTCCGAACGCGGAAAAGCGACTGCGCGCGGCCGGTCAAGAACTCGCTGGTTTGCAAAAGGAACGAGGACTACTCAAAGAAGTAGTTTCCGAAGAAGACATAGCACACGTTGTTTCAAGATGGACAAGTATCCCCGTTTCCAAAATGCTAGAGTCGGAAATGGAAAAACTCGCACTAATGGAAGATGTATTGTCAAAGCGCGTAGTGGGACAGGAGGAAGCGATAAGAGCGGTGTCAAACGCATTGCGCCGATCTCGCGCGGGCATTGGTGAGGAAAACAGGCCAATCGGAACATTTATTTTCCTGGGTCCAACAGGCGTTGGAAAAACCGAGCTCGCTCGCGCGCTCGCGGAGTTTATGTTCAACGAGGAAGCCTCGTTGATTCGCTTGGATATGTCCGAGTACATGGAAAAACACGCTGTCGCGAAAATTATTGGATCGCCTCCTGGCTATGTCGGATATGAAGAAGGCGGACAGTTGACAGAGATCGTGCGCCGTCGCCCGTACGCGGTCCTGCTGTTTGACGAAATAGAAAAAGCGCATCCCGACACTTTCAACCTGCTACTTCAGATTCTTGACGAAGGTCACTTGACTGACGCGAAGGGCCGCAAGGTCAATTTCAAAAACACGATAATAATCATGACTAGCAATCTTGGTTCAGACGTAATTCTAAACGCTGGGAACACAAAGGCCTCGATGGGATTTGTCGATGGCGATACAGAGCTTAGCCGCGAGCTTGAAACGCGCGACCAGATAATGAAACTTCTCAAAGACGAATTCCGTCCTGAGTTCCTTAACCGTATTGACGACGCGATTATTTTCCATTCGCTTAGCAAACAAGACATCGCAAAGATAGTTGACCTCCAATTGAAACAAACCGAAAAACGTCTCAAGACCCATAGAGGTATCTTGCTATCCGTGTCGGAATCAGCGAAAGAATTACTTGCCAACAAGGGTTTCGATCCTTCGTATGGAGCGCGGCCACTTAAACGAGTAATTCAATCCCTACTGCTTGACCCGCTCGCGCTAAAGATTGTCGGTGGGGAAATCAAAGAAGGACAAACCGTTTCAATATCAGCCAAAGGTGAAGAGCTCATCGTTGGCAACAAAAAAAACGCGAAGGCAAAAGTCTAAAAACGCGCTATACTGTGATGGTTATGCGAAGAGCCCCTACACTTTTGTTGTTTCTGGTGATTTTTAGTTGCCCCTCCCCTTCCCTATTTTTGCGTGCTCAAGATGAACAGAATGTAAATTTGAATTATCTTATTTCTGATGAGGAAATGCTGGATGTTGAAAGCATGAGCCTCGCGCAGATTCAGGCATTCCTCTCGCGAGGTTCACTTGCTCAATATCGCGCGAGGGACATAGATGGAGTTGAGAGATCCGCCGCAGAGATGATCCTGAACGCTTCTTCGGCTTTTGACATTAGCCCAAAATTTCTTCTCGTATTATTACAACGCGAACAGAGTCTTGTTGAGGACGATAGCCCCTCAAAGGATCAGCTGGATTGGGCAATGGGTTATGCGATTTGCGATGATTGTTCAAAGTCTGACCCACGGTTGCAAAAATTTCGCGGGTTCGCGGCTCAAGTTTTTTATTCAGCTCAACGCATCCGCGAATCGTACTTATCAGATCTCACGCGTCGCGGATTTACTGAAGCTGGCGTAGGCCCAGGAATCGAAGCGGTTATTGACGGCACTCTCGTGATGCCAGTTAATAACGCGACCGCATCGCTTTACACGTACACGCCACACCTTAATGGAAATAAAAACTTCGTAGCCATTTGGACTCGTTGGTTTTATTCTGAATATCCAACGGGCGCGCTTCTTCAAGACGAAACGTCTGGCGGAATATGGCTTATTCAAAACGGATCACGCAGACCGATCACCTCAAGAGCGGCCTTCTTTTCGCGTTTCAATCCAAACACTCTTGTCCAGGTTCCGCCAAGCGCGCTTGATGCATATCCGATCGGACAAGCAATTACCTTCCCAAATTATTCTCTGCTTCGCTCACCACGCGGGACAGTGTACCTGATCGTCGACGACACGCGCCGCGGTTTTACATCACAAGAAGCATTCAAGACGACTGGTTTTTCACAAGATGAAATTGTTGATGTCTCTTTTGAAGAATTAAAACCGTACGCCGAGGGAGATCCGATCACTGTTTCGTCTGTGCACCCTGATGGTATTCTCTTGCAAGACAAAACAACTGGCGGGGTATTCTACGTTGAGAATGGTTTTAAGCGCCCGATTTTCTCAAAAGAAATTTTGGTAAATCGCTTCGCTGGCCGCCCAATTGTTCCAGCAGAACTCGCTGATCTAAATGCTTACGAACGCGGCGAACCAATAACTTTTCAAGATGGCACTCTTATTGCCTCGCGCGGCACAGCAGAAGTTTTTGTTATCTCTGAAGGCGCTCGTAGACACATTGCCGACGAGGCGACTTTTGTCGCATACGGTTGGAAATGGAATCAAGTCGTTTGGACAGATGAACGTTCTGTGACAATTCATCCTCTCTCTCAACCTCTTACGACAGCCCTCGAAACACTCAAAAAACCCTCTGAAATCGAATCGGCAATAAACTAAAATTATGTTGATTTTTTCAGCTATCACACCTCACACCCCTCTTCTCATCCCATCTATCGGAAAGGAGAATCTTAAATCTCTCGAGAAGACACAAAAAGCCCTTGAGCGTCTTACTGATGAATTATTTTTGGCTCGTCCTGAAACAATTATTGTATTTTCGTCACATTCAGGACAACACCACGACGCGTTTTCAGTGAATCTTCACGATGAATATACTATTGATTTCAAAGAGTTTGGGAATCTAAGTATCAACCAAGAGTTGTCGCCCGATCTTGAACTAATTGCTCAAATTCAACGTCGAATGCGAAAGGAATTAATTCCATTCACACTCGACTCTTTTGCGTCTTTGGATTTTGGTACTGGCGTCCCTCTGTATTACCTATCGCGAGATCTTGACGCAAAAATAATTCCAGCTACCTATTCAGGCTTGGACAACCGCGAACACTTACGTTTTGGTTCGGCTTTGAAAGAAGTAATTGACGCGAGCAACAAACGAATCGCGGTAGTGGCGTCAGGCGATCTCTCTCACTGTCTCACTACACAGGCACCACTTGGTTTCCATCCAGAAGGCGAACAATACGATCACGCAGTTCTTGAGGCGGTCAAAAATCTCTCAACCTCCGCGCTTCTTAATCTTGAGTCCAAAATTATTTCTGCTTCAGGTCAATGCCTTTATGAGCAAATCTTGATCCTGTTTGGCGTTTTAGAAAAGAAGAACGTCCGCCCAGAAATTTTGTCGTATGAAGCGCCGTTTGGTGTTGGATACCTGGTCGCGCAATTCCATTTGAACGATTTATGATCGCCGAGGTTTACCCACTAAAACGCCAAAGCCGTCGTCTGCGAGTCTTTGATTATCTTGTCCCGGAAGGCGTGAATCTTTCGTGTGGCGATTTAATCGAAGTGCCCTATCGGAACGAAACACTTTGGGGGATCGTAAAGAGACTCAAAGATAAACCAGAACGCGGAATCAAACTAAAAACAATTAAGGCGCGTTATGAAGGCTTGGCACTAAGGGAGGATGAGCTCTCTTTTTTTGAATGGCTAGCTGATGATCTGGCAGTATCAGCTAGTACTGTTTTGTATTGCGCTATACAACATCCACCAAAACGCAGTGAGGAAGCCGAGGTCCAAAGTGTAAGCAATTTACCAGTAATGCTTCCGCGATCCGAGGCGGAACATATCGGACAAATTGTTAGGCTGATGCACGGACGCAATAAACTATTCATTCAATCGCCAGACATACGCCGCTCCACCGCGTTAATCATGGGATACTTGCAGTCTCAGGAAAATCACAAGGTTCTGATTTTAGCGCCGACTGTGCGTGACGTAGATCTGATACGAACTCACATAACTGGTTTTGATACGTGCGTTATAACCGGAGATGAATCGCCAACACAACGATTCCGTCGATGGGAACACTTTCGCGCGTCACCAACTGGAATAATGATTGGGACGCGTGCCGCTCTTTTGATGATCGACTCAAAGATTACTTCCATATTCATAGTGCGCTCAGGCGACAGCAACTTTAAGCAGACAGATCGCAATCCACGTTTTGACGCGCGATCACTTGCTTGGACGATTCATAAACGATTTGGGGCTAACATCTTTCTATTTGACAACGCGCCAACATCCAATGTCCTCGATCGTTTCGATGAATCGGAAATTCTTTTGTGGAATTCTAACGCGCAGACTCAAGTCGTTGATATCAAACAAGAACGCGATCGCGAGACCATGTGCTATCAAACTCTCGAGGCAATTTCTGAAGTTCTGAATCAGGGAGGACGCGTGCTTTGCGCTCATAACCAGAAAGGAGTCTCAAGATTGCTCATGTGCAAGTCGTGCGCGCACCGATGGTTGTGTCCTGCTTGTGAGACGTCTCTTGCCGTGTTTCCAAATCGGCTTGAATGCGCCCGTTGTCACCAAGCTTTACCTCTGCCTCTGCATTGTCCATCATGTCGAGGACGCGACTTTTCGCGCGTTGGACCCGGAAATCAAGAAATCGCTCAAGAGCTTTCACGTCATTTTCCAAACACAAGTGTACGGATCGTCGATAAGGAACACGCGACTTCCTCGGACGCATCAATTGTAGTCGCGACAAACTTTTATCTTGAAACTATCTACGACCCCTTTTCGCCAGAACGATTTAATCTTATTGTAGCCACAAACATAGACATGCCAATATACTCATCGGAGCCGTCGGCGCTTACTTCGCTTGTGCGAGATGTGTGGCAGTGGAGATTCGTCGCATATTCATCACGCTCACCGTTTATCATTCAGACCTCCAGCCCAGAGCTACTCACAAGTGTGTTGAACGATCCGATCTCGTTGGCTACTGAAGAGCAGACTTCCAGACGAGATTATCGATTGCCACCAACAGTTCGTTGGGCGCGCGTCACAATCACAGAGCCTGAAGATCATAAGGCACAAGTCGCGTTGGAACTGTTACAAAAAACACTTACGACAATTCCAGGAATAGTGCTCGGCAAAAAACAAACTCAATCATGCAAGGGAGCAATTCTTGAGATCGGCATTTCCAACGAAAGATTCCATGAACTTGGCGCCATCTTTTCTCAACTTCCAGATAGATATATCATTGACACAACGCTATACTCTTGATAGCGTTTCCAACCTATGACTAGCCGCCAAATAATCAGGCACCCAGACGACAGGCTTCGAAAAAAATCAACCACTCTTAAAATTGAAGAGATCACAAACCTGGAAACACAAACACTGATTGACGATCTCATACAGACGCTTTACGTAGAAAATGGGGTCGGCCTCGCGGCGCCACAAATTGGCGAGAATAAACGAATCATCATTGTTGATGTTGGGGACGGCGCGCAAGTATTTATCAATCCAAAAATCGTTTCTGTCTCGTTACGAAAGATTAAATCAGAAGAAGGTTGCCTTTCGATCCCTGGTTTCAAAGGAATTGTCCGCAGACACCGTGAGGTGAAGGTAAGCGCGCTTTCACGTGATGGAAATAAACTAGACATCAAAGCCAGCAGGTTGCTTGCAATCGTTCTTCAGCATGAGATCGATCATTTGGACGGGATATTGTTTATAGATAAAGTGGTCCGTTTCACAAGCACGCCAGAATTATGAAGATTATTTTCTTTGGCACACCAACGTTTAGTTGCCCATTTCTTAAAGCGCTTATTGACGAAAAAAAGTTCAATGTTGTTTGCGTTGTAACACAGCCTGACAAACAAGTCGGAAGAGGGAAAAATCTTACTCCTTCACCGATAAAAGTTCTTGCGATGGAAAATGGTTTACCTGTGGTCTCACCAGAATCCTTAAGGCGTGATCTAGCGGCCGTCGAGGATCTAAAAAAATTCGCTGCTGATATTTTTGTGGTCGTAGCGTACGGCAAACTTCTGCCTCCAGCTGTTTTGCAGATACCAAAATTAGGAGTTGTTAATGTGCATCCTTCTCTACTTCCACGCCACCGCGGACCATCACCAATGCAAGGAACAATTCTTTCTGGTGACGCTCAAGGCGGCGTTTCGGTTATGCTGTTGGACGAGGGAATGGACACCGGACCAATCCTCGCAAGCGAACCTATCACAATTGATTCAGATGAGACGTATGAGTGCCTGGAGGAAAAAGTGAAGGCGACCGGCACTAGGCTCCTCGTAGAAACTCTTAAGCGTCACGCTTGCGGCGATATCGTCCCAATGCGTCAGGATGAATCCAAGGCGACGCTTACAAAGCTTCTTGCACGTGAGGATGGGCACGTGGACTGGTCTGAACCAATGGACGTAATTGAACGCAAACACAGGGCATTTGGCGTCTGGCCGGGGTTGTGGTGTCTTGTGCGATCATCTGACGATTCAACCGTGCGCATTAAGCTGATACGAATGCGACTAACAGATTTATCCGCTGATTTACCGGCTGGGACAATTTCAATTAAAAAAGATCGCGTGTTTGTTTCTGCGTCAAATGGGACATTGGAAATTCTTGAACTACAACCCGAAGGCAAACCAAAAATGTCAGCCTCCGCGTTTATTGCTGGCCACCCCGACATTGACGGCACGGTACTTACGTAGATCGAGACGCGGTAACAGGCATCTCTTTTGCCGCCTTCAGTCTTGGTTCGAATTCGAGGACGGCGACTGGTATAGCGTCGCTGTTTTTTGTTGGAAGAAACGGAATCAAGAATAGAAGTAAACCAAGACCAATGGGATGATTGAGATAGGGCGAGAACAAATGTGTGGCGTAGATAAATACGAGGCTTGCAATCAAACCAATTGACAACCAACCATTCTCGCCATTAATACCTCTCAAAAATCTTTTTACAATCTCAAATGCTAGGTAAAGAAACCCCACCGGC
Source organism: bacterium (assembly GCA_020051955.1). Lineage (GTDB taxonomy): Bacteria > Patescibacteriota > Patescibacteriia > UBA9934 > GWF2-40-263 > JACRJW01. The sequence goes on along the minus strand of JAGVQB010000047.1, from coordinate 11,665 downwards.
CCCAGTAATCCCATCTTGATCCACAACTCAAGCCATCCCCATTCCATTGAATACGTTGTCCATGTTCCATCGGGAGAAACCTCGCGCGCGCGAGGATCGTCTGTTTGGAATGTCACGCCTTTTCCAAAGCCATGCCCAACAAGCGGACTTTCAATAATTAAATTAACCATCGGACGCAAAAGATTCCATCGGCTCGAAATCGCGACCTCTTGATCCTCAACCGCACGATCTTTGAAGGTCTCCGCCAAAAAAGAACTATCAACGCGCTGTGGCGGGATTGGAAAAAGTACGACGATGTATATCATCGCGACACCTAAAAAAACGGCGGCTAGATGGAGCGGAACTTGTTTCATCAGCGCGCGACAAGACGCGCGACCTTTGGAACAAATCAAAGCAATAATCAACACAACCGCGGGAGCAAGTCCAACCCAGAAACTTCTCGATAAAGACAAAAGAAGAATAGTAATAATTAAACTTTCGAAAAGTATCCACCATCGTTTGCAATTCACGAACGCGCAAAACGAAAAGAACATCAACCCAAATATAACAACAAAAGTTTGAGATTGAATAAAGATTCGATATGCACCACTGCCAAGGTTCGTTATCTCCGCGACCCGTAAATCTCGAAAAAAAGTATAAACTGTTCGCAGTGTATTTTCGCCAAAGTGTGAAAATACATACAAAAGTCCGAGCGAAAGAAATAACACCCACACAGCGCCGGAGGCAAGAAGTTGCAGTAATTCGTGGCGACGCTCTTGGGTCCAGTGAACCGACAGGATCGGAAAAATATACAATAGAAAGAAATACGCGTTTCCATCGGAGAAAACAATTGATGGGTCTCTTGAGACACCGCCCATAATAAACCCAATCGCGATGGCAAGAGCTAAAAGTATAAACTGCTTCAAACGAACATCGTGAATGCTGATATGGTAACGGCGCGTAAAGATGCCAATCCCCCACCCTAACATCACGCCAACAAAGATCGCCATGCGCAACGTGAAACTGAAACCAAAAAACGGGGCAATAACAAGCACTCCGTGGGGATTACAAAATAATTCTAGGAACGCAAGAGCCAGCCCCCTGTGCAAACTCTTGTATGACAAAAACGCTGAAGCCACAGCCATTACGAATAGAATCAAGCCTGAGTAATCGCTTTGGTACGCCAGTGTTGCTATTAGGTAAATAACAACAATAACCGAAAACGATCGCCAAAACATCTTGTCGAAAAATTGTCTCATAATAGATGATGTTTTTTAAAAACAATTTTTTTTGAATTCAGATACTCACGAACAGCTCGCGGTGCCCAACCGATCTTCTGCCAAGGTATGTTATAAACGAACGATGGAAGCCAACGAGAAATATTTTTTCTTCCTCGTTCTTGAGTAACACTGAATAATTCCTCATTCACGAACACACCAATATGTCCTTGCTCAAACATTGTCAACCACAGATCCCAATCTTGAAAGCGTTTCAGATCAATATCAAAACCAGGAAAATGTTCTCGACGTATTAGGGCTGTTGTGTGGATAAAATTTCCCTTTTGAAGTTCTCGCGCGTCAAACGGTCTGGAAGAAAATTTCTTTGTTCCCCACGCAAAACTCGAATACGCGTACGAAGCGCCAGGATTCAAATCAAGGGCTTGTTCTAATTTTTCAAGCGCGTTTCGCGCTAACAATACGTCCGCGTCACAAAAAAGCACGAGAGCCCCAGTTGACGCACCAAACCCACGCATCCTCGCGGATGGCGCGCCCTCATTGTTCTGTGCGATGTACGTAATCTTCGATTCAAACCGCGCGAGCCTATCTTGTGTGTTATCAGTGCTCCCATCGTCAACCACAATTATCTCATCGGGAAGTCTTGTTTGCGCGAAAAGCGATTCCAAACATTTAACGATCGAACCCGCGTGCTGATATGTTGGAATGATGACAGAAATACTTCTCATAAAAACGGCCGTAGTTTTTCCATCTGTTCACCGCACACAAACTTTTTCGCGTGCGCAAAAGCACCAAGTCCAAGGCGTTCACGCAATTGCGAATCATTGACTAGCTGTAAAATCACGCTCGCAAGCGTGTTCGCGTCCTGCCCATCAAGCAAAATTCCAGTCTGCCCATCAATCACAGCCTCATCAACCCCAGCGACTCTCGTCGCGACAGACGCAACGCCGTGCGACGCCGCTTCAATGTACACAAGTCCAAAGCCTTCCTTATCCACAGGGTCGTTTGACACTGGCATGACAAACAGATCCGCGCCAGAAAATAGCGCCCCTCGCTTTTCGTCGCTGACACGTCCTAGAAACGCAACGCAATCGGTCAAACCAAGTTCATCAACTATGCTTTTCAGGCTTCCTTCCATTGGGCCATCTCCGACAATGTCATATCTGATCTTTCCAAGTTTTCCAGATTGTTTCAAAAGAGCAAGCGCGTTTAACACGCACACGTGACCCTTCCGCTCAACAAGACGACTCACCGTTAATAGTCTAAATGATTCTTGATCCATATCTCGCTTTGTCAAAACACAATCTGACACGCACGGATAAACAACCAGGACTTGTTTCAATCCAAAAGTATCAGCAACTTCTTGCGCGAGCGCGTTAGAGTTCGCGACTACCACGCGCGCGCCAGTCAAAACTTTTTTCGCGATCCATTTTTTTTTCAATGTTCGAGAAGCAAGTCGGATGTCCATTCCGTGCACGATGACAATGTATGGCAACTTAGTAAACTTGCTCGCGATCCACGCGGCAGTGCCAAACGGCAACACGTGGCTGACGATGACAGCGCGGTAGCGATCTTTGAACTCTCGCAAAAATGAAACCGACTTTCGCCAACGCATGATTCCGCTTTTTGATAATAGCTCTCGACGAAAAATCGGATATCCAGCCATTGGATCAAACTCCTGCCAGTGTTCATCTGGATCGCACACAACCTCAATCTGGTCATGAAAAAAACCCGCCAGCGCGCGCAGGTATCTGGCCACACCGCCTTCTTTTGGTGGAAAATCCGATGTTAAAAGTAATACTTTCTTATCACTCATAAACGTCTAAAACTTTTGCGGAATAGGGCTATGTCATCACGATTAACCGCGCGTGTAAGAAACAAGGATACAAGATACACAACGGCGCCAACAGGAATAACAGCATACCAACCAGTGATCGGTTTTAGATACACGACAACCAACAGCATCAACCCACCGCTTAGAAAAATCGGGAACAGCGATTTAAGCAAGACAAAATATCGGAAGGTCGGAAGTATCCTCGGCACAAAACACAAGCCTGCAATTAGCATAAAAGAAAAACACGCCAGCGCCGAGTACGCGGCTCCAATAATTCCAAGACGTGGAATAAGAATCCAATTCAGCGCGCCATTGATTATCATCGTAACGCCCATGATTGCTGTTTTCACTGATTGATGACCCGACGCGTTGAGAAGAGAGCCAACTGGAAAATCCAAAAAAATTGGAATCAGGACAAAAACCAGCACACCAAGAACTGGTGCGGCGCTCGCATAGCCATCACCCACGAGCAGAACCATTTCAGGCGCGACAGCCCAAATGCCAAACACAAGTGGCGCGCACAACAGCGCAACGTACCACATGCCCCGCAAAAATATTCGCTTGAGCGCCCCCTCGTCCTTCCCTACCACAGCGCTCATGCCAGGGTACAAAGCCGCGACAAACGCGAGTGGCAAAAACTGAAACGCGTAAGTGAACCGATACGCAACACTATAAATCCCGACCGCTGTTACGTCTAAGAATTTTGAAATCAAAATTGAATCAACATAAGAATAGACCTTAACAAAAATTGAAGAGAGCGCGAACGGGATAGCGCTTTTGATAATCCACTTCGTGTCAGCACGTTGCCATCGCGGCAATAGGGCGCGCGCGCCAAGTAATTTTACAACCTTCGAGCTTGAAATAAGAACGTTCATTGTCGAGCCTGATATGAGCGCTACAACAAGCAAAGTTAGCGATGGATGTAGCCAGAGTATCAGGCCACCGATTACTCCTGTCGCAAGCTGGCCAACACAAACACCCAGTGATTCAAATCTCAACTGTTGAAAGCCGCGCAGAACTCCGTAAAACAAAAGATGTGTCGTGTCCAGCGCGAGAACAAAAGTCGCCAGAGCAACCAACTTTACAATCAGCGGATCATACCCAAGCGCCATCGCGGTGAATATCGCACCGCACATTGAAAAAATAATCAGCGGGATCTTGAGAGAAATGGCGTGAGATAAAAGGTCGCGAGCGCGAGACGGCTGTTTTGCCACCTCGCGGATAATGACAGGCGTAATCCCCATGTCCGCGAACACGGTGAAAATGACCGTAATCGAAACCGCCAAAAAATATTGACCAGTCGCCTCTGGCATCATCACTCGCGCGAGAAACAAAAAATAGACAAAAGCTATTATCTTTTGCCCAACGGAAGCTGTTGTTAGAAATGCTGTATTTCTTGCAACATCAATGCTCACAGTAGGATCATCCTATCAAAATTGTGGGGGAATGAAAATATATTGGTACAGAAGCTACAAGGTTTGCGAGGGAATCAAGGTTATCGAGGTTGGGAAGTGGAGAGAAGAGAAGATGTAATAGAAATCTTTTTAAGGAGGGGTCGGGGGTGGTTATCCCGCATGGAGGGGTCAGGGTTGTTATGTAACTAACGGAGACAACCGCTAATGACATCATAGCGGGCTCTGAATCGCACGAAGTGATGCGGTCGAGACGTGTGTATAGCGTTGTGTCGTTCGAATATTCGAGTGTCCAAGAAGTTTTTGAATAAATCGCAAATCCGTTCCCTGTTCGAGAATATGCGTTGCAAAACTATGCCGAAGTGAATGAAAGGTCGCTGGCTTTTTTATTTCCGAAACTTTTAAAGAGTGTGAAAATACTTTTTGTATCGAGCGTGATGAGAGTCTGCCTCCACGTTCACTCTCAAATAGATAGTCGTTCGGACATTTGCCTGCTGTACTTTTTCGCAACTCCTTAATGATTACCTGCGGCAAAAGCGTGATTCGATCCTTTTTACCTTTCCCCTGATAGACATATATGACGCCTTCGTCAAAATCTATGCTTCCCGCGCGCAAATCTGTAAGTTCAGACACGCGAAGTCCCGATCCGTACGCAAGCGCAATCATAGTGCGGTGCTTATCGTTCGAAACGTTTGATAGAATCCTTTCAATTTCCTTGTGGCTCAATGTAACAGGAAGCCGAGATGGCCGCCTGGGTGTTTTGATCTGCAGGTCAATATTCACACCGATTACCTCACGGTAATAGAACTGAATCGCTTGTAGGTATGATGTCACTGTCTGCGCAGAAGAATTTTTTCCATACAGATCAAGCAGAAAATTCTCAATCGACGTTTTATTTGGTTTGTTCATCTCATCTGGATGCGTCTGCAGGAAACGCAAAAGACATCCTCTGTAGCTTTTACAGGTTGCACGACTATAGTTTCTAAGAGTGAGAACCCTCTCGAGTTCCAGAAACGCTTGATCCAAATTATGAAATTGAATATTTGCCATAAAAATTAGTAACTAAAGTGAATTAAACAAAAACCTCCCAGCTCTTAAGATAGAGGGGAGGTTATTTCTGCTATTAATATTTACTTGTTTTTTAACTTCTGTCAATGCTAAACTGTCCACATCAGATACACAACGAATACGTGTGTGTATCCGAAAACAGTTCGTATAAAAACCAGTTATGTGAAATGCATGTTTTACTTTTGGGCTATCGCCCAGCTCTAAAAAAGAATTTGAATTTTGTTTTTTATTTATTAGAAAGGGGTATAAGGTGTTTTCTCCGCTCCGCTACGAAAACGATTTATTTATAAGGGGAAAACGAATACAATATTAATAACTTGATTTACGAAACTAAAAACTATGAAAAACATATTTGAACAGTTAACAGATTTATTAAAAAAAGACGAACGCCTTGTTTCGCAAGACGGCGTACTTTTAAAAAACCAAACACAGGAATTGGCACGAAAAAATGACCCTGAACTTATAAAACTTTTGCTTTCCGAAAAAGCGATCAAGCAACACTTCTTTTTTGAAGTAGAAAAGACGTTGATTTTTGATAAAGAGAAATTTATCCGTTTTGTTTCCAATAAACAATTTCTGCCGGATTCTTATACCGCTTTTAAGAACAAAATCGGCTTAACTGCTGGCGATGAATATGTGAGCGAAAACAAAGAAATTGTTTTAACTTGGCCATATAAAGATTGTGTTTTGGAAGGCGGAATGACCAAGGAAGACCAAAAAAGAGACGAGATTTTTTATAACGAAACGTTGGCGCCGGACGACATCAATCGCTTGCTAGACGCCAAAGTTTTTACCAATTTTAAGCGGATAGACAAAAAAGGCGAACACAAACTGGACGGCTTCAATCGCGATGAAAAAGGAACGATCAAAGATAATTTGATTATTAAAGGCAATAACTTACTCGCCCTCGCCTCGCTCAAAAAAGAATTCTCCGGAAAAGTAAAATTGATTTACATTGACCCGCCATATAATACGGGAAACGATGGTTTTAATTATAACGATTCTTTCAATCACTCCTCGTGGTTGGTATTTATGAAGAATAGATTAGAAGTTGCAAAAACTTTATTGAGGGATGATGGTTTTATTTTTGTGCAATGCGACGATAGCGAACAAGCATATCTGAAAGTTTTGTTAGATGATATTTTTGGAAGAGATAATTATAGAAATTCAATATACTGGCATAGAACATATGCGGGTAAAACTATAAGTAAAAATTTACCTTGGAATATTGATACAATTTTGTTTTACTCAAAAAATCCAAGTTCCGGAATAAATAACATTACAAAAGAATTAACCGAGATCGATATAGCTTCGTTTAATAAGGACGATAATGACGGAAAAGGTAAGTACACAACCGTTAGTCTGCAAAAAACAGGTGGTCCTGGTCCGCAAACAACTTACGATTATAAAGACAACAAGGGAAGGATTTGGAAATGTCCAGCAAAAGGATGGAGAATGACGAAAGAAAAATTAAAAGCGAAAGAAAAGGAAGGAAGATTATATATTACCGATAAAACTATTAGAGAAAAATATTATCTGAATGAAAGACTGAAAATTGGAAAACAGATAGATAACTTGTGGGGAGATATCGGAAACATGAATAGGAGTAAAAGTGAAGACACGGGATTCTCCGGACAAAAGCCAGAAAAACTTTTACAAAGAATTTTTGATTTAACAATAGACAATAACGATTTGGTGTTAGATTTTTTTGCGGGTACGGGCACTACATTAGCGACCGCACACAAGACAGGTCGGCAATATATCGGTATTGAGCAAATGGATTACATTCATGATCTGCCGGAAGCGAGATTGAAAGAGGTTATCGCTGGCGATCAGGGTGGAATTTCAAAAGATGTAAATTGGAAAGGTGGCGGGGATTTTGTTTATATGGAACTCGCTAAATGGAACGAGGAATGGATAGAAAATATTCGCGATACAAAAACAGGAAAAGAACTCGCTAAACTTTGGGACGAAATGAAAGAAACCGCATTTTTGAGCTATAAAGTAAAGCCGGAAATGATTGTCGCCAACGCCAAAGATTTTGAGGATTTGAGTATTGCCGATCAAAAAAAGTTTTTGATTGCATGTTTGGATAAAAATCAGCTTTATGTCAATTTGAGCGAGATTGAAGACAAAGAGTACGGAGTAAGTAAGAAAGACAAAGAGTTAAACGAGAATTTTTATGGATCAAAATAATTTTGATGTAAAACTAAACGATGAAATTGAGGCAATTTCTATTGACGCTAAATCAAGAGGTTTTGGTGTTTCAAGACAAGTAATTTATAAAACAGATTTTACTACAATAATCGCTCATGCTTTTCATATTCCCAAGAAAGACGGAACAATTCACCATTTTGATTTGAAATTAAACAAATATAAAAGAAAAAAGACCACTGACGCATGGGAGGCTGTAGTTGATGAAGCAGAGGATCATTTTCATGGCGATTTTCAGTCGATGAAAATCGATGCTGGTAATGGAGAAGCTGTTAAAAAATTAACAGAATTTCTTAATGCACAATATCATGCAATCGGACAAAAGATTGAAAAGAAAAAAGTAATTATTGATAATCCGGAAGAAATTGATTTTTCATTTATCAAACACTTAAATCAAAATAAGCTAAAAAATATTGATTCCTTGGTTAGTGTTGCGCGTTTAGAAGACATCATAAAAAATTGGAATGACAACATAGGTAATAATAACGAGGAATTTTGGCAACAGTTATTCCAGAATCATACATGGATATTATCTCAAATATTTTCTTGTCCATTCATATTGATAGGAAAAAAATTTTATTGTGGAGGGAAAGAAGACGACGATAAGGGGGGCGTAAAAGGTGATTTATTGTATAAAAATGATCTTACGGGTAATTTAGCTTTTATTGAAATAAAAACACCAGAAACAAAAATTGTTGGCAGTAAATATCGCGGAGACGAGGACGGAAAAGACAATGTTATTTTTAGTATGAGCGACGAATTGACCGGCGGAATAAATCAAGTTTTAAATCAAAGAAAAATCTATATAAATACCCATGGTGATAATAATGGAAAATTTTTACATAATGCCAAATGTATTTTAGTTATTGGTAAAATAAAAAACTTACAAAACAATGATGAGAAAAAATCTTTTGAATTGTATCGGTCTTTCTCTAAAGAGGTTGAAATCATAACCTTCGATGAATTATTTGGAAGAATACAGACATTTTTGAGCTTATTAAAAGAATAATATGTTATACGACGAATTTAACTCATATAAAAACTTTGCCGGTGCTGATGTTTTCAAAAACAAGGCGACGGAAAAAACGGATATTTTGAAAAATCTAAATCCGGCTTTTCCGGCGCGCGAATACCAAAAAGAAGCGCTGGGGCGTTTTTATTATTATGTTGAGGAATACCACCAAAAACAAAAACCGATTCATTTGATGTTTAATATGGCGACCGGCTCGGGCAAGACGCTCATCATGTCCGCCAATTTTTTGTATTTTTATCAAAAGGGATACCGCAATTTCATTTTTTTTACTCGCCTTGGCAACATTATCCAAAAGACCAAGGCCAATTTTCTTGATCCGAATTCTAAAAAGTATTTATTTGCCGATAAAATTTCACTTGGCGGACAGGAAATAAAAATCAAAGAGGTGGATAATTTTGAAGGAGTAAATGACGACGATATAAATATTATCTTTTCCACGACTGCGCTTTTGCATTCTCGCTTTAATTTCGCTCGCGAAAATGTTTTGACTTATGAAGATTTTGAGGACAAGAAAATTGTTTTGATTGCGGATGAAGCGCATAATCTATCCGCGGAAACAAATGCCAAGATAAGCAAAACCGAAGAAGAAGACCGACGCAATTGGGAAAATACAGTGATGCGGATTTTGAACGCCAACAGCCAAAAGGATAATGTGCTTTTGGAATTTACGGCGACGGCTCGTTTGGAGCAGGAATATCCGGAAATTTTGGAAAAGTATAAAGACAAAGCAATTTATCGCTATGATCTGAAAGAATATCGCTTGGACGGGTTTTCAAAAGATGTGCGAACTTTACAAATAAACGCGCCGATTATGGAACGCGCGCTTTCGGCGGTGATTATTTCACAATATCGCCGTAAGGTGGCAGAAAAGTATAAAATCGCACTAAAGCCCGTGGTTATGTTCAAAGCTAACAGAGTAAGTATTCCGAAAGAAGGAATATCAAAAGAACATAATCCGCAAATTGTCGTTTCAAGTATTTTCAAAGATTCTTTTCACAAACTTATTTCTGAACTCGGCGAAAAACACCTAAAACAGCAAACGGCAATTAAAGACGCGACATTGCAAAAAGCATTTGAATTTTTCAATGAGCAAAAAATTACTCTCGCGGATTTAGTGGCAGAAATTAAAAGCGATTTTGCACCGGAAAAATGCTTGACGGTTGATGAAGATAAAGATTTAGAGCAAAAACAAATTTTACTTAATTCGTTGGAAGATCAAAACAATGAAATCCGCGCTATTTTTGCAACAGAAAAATTAAATGAGGGTTGGGATGTTTTAAATCTTTTTGACATTGTCCGTTTGTATAACAGCCGTGACGCCAAAAGCAATAAACCGGGTAAAACAACTGTGCAAGAGGCGCAACTTATCGGACGAGGCGCTAGATATTATCCATTTACGCTCGGCGAATTTACGGACGCATATAGGCGAAAATTTGATACCGACATACAAAACGAACTTCGGATTTTGGAACAGCTTTATTATCACAGCGTAACGAATCCTCGCTATATTCAAGAATTGGAAAGTGTTTTGGTTCGTGAAGGTATTATGCCGTCGCGAACAGTACAAAAAGAGATCAAAATCAAAGGTGATTTTAAAAACAGTGATTTTTGGAAGAAAGGTTATATTTTCTTAAATTCTCGCAAGGAAAATTTAGGAAAGGATGTTTTTGCGCTCTCGGACGCCAAAGCGGAATTTGACCACAATGCTGAAATAAACATCTTTCAACTACCAACGCGAGAAGCCATAGAAAAAGATTTGTTTGTTGCGGGGGCTGGCGCCGGAGTAAAAGCAAAAATAGAAATTCGGGATTATAAAATTGCTGATTTGGGAACACATATTGTCCGCACCGCTTTGGCAAAAATGCCTGCCGGACGATTTAATGAGCTAAAAAAGATATTCGGCAATATAGAATCCACAAAAGATTTTATTTTAAATGAAAAATATCTTGGCGGAATAAAAATCAAGGTGAAAGGCACAAGCGAGCAGGTTGAAAATCTTTTGCAGATTGAAAAATTGAATATTGCCGGATTTGTGATTGATAAAGTGCTGGAAATCGCTGGCAAAGAGAAAAAGGAATACTACGGAACAAAGGAATTCAAAGCTCATTTGATCCAAAAAATATTTGAAAGTGACAAGGTATTGCAATTAGATAGCGAAAGTCCGCGAGCGCAAAATATGCGAGATTTTGATTTTTCTTCTCGGGATTGGTTTGCTCAAAACGAAATCCGGGGAACGAGCGAGGAAGAATCATTTTTGCGCTTTATTGATGAGGCAATAACAAAGTTAAAGAAAAAATATCAAGACATTGCCTTACTCCGCAATGAACAGTTTTTCAAAATTTACAGCTATGAAAACGGCGAGCCATTTTATCCAGATTTCGTTTTGTTTCTGACAGAGAAGAAGACAAAGCAAGAAGTTATGTATCAGATTTTTGTTGAGCCGAAAGGTGATCAATTTTTGGACGCGCAAAATACTTTTGAGCAATCAAAAGAAGGTTGGAAACAGAAACTTTTGATTGAAATTGAAAAAAGTCATACAGTTGATTTGAAGATAGAAAATAAGGATTTTCGTTTGATTGGTTTGCCTTTCTTCAACGAAGGACAAGTCAATAGTACTTTGCGTGAAAAGTTTGAAGAAGTGTTTGAAAAACAGTTAATTGAAAACAGATAGGGAAGTTTTCGGTCGGGGCAATTCACCCCTTTAGTTCCCCTCTTGCCCCTCCCTCAAACAGAATAAGGAGTTTTGGATTTTGGGCATTCACCCCTAACCCCTCTGCCCAAAATCCAAAACAAAAAACAAAATTAAAATTCTTTTTTAGAGCAATCCCGATTGCTATCGGGATTAAAGTAAAACATGCACATCACATAACACGGCATATCTGGTTACGGC
>JAGVQB010000053.1 GCA_020051955.1 bacterium | reverse complement strand
CAATGATGTAACAAAAAGGAAAATGATTACACTATTACTCGCTCAACCTTCGTTGCCGAAACGGAGAAAAAACCAACTGGAAAATGTCGTTTAAACCGACAAGACCGATGCCGAAGGTGTCCAGCAATTGCTCGCGCAAGATTCGCACCATCTCGCGCTGGCACTCACGATCCGCCTCGGTTACCCAGTCGTCGCTTCCGTCAAGTTTCAGCCCCTTGGATTCTCTGCGGACGCTGAAGATCAAGCCCATCATGATCTCGATCGCTCGTTTGCAGACGTGTTGCATGACCAGTCCAATGTGCGGACCATGTGCGTTCAAGTCAAACATTCCACGGTCTCCTCGTTTGTGGCGACAAAAAAATAGCACGTGATATACTCGATGTCAATATGAAACGACTCATTTTTGCAACACACAACGCTGGAAAAATTAAAGAGGCGAGTGAGATGTTGGGTGGCATTGGAATTGAAGTCGTCAGCGCGCAAGATGTTGGGATTGTTGAGGAGCCAGAAGAGAACGGCGCGACGTTTGGAGAGAACGCGCTGATAAAAGCGAGGTTTGTCGCGCGAAAAACTGGCGAGTGGGCGCTTGCTGATGACTCGGGCGTTACGATTGACGCGCTGAATGGAGAGCCTGGTGTGCGCACCGCGAGGTGGGGGGCGGAAGAAGGAAAAATCCAAAACCCAAAATCCAAAACCCAAAAAGGCGCACGGTTAGAGGAATCGCGTCTGGTTGATTACACTCTTATGCGCATGAAAGACGTGCCAGAGGGCAAGCGGCAGGCAACGTTTCATTCGGTTGTGGCGCTTGTTTCTCCAATGGGAGAAGAGTGGACGTTTGAAGGTATTGTGCCAGGCGAGATCGCGCTGATACCTCAAGGCACGCCAAGGGAAAAATTACCGTTCGATGTTTTATTCCGTCCGCTTGGACACGACCGCACGTACGCGCAAATGTCAGATGAAGAAAAAAATACGCTCAGCCATCGCGGCCGAGCGTTTGGAAAACTTATGGAGTTTTTGAGATCTGATTCTAATTTTCGTAGTTGATGTCTTTGTAGATAGGGAACTTCTCAGTCATCTCGCGCACCTCTGATTCAACCTCATCAAGTTTCGCATCGTCGTTCCAGCTTGTTATCGCCCGCGCGATTAGCTCGCCAACTATCTCCATTTCTGTTTCCTTCATCCCTCTTGATGTAAGCGCTGGTGTTCCAAGTCGAATACCTGATGGATCAAACGGACTCCTCGGTTCAAATGGAACCGTGTTTTTGTTTACAGTAATTCCAGCGCGACCCAGCGCGGCTTCCGCTTGTTTGCCAGAGATTCCTTTGTTTGTCAGATTTACGACCATTAGGTGGTTGTCAGTGCCCCCGGTTACTAGATCAAAACCACGGTCGACCAACCTCGAGGAAAGCGCCTTCGCGTTTTTCACAATCTGATGTCCGTACTCTTTGAACGACGGCATAGCGGCTTCCTTGAGCGCGACTGCGATCGCGGCGGTTTGGTGATTGTGTGGACCGCCTTGGATACCAGGTATGATCGCGCGGTCAATGAGAGTCGGGATATTCTCTCTCGCGACTTCAACTTTTTTGAGGGGCGTTGATGGATTACCATTGCACAAAATCATCGCGCCTCGCGGACCACGCAGAGTCTTGTGTGTGGTTGTTGTAATGACGTCAGCGATTCCAACAGGGGATGGGTGATCACCTGAAACTATTAGCCCAGCGATGTGCGAGATGTCTGCCATGAGAAACGCGCCGACTTCATCCGCGACCACTCGCGCTTTTTTCCAATCAATGATCCGCGGATAAGCTGTCGCGCCGACGATGATAAGTTTTGGCTTGTGTTCACGAGCAAGCGCCATCATCTGATCAAAATCCATATAACCATCTGGAGTGGAAGTGTACTGAACCGATTTGTAATACCGCCCAGAAAAATTTACAGGCAAACCGTGAGTCATATGCCCGCCATAAAAAAGATTCATTCCCATCAGCGTATCGCCAGGATTCAAAAGCGCGAACAATGTCGCGATGTTGGCGGCGCACCCAGACGCTGGCTGGACATTGGCGTGTGTTACTCCAAACAAAGCTTTCGCTCGATCCCGCGCCAGATTCTCAATTACATCAACCCACTCGCAACCGCCGTAGTAGCGCACCCCCGGATAGCCTTCCGAGTATTTATTTGTGCCAATTGAGCCAAGCGCTTCAAGCACTGCTTCTGACACGTAGTTCTCGCTTGGGATCATTTCAAGACCGTCTTGTTGACGAGCAAGCTCGTGATTAAGCGCGCTCGCGACCTCGGGATCATTTTTTGAAAGATGCATAGGACCTCATTGTACGGGATACACTCCGCGGTTGACAAACACTCTTTATCCCGATAGGTTTGATTGACACGCAATGTCGCGTGTTGACAGGTCACGTCGTTCTCGAACGACGTGACACGCCACGTCGTTCTCGAACGACGTGACACGCCACGTCGTTCTCGAACGACGTGACACGCCACGTCGTTCTCGAACGACGTGGCAGGAGGTCCACGTGTTCACTACGCGACCTCCCCGGTCACAAGCAAACGTTGTGCATCTTAACCAGAGGGACTTCACTGGTGAGATGCGCGTAGTTTGCACACTCGAGACCCACTCCCCGCAGATGCTTCGACAGCTGGTCGCCGGGGATCAGCTCGCTGTTTCTTCATGCGGGTCTCACGCGGCGATCGTGCGCGGAATCAGCCACGATCGCGAAGTCGTAACCCACAGCGAATTGGGTGGGCTGTTCCTGTTCGACAGACAGACGCCAGAGAGTGGCGCGCGGATCCTGCGCGTTGACGAGGACGGCGTCCTGGTCTGGGGCGCGACAAAGTGTAAGTCTCCTGGAGTCTGGCACCTCACTTCCAGCATGCGAAAGTACCTGTTCCCAATGAGCGTAGTTCATGGATTCTATGGGAACACACAACGCGTGCCTGTTGGAGAAAGTGACTTGTATCCAGGCGCTAGCGTGCTTGCGATGCCCTGGGGGCTTTGGCCAATGACGCCAGGCGCCCGGATCGAAGTGTCAGGCAACAGACTCTTCGTCCTTGAACGCTTTGATAAGCAATGGCACGCGTACTGCGTTGGCGCGGACGGAGTCGAACGTTTTGTCCAGGTGAGAGGCGAGCCACTGCGGTTCATGCCTTGGCGCTCAAGTAGCGCCTTGCTGGTGAGTCGTGTTGATGGGGGCGTCGTGATGAGTGAGATGGGAGTGCCAAAGTCGTGCTATCCATTCACTCATGATGTCGAGGGTGAGTACATCGACTCGTGGGTGTCGCATTGCACCAGATCCAACACGTACGCGCTTCTTACACGCGTGAGCGATGGACAGACGCGTCTGTCTCTCAACGGCTGGGCAGTGCACGAGGGGCAATTCACGATGCGTCATGATGATCTGTCATGGTCGCATCATGGTCAGGCGTTCGTGGCGTGCATTCAGGAAGGTGGTCGCGAGCGAGTTGTTACTACTCGCGAGAAGAGCAACGTGCCCCCTGGCGTGAGAGTTCAACAGGCGCTTGCCAGCGACGAAGGTCGTCTTGCGGCGATGATCGTCAACGATGGCGTCTGGGACAGGATCCTACTCGTTGGTGATAGAGCGGGGACAGCAGTCACCTCGGCATGGAACTTGCATCAAGACCCGTCAGGAGCGGTTGTCTGGAACTCGATCTATGACAATCAAATCCTTCGATGGACAGATCGAACGCGGCGCTAGGTACTCCTGGCGCTTTTTTGATACAATGGAGACCTCTGCAAAACTCGCGATCTTGCGTTTCACGGGCACCCGTCGACCCCACTCAACGTAGATAACCTACGTTTCGTGGGGCTCGACAGCCCGTTTAACGCAATCTCATCGAGTTTTGCAGAGGTCTCATGCAATCTCTTGGATACATATTATGTTCAATGAATATACTCACGTACATTTCGTCGGCATCGGGGGAATTGGTATGTCAGCGCTTGCAAAGTGGTTTTTGCGTGAGGGGGTGAGTGTAAGTGGGTCGGATGTGCACACGAGTGAGATAACAGACAACCTTGCGGCGCGCGGCGCGGTTGTTCATCACGGGCACTCGGTTGAAAATGTTGATGAGAGCGTTGACCTTTTGATTTATTCTTCTGCTGTGTTGCCAGAGAATGTTGAGAGGACAGTCGCGCGCGAGCGGGGGATTTGCGAGATGACGAACTTTGAATTCCTGGGCGAGGTATCGAAGGATTTTTTTACGATTGTCGTGTGTGGCACAAATGGCAAAAGCACCACGACGGCGATGCTTGGTTTGATATTGGAAGCCGCTGGGCTTGATCCAACCGTGCTAGTTGGTTCATTGGTGCCGTCTTTTGCTGATGGAAACTTGCGTGTTGGCAAGGGAAAGTTTTTTGTTGTTGAGGGATGTGAATATAAAGCTAACATGTTGAATCTCGCTCCCTCGATGATTGTTGTAACTAACATCGAGGAAGATCATCTTGATTACTACCGCGATCTCGCGCACATTCAAGCGACGTTCCAGCAGTTTGTAGATAAATTGAAAGTTGATGGTAAAGTTGTCTTTAATGCGTGTGATATTGGTTCGACCGTTTTAAAAATCAAGAGTGGCATATCTTTTGGCGGTTCGTCATATTCCGCGACATACGCATATCAAGACCGTGTTGTGATGGAAGGCGCTCAAAAGGTTGAAGTTATTCGTGGTGGCGCCGAAGACATTCTCCTGGGCGTGCTCGAATTAAAAGTACCGGGCGACTTCAATGTGATGAACGCGCTTGCCGCGATCAGCGCGGCTCTCGAGCTGGGAGTTTCGTTTGATGTTTGCGCGCGAGCTCTTGCGAAGTTTCGAGGGCTCTGGCGACGGTTTGAGCGCGTTGGAGTTTGGAAAGGTGCGGACGTGATCTCTGATTATGGACACCATCCAAGCGCGATAAAGCAGACGATTCAAGCGGCACGCGAGTTTTTTCCAGGACGACGGATTGTGTTGTGCTATCAACCCCATCAACACGACAGAACAAAAAAGTTGTTCAATGAGTTTGTGGAGGTGCTACCGTTGGCGGATCATCTGGTGATCGCGGAGATCTATGACGTGGCAGGCCGTAATGAAGACCACGATGTGAGCTCGCGCGATCTTGTTGAAGCGATAAAGAATCATGACCCAGCAAAGGACGTAAAGTTTGCCAAGGACAAGAGCGCGGCAGAAGATATCTTGCGCGATATTGTAAAGCCTGGCGACATTTTGATTATCATGGGGGCAGGAGATATTGATGAACTGGCGCGGAAGCTATCGAACTATCTGTAAAATCTGAAATTGAACTAATACGAATCTCGTGCGAATATGCAAATAGGACAAAGACGATGAAGAACGAATACGAATCTCGTGCGAATATACTAATAGGACGATGCTATTCGCATATTCGCACGAGATTCGCATTCGCTACAAAGCATATTCGCACGACATTCGTATTCGCTCTGCTGTAATCTGTAGATAGGTAACTCCCGTAGTATGTCTATCACCCAACAACTAACTCAAATCGTCGGCTCGCGGGTTATCGAAAACGAACCGATGAGCAGGCACACGAATTATAGAATTGGTGGGTCAGCAAAATGGTTAGTCGAGGTAAGAACCGTCGAGGAACTTCAGGCTGTCTTATCTCTCGCGAATGAAGCGCGTGTCGCGACTGTTGTTTTGGGTGGCGGGTCGAACGTACTTGTCAGTGACGCGGGTTTTGATGGAATCGTGATCAAGATCGCGATGCGTTCGTATGAGATCCATGGCACCACTGTTAAGGCTCAGGCGGGTGTGCTCTCATCAGCGCTCGCTCGCTCGACAGCCGTGCATGGTTTGAGCGGTCTTGCGTGGGCGATATCATTGCCAGGCACAGCTGGAGGAGGAGTGCGCGGTAACGCTGGGTGTTTTGGCGGACAGATGGGGGATCACATCACAAAGGTAGAGGTCTTGCGAGGTGGAAAAATAATTGAGATTCCAAAAAACGAGCTCGGGTTTGGTTACCGCGATTCAATTTTCAAACACAATTCAGACATAATTATTTCCGCGACGTTTGAGCTTGAGATTGGAGACGCACTGGAATTAAAAGCGGAGATTGATGACACGTTGATGAAACGTCGAGTCTCTCAACCACTCAACGCTGGATCAGCTGGTTGTGTTTTCAAGAATGTCATTGTCACTGACGATGATCTCAAACGTCTCGCTGGCAAGTTAGACATCCCGCCCGCGATGTCGTTATCTCGTTGTCTTTCCGCTGGCTGGCTCATTGATCGGCTTGATCTAAAAGGAACCCAAATCGGAGAAGCGCGCATCAGCGAGGCACATGGAAATTTCATTGTAAACTCTGGTTCTGCGACCGCTGATGACATTGTCCAACTTATCGCTTTGGTCAAAACTCGCGCAAGGGACGAGTATGGTATTATGCTTGAGGAGGAGATTGAATACGTGGGTTTTAACTAGAACTTGGGAGTAAAAATCCAAATGGAGAGAGAGGGAAAATCCAAAATCCAGGAACCAAAATCCAAATGGAGAGGGGAAGAAAAATCCAAAAATCCAAATGGGAGGCAAAAATTCAAAATAACAAAGAGTCAAAAAGCCTAAAAGCCAAACATGGACACAAAAATCAAAAAAGCCAAACCCAATAATTACTAATTCTCCCTCTTTTTGGATTTTGGTTCCTGGACTTTGGATTTTTCCCTTCTTTACACAATATGCACATAACTTCCATTAAGGGCACCAACCTCACGCTCACTGACGCTATTAAGTCACGTGTCGAGTCAAAGGCACTTGCTTTAGAGAAGTTGACAAAAGATTTTGAGCCAGCCGCGGAGTTGTGTGTGGAGGTTGGAAAGTCCACAAAGCACCACGCGAAAGGGCCGTATTTTTTCGCGGAGCTTCAGTTAAGTGTCCCAGGCTCTCAATTGCGCGCGGTGTGCGAGGAGGAGGATCTTTATCACGCGATTGGGCAGGCGCGAGATCAGTTGCGCAGACAGCTCAAGGATTATAAAGATAAATTGCAGGATCGTTCAAAGCAGGGCGGTCGTCCAGGAAAGAAGTAATAATAGGCGGGAGTCACAACTCCCGCCTTGATGTTTACCATCGAAAAAGGCATAATCTTTCGTGTATGTCAAAGATTTTGAAGGTAATTTTTGGTGATCCAAACAAGAAACTTCTCGCGTCATTGCGCAAGGACGTTGAGCGGATCAATTCATTCGAAGTATCTGTTACATCGCTGTCGGATGAAGGATTACGTGGCAAGACAGCCGAGTTCAAGGATCGTCTCTCAAAAGGTGAAACCCTTGAAGACGTTGTTCATGAGGCGTTCGCGGTTGTGCGCGAAGCGGCGCGACGAACATTGGGTCAGCGACATTTTGACGTTCAGTTGATCGGAGGACTTGTTTTGCATCGCGGGCAGATCGCTGAGATGAAGACTGGCGAGGGAAAGACGCTCACCTCCACACTTGCTTTGTACACAAACGCTTTGCGCGGACAGGGTTGTCATCTTGTTACCGTCAACGATTATCTCGCGCGACGCGACTCGGTTTGGATGGGGCAGATTTATAATTTTTTGGGATTGTCAGTTGGGTGTATTCAGCACGAAGGTGGGTTTGTTTATGATCCGGCGTATAAACAAGAAGTTCTCCCACCTGAAGGCAACCCCCCTTTATCCCCCCTTGGGAAGGGGGGAGATTTAGGGGCATTTCACATCCGCGAAGACTATCTACGACCTGTCTCGCGCAACGAAGCGTACGCGGCTGACATCACGTACGGAACCAACAACCAGTTTGGATTCGATTATTTGCGTGACAATATGTCGCCCACTGTGGAGCAGTGTGTGATGCGCGAATTGCACTACGCGATTGTTGACGAGGTTGACTCGATTTTGATTGACGAAGCGCGCACACCGCTCATCATCTCCGCGCCAGCGGAAAAGTCCGGCGATCTTTACGCGCGTTTTTCTTCGATCATTGCGGGCTTGCGCGAGAACGAACACTACAACGTTGATGAGAAGATGCGAACTGCCACACTGACGGACGCTGGCATAGAGCAAATCGAGCGAACGCTGGGAATCGAAAACCTTTACGCGATTGAACAGGGGCAGTATCAACGCTTTGCAGACACCGCTCTGCGCGCTCGAGCGAATTATCAGCTTGACGTGCACTACGTTGTACAAAACGGCGAGGTTGTAATCGTGGACGAGTTTACTGGCCGCCTTATGCCTGGTCGCCGTTTTTCTGAAGGGATTCATCAGGCGATCGAGGCAAAGGAAGGTGTTGAAGTTCAGCGTGAGAGCCAGACGCTCGCCACAATTACATTCCAAAATCTTTTTCGAATGTATCACAAGCTCGCTGGTATGACTGGAACTGCCGCGACAGAGGCAGAGGAGTTCAGCAAGATTTACAACCTCGAGGTCGTAGAGATTCCAACCAACCAGCCTGTCGTGCGCGCTGACTTGGGTGATCGAATCTATAAGTCGGAAATGGGCAAGTTTCAGGCGGTCGTTGAGGATATTAAACAGCGCCAACAAAAGGGTCAGCCTGTTCTTGTGGGCACCGTGAGTGTTGAAAAGAACGAAGCGCTGTCAACGCTTTTGAAAAACGCGGGCATACAGCACGAAGTTTTGAACGCGAAAAACCACGCGCGCGAAGGAGAGATCATCGCGCAGGCTGGGCGAGTTGGCGCGGTAACGATCGCGACAAACATGGCGGGACGCGGAGTTGACATCAAGCTTGGCGGAAATCCAGCCGCTCCAGAGGAAGAAGCGCGAGTGAAGGAACAGGGTGGGCTACACGTAATCGGAACAGAGCGTCACGACGCGCGACGAATTGACAATCAGTTGCGCGGGCGCGCGGGTCGTCAGGGAGATCCAGGCTCAACGCAGTTTTTCCTATCGATGGATGATAGTCTCATGCGCATTTTTGGTTCTGATCGCGCTCGTGGAATGATGGATCGTTTGGGTATTCCAGATGATCTACCGATCGAGAATCGGTTTATTACGAGTTCAATTGAGAAAGCGCAGACGCGTGTGGAGGGTTATCACTTTGACGCGCGAAAACATTTGCTTGAGTATGACGACGTGTTGAATAAACACCGAGAGGTAATATACGCGCGGCGTCGTGATGTGCTTGAGACGTTTGCTAAGGAGCCAGAAAAATTGCGCGACCGAATTTTGGATGTAATCGAAGGAGAGGTTGAACAGATCGTGTTGTTCCATTCGTCAGAGGGGGGCGTTGAGGGAAAATGGAATCTGCCCGAGATCGCGCAGAGCGTGGGGACGATCGTGGCGCTTACGCAAGAAGACAAGTCAAATCTCGAAGGCGTGCGCGCGCAAGAATCTGGAGATCGAGAAAGTATCGCCACGCGCAGGAGCGATGTGATAGGAATTATCATGGAGATTATTCGCCGAGAGTACGACAGGCTTAATGATATTTTTGAGGATAGAGCAAGTGTGAACAACATCGAACGCGGGGTCGTTCTGCGCGCGATGGATATTCTTTGGATTGACCACCTCGCGGCAATGGGAGCGTTACGCACAGGGATAGGACTGCGTGGGTATGGCCAACGGGATCCATTGATCGAATATAAACGAGAGGGATACGACTTGTTCCAAATGCTTTTGTCTTCCATCAACCACGAGGTCTCGTATAGCTTTTTCAAGTATGCCAAGCACGCGGTTGATATGAAGGTGCAAGCCGAGCTCGCGCGGTCTGTGTTCCAAAAGGCTGGTATAACATTCTCTGGCGCGCAGACGACATCAGTCCCCCTCCTTTCCAAGGAGGGGTCAGGGGAGGTTGCCTCTAGCGTGAAAAAGATTGGTCGCAACGACCTTTGCCCTGCGGAAGCGGAAAAAAGTTCAAGAAGTGTTGCGCATCTTCAAGCAAATAGGTCTTATAGGACCCATCACACAAACTATGTCCGAACCTCGTTTAGAAGACCGTGTTCCAGAGCTCGCGCGGATGCATCTGGCGGAGCGTGAACTTGATCCAAATCTTTCCATTGATCTTGAGTACGCAGGCTCGGGCGGTGAGCACGTTGTGTTTCGAGTTAAACAAAAAGAGGGGAGAGAAGGGGAGTACAGGCCGTTGGTTGTGAAAGCAAATACATATTATCTTCGCCGTGGGTTGATACGTCACGCGGTAAATGACTGGCGCATTGCTCCGTTTGCGACCGCGGACGACGCGCGGATACGCAAGCTTGCGGAATCAATGAAGGATGAAGACGAGGACCGCGTGTTAATGGAAGACGAGATTGAACAAGAGCAGGAGTTTTTCGAAATGGTTAAAAAATATTTTCCTCTTGAGAGTATCTTGCGCGCGCGCACGGTAATTCGTGATGTGCCAATCACACCCGCGATCGCGAGGGAAATAATGGACGTTGCCAAGCTCACTAAACTATCTCCGAAGGAAACAGTTAAAGTTCCAACGATCGTCCGATATCAAAAAGAAATTCCGACAGAGGCAGAAATTGAAAGTGATCCTGTTGCGCGTTCGTTTGGTTTTCGGTATGCGGAGCGATACAACATTCCGCTTGGAGACTATTATCGTCTGAATCAAATGTGTGCGGGTCGGGCAGAGTTTGACAGAGATTTATTTATCAATTTTTTACACAAAGGGTTTGCGGACATTTTGCGTGAGGCGCGAACCGACGAACGTTTGCGCGAGGTTATCTCGGAACTCGTTGGTAGAATTATTAAGTTCACAAACGAGACAAATGAGATGATGGACTTGGCTGGGAAAGGCAACCTGCGCGTTTACAAAAACGCGGAAGGGGAATGGAAATACTTGCTTGTGGACGTTTGGGCGGGAATGGATTGGGCTGACGCGAATCAGCTCGCGCGCTCGAAAATAAATCGGGACACACGTCTGGGCGGCTATGCCTCTTCGAATCTTCTCAACGCGACTAATTATGCCAGGCTAATGAACGGGCTCGCGATTATGTTCGGCGTCCGGGAGAGGCTTGAGCTGTTTCCCACTTCAAGCATCATTGATCAAAAATTTTCAGGTTCATTGTTGTATCTTTTGCGAAAGCAAAACGATTGGCCAGACAAAGAGGTTTCTCTTAGATCTTCCGCCCCAGAAGAAGGCGGGACTTTGAAACTCAAAGATTAAACCTGGAAAGGAATTATCCACTTGCTCCTGGAAGAGGAATCGCCTACACTAACGGCGATTTTTCAAATCTATGCAAACATGGAAACTTAAGAAAAAGACCACGCAAAATACTCACAAACCCTGGGGTAGGCGCATTGTGTGCGTCTTATTTGTTCTTGCGACGCTCGTGGGGGGTGTTTACAACTTTCCATTTATTTGGAATAGAGGAGCAGGGCTTGCTGAGGCTAAGACGGGAATAGGAATTCCGACCGTTGAGGTCGAAGGCTTCCGTCTTGGCTTGGATTTGCAAGGTGGCACACACTTAACTTATGAAGCTGACATGTCGCAGATACCAGAAGATCGCCGCTTACTTGCGTTGGAAGGTGTGCGTGATGTGATTGAGCGTCGTGCTGACTCGTTTGGAGTGGCCGAACCAGTTGTGCAGACGTCAACCACAGGTGGTAAATATCGAATCATCATTGAGCTCGCCGGCGTGCTGGACGTGAACGAAGCGATCGCGCTTATTGGAGAGACGCCGGTTTTGGAGTTCAAAAGTCCTGGTCAAGAGCTTGACCGAGAACCAACTCAAGAAGAGATAGACCAACTCGAGGCCGCAAACACTTCACAACGAGCCGCGGCGCAAGTGGTTTTGGATCGTGCTCTGGCAGGAGAAAACTTTGATGATCTTGTGCGCGAGTTCAGTATTGAAAAAGACGCGGCAACGCGGCTTGGCATTATTGAAAACATCACAGCCGACTCATATTTCATGGAGTACGCGGCCATGATCGAGAAGCGATATCTCGCACCGGGTCAGGTTAATGGCAATCTGTTGGAAAACGAAGACGGGGTCAGCGTGTTTAAATATTTGAGCAAGTCCAACCAGACGCAATCACAACTCTCCCATATCCTGATTTGTTTTGAGGGCAACACAGGTTGTGAGAATCCAATTCCCGCGATCGAAGCATCTATCCAAATCGGTAAAGTTAAAGAAGAAGCTACTCCAGAAAATTTCGCGGAGCTTGCTAAGCAGTATTCCGTGGACTCTTCAGCGCAAGCTGGTGGAAGCCTTGGCTGGGCGTCATCGGAATCGTACGTCGCGCCGTTCGCGCTTGCCGCCTCCACGCTTGAGAAGGGAAAAATATCAGATGTTGTTGAAACCGAGTTTGGTTATCATCTGATTTACAAGCAGGATGAAAAAACCATACCCACGTACACGATCCAAAGAGTGCTAATGGAGTTCTCGGATATATACGACATAATTCCAGGAGCATCGCCATGGGTGAACACAGAGCTTTCGGGGAAACATTTGGAGCAGGCCGCGGTTGAGTTTGATCAAAACACAGGCACGCCGTATGTAGCTCTGACATTCAACGGAGAGGGTGGTGATTTATTCGCAAAGCTCACAGAGCAATACGTTGGTCAGCCAATCGCGATATTTTTGGATGGAACGCCAATCTCAACACCAGTTGTCCAGCAGGCGATATACGGCGGTCAGGCTGTTATAACCGGGAGCTTTACAATTGACGAAGCAAAACTTCTTGCTCAACGCTTGAACGCAGGTGCTCTGCCAGTGCCAGTTAATCTTCTTTCACAACAAACGGTTGGACCAACACTCGGAATTATTTCGTTGAAAAGTAGCGTGAACGCGGCTCTCATAGGTTTTGTTTTGATCGCGATCTACATGATTTCTTGGTACAGACTTCCTGGGCTCATCGCCATTATCGCGCTTATTCTCTTCGCGATGCTTAACCTCGCCGCGTATAAGATGTTTGGCGTGACCATCACCCTTGCGTCAATCGCGGGATTTATTCTCTCGGTTGGTATGGCAGTGGACGGCAACGTGCTTATCCTTGAACGTTTCAAGGAGGAATATGCCGCTGGACGCGACTTCAACTCTTCTGTTGACGAAGCGTTCCGTCGCGCGTGGAGCGCGATCAGAGACGGCAACCTAACGACGCTTATCGCGGCAGGTGTTCTGTTTTGGTTCAGCACCAGCTTTGTTCGCGGCTTCGCGTTAACTCTTGCAATCGGTGTGGCGCTTAGTATGTTTACTGCCATTACGGTTTCGCGCGTGTATCTAAAATCAGTCCTTGAATTGAAAGCTCTCCGTAAATCAGCCCTCTACGGGCTTAAGCGCTAGAGCCCTCTGCAAAAGTCGCGATCTTGCGTTTCACGGGCGCCCCCGCCCGAACGACTGACGTCGTTCAGTCGGGCGGGCGTCGACCCCACTCTACGTAGAATGTCTACGTTTCGTGGGGCTCGACAGCCCGTTCAACGCAATCCCTGGCCGCCAAAGCCCTAGGGCGACGGCGGCTCATCGACTTTTGCGGAGGCCTCACTAGTATGAATCTTCGAATCATTCACACACGAAACATTTGGTTTGCTCTGTCTGGCGCGCTCGCTGTGGTGAGCATACTTGCGATCATAATTTTTGGGTTAAGATTCGGAATTGATTTTACTGGAGGCAGTTTGCTTGAGGTGACAATTACGGATTCTGTTACAGCGGAGGAAGTTCGTTCAACCATTCAGGAAGCTGGATACGAGGGCGCGTCTGTGCAAACTAGCGGTGAGCGAGGATATATCGTGCGCACATCTGATTTGACGCAAGCAGAACATCAAAGTTTGATTAACGCTTTGGACCTGAAATACGCGGACATCGAAGAACTCCGCTTTGATTCCATAGGTCCAATCATCGGAACCGAACTTCGACGCACCGCTATTTTTGGTGTCGTATTAACACTATTTCTCATTGGTCTTTATGTGGCTTGGGCGTATCGGGGAGTTTCTAAACCTGTTGCCGCGTGGAAATATGGAGCGCTTACGATCCTTGCCTCGATTTTTGATGTGCTGGTGCCGGTGGGTATCTTTGCGATCTTTGGAGAAATTTTAGGTTGGGAGATCGGCGCTACGTTCGTTGCCGCGGTGCTTACGATTTTGGGATACTCGATCAATGACAAGGTGGTTATCTTCGACCGCACGCGCGAGAACCTGCTCAAGGGTTCTTCGATGACTTTTGAGGATACGGTTGAACTAAGTGTCAATCAAACCTTGGCTCGGTCCATTAACACTGGAGCGGCAACGCTTTTGGCTTTACTGACTATTTTCTTATTCGGTGGCGATAGCACAAAACCTTTCGCGCTGACACTGATGATCGGAATTATAGTTGGAACGTATTCTTCGATTTTTCTTGCAAGTCCGGCATTGGTTGCGTGGGAGAGATTTGGAAGAAAGGGGGGTGGTTAGGTGGGGAGGTGAATGAGGTGAATGAGGTGAACAAGGTGGGAAGGTGAATGAGGTGAACAAGGTGATCCGAACAATTCGGAATCACCTCCCCACCTCCCACACCTCCCACACCTCACCACCTTCCCCACACCACACTGGGTTCCTTCCCAGTTTTTTGGTACAATAAAGTCGCATGTTTATCCTCCCGCTCATCGCCATTCCAATTTTAAGTGGATCAACGACCTCGCGTGTCGTGGCCTCATCTTTTTTTAGTCAGTCAATCGACGCTATCTTGTTTGATATTTTGATTTGGTTTGGGTGGATTCCAATCTTCATAACGCTCACATGGGGGTTCACGATGCTTTGGCAGGATCATCGGCGTGGTTTATTTGATAAAAAGTTGAAGTACGTATTACTTGCCATTGACGTTCCGACCGCCACAGAGCAATCCCCAAAGGCGCTTGAAAATCTTTTCGCAAATCTTTACGGCACCAAGTCTTCACTAACTTGGAAGGAGACATGGATAGATGGAAAGGTCCACCCTGTTTATTCTTTTGAAATTGTCTCGACTGAAGGCTATATACAATTTTTAGTTCGCACTCAAACGCGCTTTCGCGATATCATCGAGGCCGGTATCTACGCGCACTATCCAGACGCGCAGGTTACAGAAGTTGAAGACTACGCCGTGAATTTCCCAAACGTATTTCCGGATCCAGAATACGAAATGTGGGGCGCGGAGTTTCGTCTTGATCGCCACCAAATGTATCCAATACGCACGTACGTTGACTTTGAGGATCGGATGAGTCAGGAAATTAAGGATCCACTTGGTAATACACTTGAACAGATTGGGCGCATGCGTCCTGGCGAGCATTTGTGGTTTCAGATGTTAGTGCGACCTTCCGATAATGATTGGCAAAAGGCGGCGATCAAGTTTGTTTCAAAGTTATACGGAAAAGAGGAAAAAGCGAAGAAGGGGATAATAGAGAGGGCGGCGCAAGCGGCGCTGTCTATTCCAAGCGGTGTAATAAATTCCGCTACTGAAGTTGACTTGAGCGCGATACTTTTTGGAACTAGCGCCGACGCGGTGGAGGACCAGTGGAAAGCATTTAAGATATCGCTTCACGAAAAAGAAGAGGCAGAGGCAGTGTTGACTAAGGCATCGAAAGTGGGGCACGGCGTGAAAATTCGCGTGCTTTATGTTGCTAAGAAAAACGCTTATGTGAAGGTTGAGCGCACTGGCATTATTAAGGGAATTTTAAATCAGTACGCGAACTTGAACCTCAATAAGTTTGCCCTTTATATTCCACAGGTACCAAAGGATGATTATTTTTGGATGCGTTGGCAATATACGACCAAACAGCATCGTTTGATGAAAGCGTTTCAAACGCGAAGTTGGTCAATCGGCGCGACGCCTTATTTTTTGAACGCGGAGGAACTCGCGACGCTGTGGCACTTTCCGGCAATTCCGATCAAGGCGCCTCTTATTAAAAAATTGGAAAGCAAACGCGGTGAGCCGCCAGTTGGATTACCTATTACATTCTCGGATCAGACTTTGCCCGGGTTTGTAGAGGGTGTTCAGTCACAAGAAGCTGGATACGCAAGTGAGGAACAAAATGATGAACCAATACTTCCTCAATCCACGCCCGACGAGCCGCTTCCAGAGTCACTGCCGCACCCGCTGGCGCCCACACTGGGTAAGGAAGAATCCGCGGAAGAAACATTTGTGCCTCCGAATTTGCCCGTTTGAGTATGCCCTACACGCACGATCATGAAAATGAAGTTACGTATTTCGCGAAAACTAACTTTCGCAATCAGATGGTTAAGTTTGGGATTAAAACCGATGATCGTCGGCGTCACATTTACGTTATTGGAAAAACAGGCATGGGCAAGACCGTGCTTCTCGAGAACTTATTTTTGTCTGATATCTACGCGGGTCACGGATGTTGTTACGTTGATCCTCACGGAGACACGGCGGAGAAGTTGATTGATTTCATCCCGAGCTGGCGTCTGAATGATGTTGTTTACTTCAATCCAGCTGACCTTGATTTCCCTGTCGGATTTAACATTCTTGAGGCGGTGAGCGAGCGGCACAAACACTTAATTGCGTCAGGGATGATGGCGGTGTTTCAAAAGATTTGGGAAAACATGTGGTCATCGCGCATGGAATATATTTTGAACAACACCATCCTCGCGCTTCTTGATAATCCCGGGCAAACGCTTTTGGGGATCAACCGTTTGTTATCGGATGCTGATTTTCGAAAGCGAATCATTGGGAACGTGAAGGACCCAGTTGTGAAACAGTTTTGGTTGGTGGAGTTTGCCTCCTACAATGACAAGTACGCGCAAGAAGCTGTCGCGCCAATTCAAAATAAGATCGGTCAATTTCTGTCCGCGTCCGTCATTCGTAATATTGTGGCGCAGGTGAAATCCACGATCAACATCCGCGAGATCATGGATGAGCAAAAGATTTTAATTATCAACTTGTCAAAGGGGCGCATCGGAGAGGATAACATGCGTTTGCTCGGAGGTCTGCTTATCACGAAGATTCAATTGGCGGCAATGGAGCGCGTTGATATTCCAGAGATAGATCGAAAGGATTTTTATTTATTCGTTGACGAGTTTCAAAATTTCGCCGTCGAATCATTCGAAAGTATCCTCTCTGAGGCGCGTAAGTATCGTTTGTGTTTGACAATGGCGCATCAGTACATCACGCAGTTATCCGAGGAAGTGCGAGACGCTGTGTTTGGAAACGTAGGATCTATCATCACGTTTCGCGTTGGCTCTCCTGACGGATTGTTCATGGAAACAGAGTTCGCGCCGCGTTTTCTTCCAGAGGATATAATCAACCTGCCAAAGTACAACGTCTACATCAAGCTGTTGATTGATGGGGTCACGAGCCAGCCGTTCTCCGCGATGACGCTTCCACCGATCGCGCAAGTTACTCATTCGCAAGAGAAGGTTATCAAGATTTCTCGCGAGCGTTACGCGATGCCCAGATCCGAGATCGAACAGAAAGTCTTGCAATGGAGCGGGATGGAGGACACGGATATGGACACGCTTTTGAAAGAGGCTGAAGAAAAGAAAAAGGCAATGAAGGATAGCAAAAAACCGAAGTTTGAATATCAGTGCACGCGTTGCGGAGTCCCTGTTATTTTGCCAGTCGAGCTTGACCGCTCGCGTCCGATTTATTGTGATGATTGTATAAAGATTGTGCGTGAGGAAAAGAAAACCGGGCGAAAGATACCAGTGAACAGAGAACAAGTCGCTGGAGTCGAAAAGAAAATTGTGCTTCCACCAAAACCATCGGAAGGAGGTCCCGTGGAAAAAGAGACCGTGACCCAATCTATCACCCTTGATTCTTTGTCTCCTGTTCGTCGTCCATCTCCTCCTAACCCTTCGACACATCCTACTCTTGCTCACGCCCCCGTTGTCTCTCAACGCTCCTACACTTGTTCCCAGTGTTCCACGACTTTTTCAACTGACATCAAACTTGATTCTTCGCGTCCTTTGTATTGTGAAAGTTGTTTGAAAAAAATACGTGAAGCAAGAAAAACAACGATTGTTCCTCCAGTCCCTGCTTCACCTCCTAAACCTCCTAACCCTCCTTCCCCTCCTGATCCTTCTAAACCCCAAGTCTCTTCGCCTCGCAAAGATTCTCGCTCTGTCTTTTCCGCGCCAACCGCGGTGGCAAAAATTACTTCGCAGACAGCGCCAGTTCAAAATTCAGACAATGACGCGGAAAAGAAACGCAAACGCAAACGACACAAGAAAAAACCAGAGGGCGTGAACAATCAGGCGGCACATTCTCCGTCGGTTGCTCTTCCGACGCCAGCGACGCAGTCAGTTCCATCATCACCAAAACCTCCAGCCGGTAGTTTGCGTTCGGGTCAGACGATTCGGTTTGATTAGAGCGGAAAGGTTTGGATCTTTGGGTTTTGGATCTTTGGATTTTTATTTTGATTGATACCAACTATGCCCCGACGTATCGTTTTTACAACCAAGGACGGTGTTGAGATAGTCGGTAGTTATATTGAGGCCACTGGAAACAAGGTCGCGATTTTGTTGCACATGATGCCAGCAGATCGCACAAGCTGGTCAGCATTCGCGTCTGAACTTAACAAGCGTGGGTACGCGACGCTTGCGATTGACGAACGCGGGCACGGAGACAGTACGATGGGTGGAACTTTGATGTACGCGCGGTTTACTGACGAGGAACAACAAGCAAAGATATTGGATGTGGACGCGGTGATAGAGTTTCTTGTCGGTGAGGGATATGGCAAGGGCAACATCATCGTTGTGGGCGCTTCCATTGGGGCGAACTTGGCAATCCAAACGCTCGCGCGGCATCACGAGATTCCACTCGCGATCGCGCTTTCTCCCGGGGTCGATTATCACGGAGTGCTTGCTTTAACATTCCTGCGAGAACTACACGACAAACAAAAAGTTGTTCTTGTATCAAGCGAAGATGACCGTTACTCATTCGAGAGCGTAAAAAAACTCAACGAGCAGGATCCTGTCCATACTATTCTCATCACTCGCTCAAATATTGGACACGGCACAAACATGACTGACACGGATCCGAGTCTGGTTGTTGAATTACTTTCGTTGTTGCCGTAGAGACCTCTGCAAAAGTCGCGAGCTTGCGTCTCACGGGGACCCCGCCACCTCCTCACCGTGGGATTAACCCACGTCTCGGAGGCTGGCTTCCCCGTTCAACGCAATCTCATCGACTTTTGCAGAGGTCTCTATGACAATCTTTCAAGCTTTTATCCTGGGTCTTGTACAGGGGGTTGCGGAGTTTCTCCCGATTTCCAGTTCGGGTTTTTTGATTTTGATTCCAAAGCTTTTTGGTTGGCAAGTTCAGGAATTGGCGTATGACGCGTTTCTGCACTTAGCATCGCTTGCGGCGATTGTGTTCGCGCTGTGGCCGGAGGTTCGCAGGATTTTGTGTGGGATTTTTGTGCGAGACGCTGACAGAATGTGGGCGCGGCTTGGTATGTGGATCGTGCTCGCGACAATTCCCGCTCTCATTGTTGGTTATTTTGCGAGAGAGATAATTGAGTTTCAAATACGCACGGATCGCGTTGTCGCCTGGTCGCTCATCGTGTGGGGTATCGTGTTGTACGTCGCTGATAGGATTTCGCGCGGCAGGCACAAGGATGTGACACGGATTGGATTTTGGCGAGCCATAGTAATTGGTTGCGCGCAGGTTATCGCGCTCATCCCAGGCACGTCGCGTTCAGGCATTACGATTACAGCCGGTCTATTCGCTGGTCTTTCGCGAGAAACAGCCGCGCGATTTTCATTCTTGCTCGCGATTCCCGTTGTCGCGGCCGCTGGTCTTCTCAAGCTTGGCGATGTTGTTGTGGGCGGGATGGGGGTCAGTGTTTTGCCACTTATTGTTGGATCTCTTACGACATTTGTGGCCTCTTTCTTAACTATCAAATTTCTCCTCGCGTTTCTGCGTAAATATAGTTTTACCGAGTTCGCCATTTTCCGCGTGCTCGTGGGCATCCTGATTCTTTTGCTCTAAATGGGGTCAGGTCTCAAACTCGCACTTTTTCCATTTTTCAGAGAAACTCGCCGATATTTTCGACTATCAATAATCAAAATTCCCAAAAAGTGCGAGTTTGAGACCTGACCCCAAATCATATGCATCCATTCGAACTGCGCGATCCTGTTCACAAACGTATTTGTTTTGATGAGTTTGAGCGGGGGATTATCGATCACCCGTTTTTTCAGCGGTTGAGATTTATCTCACAGCTTGGTTTCATTCAAGCCTACGTTTACCCTGGCGCGGTTCACGACAGATTCACGCACGCGCTTGGCGCGATGCATGTCGCAGGACGATTGTTTGGTAGGTTGATTGAAAACGCAACAGCTTTTCAGACACGATTGTCGCAGGAAGAAATTGGCGCGCTACGAACGCGCGTGAGGCTCGCTGGTTTATTGCATGACATTGGTCATGGTCCTTTTTCGCACGCGTCCGAGGCTATCTTCCCTAGGTTCAAAAGCCTGCCGTTTGATTGGACAAAAATTAAAACGCAAAAAGATCGTCAAGCTGTGCACGAAGACTACAGTGTGCTTTTAATTCAAACACTCGCTCGCGAAGGTTTGTTGGATGCTGATATCGCGCAAGATGTTTGTTGTCTTGTTCATAACGCGGTCAAGCCGTCAAAATGGTTGCTCGAGCTTGCGTCACGATTACCTGGTCTGCC
The DNA here is from genome assembly GCA_020051955.1 of bacterium. GTDB lineage: Bacteria > Patescibacteriota > Patescibacteriia > UBA9934 > GWF2-40-263 > JACRJW01. The sequence continues at coordinate 8,807 of JAGVQB010000053.1, read as the reverse complement.
AGAAGTTTTGAAGGGGATGATTTCAGGCGAAGTGGATTGCGACAGAATGGATTATCTTTTGCGCGATAGTTATTACTGCGGAGTTGCTTATGGCCAGTATGACATTGATTGGTTGATTTCGAGTTTGGCGGTGGGTGAGCGTGATGGCAAACTCGTGTTCACAATTTCTGAAAACGGCGTGCGTGCGCTTGAAGATTTGCTTTTGGCTCGCTATCACATGACAGATCAGGTTTATTGTCACAAGACAAAGATGGGGTTCACTCATTACATCGAGTCGGCAATAAGCGAGCGCGAGATTAAGTTAATGCTTCCAACAGATCCATACGAGTACGCGGCATTGCACGACGGGTTGGTGATAGAAAAGTTTTTTGAAGCGGCAAAGGATGAAAAAAATTATTGGTCACGACATTTGATGGGAAGGATTCCAGCAAAACGAATTTTGCGTTTGTACACAAAGAACGCTGAAGACATAAAGACTCTTGCCAAACTCCAAACCGTTTGTCGCGATAATAAGGTGGGTTGGTTTACACATTCAATCACTCGTGAGCTGACGAACTTGGGTGAGCTTGGCGACAAGGCGCAGGCGATTTACGTTGAAAAGAAAACTCTCACTGGCGACAAGTTAATCCCTGTCTTTGAATACTCTCGTCTTCTGCAAAAATATAATGACAAAATGCAATTCACCGATTTTTTTGTCTTGCGAGAAGATTTTTCAAAATTCAAAGTATGTTTTCCAAGGTTCTCGTAGCCACTTACACGGATGAGGAGGAGATCATATGTTATTATGCTAAAAAGGGAGAATAAGCATAGTATAACATAAATAATATGCTAAAAGCGACAGTTTCCAAGCAAAAAGAGGATAAGGAGAGACTTCTCTCCCTTCCGTACATAGAGCGAACCAAAGAAAAAGACACTCGAAAGTGGCTGTCTTCAGATTTGATAAAAGTCATTCTCGGCCCTCGCCGGGCAGGGAAATCAGTCTTTGCTTTGATGCTTTTGAAGGATCAATCATTTGCCTATTTCAACTTTGACGATGAATCGATTCCCGGAGAAGAAAAGATTGATCTTGACGAGCTCATGACAGAGTTGAAGCTTGCCTACGGCGACACAAAATATATTCTCTTTGACGAAATACAGAATCTTTCTAATTGGGAGTTGTTTGTTAACCGTCTGCATCGAGCCGGATACAATCTGGTCTTAACAGGTTCCAACGCGTCTCTTCTTTCAAAAGAGCTCGCCACACATCTTACCGGCAGACATATCCCAATAGAAATACTGCCGTTTAATTTTTCGGAAATTTTGAAAGCCAAGCAGTACGAAGTTACTCCTGACAAGCTCTTATTACCTGATGAAAAAGCGAAACTGCTTGAATACATGACCCAGTACATGACGAGTGGCGGTTACCCGGAGGTTGTTACGAAAGGCGTTGATCCACGCGGGTACCTCGATGTACTTTTTGATGCTGTGCTTTTCAAAGATGTTGTGAAGCGTCACAATGTGCGTTTTTCCGAACAGATAGCCAATCTTGGTTCATATCTCATAAACAATGTTTCCGGCCAGTATGGTTCTAAGAAACTTGCCAATGTTCTGGGTTTCAAGAGTCAAGTTACGCTGGAAAAGTACCTAGGTTATTTGACCGAGGCATATCTGATTTTTCCTTTGATACGCCATTCGACAAAGGTTGGTACACGACTACGGTCATCTAAAAAGACATATGTCGTTGATAACGGTTTTGTTACCGCTAAGGCCGTACAGCATTCTCCAAACACGGGCAAACTTATGGAGAATCTTGTTTTTACCGAGCTGGTGAAAAAAGGCAATCAACCAGGTCGCGAATTATTTTATTACAAAACTCGAAATGACCGGGAGATAGATTTTGTGCTCAAAAAGGGGTATCAGGTTATGGAACTAATGCAAGTCTGCTACGACATGACCGACGCCGATGTTGAACAAAGAGAAGTGAAAGCTCTTGTTGAAGCAGGAAAAGAATTGAATGTTTCTAAGCTTACCGTGTTGACATGGAACGAAAAACGCACGGTGGTAAAAGACAATATGACCATACAGTTTAGACCGCTCTGGGAATGGTTGCTTGAGAAAGCAGAAGTTTAAAATATATGCCAAAGGAAATCGCCATCAAAACCAAAGAAGGAACTTACTACAAATGCACTCATTGCGGAGATGAGTTTTTTTGGAATACCCATAAAAAATTCACTTACTGTAAGTGCAAGAAAATTTGGGTTGATGGTTGCGAGGATTACATTCGAATTGGTGGTAAAGAAGAGGATCGTAAGGTGATCAAAAAATAAATTTATGTCTACAAATTATAGAGAAATTTCAAATACGATATGGAATATTGCAGGGCATCTGCACGGTACTTTTAAGCCCCAGCAGTATCAGGATGTTATTTTGCCATTGACTGTCCTCAAGCGACTCGACGATGCTCTCGAGCCCACGAAACTAAAGACACTTGAGCGGTTCAACGAGCTCGACGGCAAAGTCACGAATCTCAATATCTTGTACCGCACCACTGGCTACAATTTTTATAACACCTCTCCTTACACTTTTCGGAAACTCATCGAAGCACCGACACAAGCCGCACCCAACCTCCGCAAATACATTGACGGGTTTTCAGACAATGTGAAAGAAATCTTTGCAAAGTTTGAATTCGATAGGATCTTGGACAAGCTTCACGAATCGGAATTGCTCTACCTTGCGCTCAAGGAATTCAACAAAATCGATCTCCATCCCGATAAGGTGGAAAACCACGTCATCGGACTTGCTTTCGAAGACCTCATTCGTCGCTTTGCTGAACAGTCTAACGAAACAGCTGGAGAGCACTACACTCCACGTGATGTGGTTCGCCTCATGACCTCGCTACTTTTTGCCGGTGAAGAGAAGGAGCTCGCGAAACAGGGCGTCATCAAAGAAATCTATGACCCGGCCTGTGGCACAGGAGGCATGCTCACGGTTAGCAAGGATTACATACAGACCCATTTCAATAAGAACGCAAAGATATTCCTCTATGGACAGGAACTCAATGCCACGACATACGCTATTTGTAAGTCAGACATGCTCATCAAGGGCGAAGACATCGACTCAATAAAGGGTGGCGACAAGGAGCACAGCAAGGCCAGCACGCTCTCGAACGACCAGCATCACGGTCAGCGCTTTGATTATGTCTTGTCTAATCCGCCTTTTGGGGTGAGTTGGGAAAAAGATAAGACCGCCGTGGATAATGAAGCAGAGCGTGGCTTTACCGGAAGGTTTGGTGCAGGACTCCCACGTATTTCAGATGCTCAGTTTCTCTTTATGCAACACGTGATTGCCAAATTAAAGACGAAAGAAGAAGGCGGTGGAGATGCGGCAGTTGTCTTCAATGGCTCGCCATTATTTACAGGAGACGCAGGTGGCGGTGAGAGCGAGATTCGTCGCTGGATACTAGAGAAAGATTTACTCGATACTATAGTGGCTTTGCCCGAGAAGCTTTTCTTTAATACGGGTATTTCTACGTACATCTGGATCTTCTCGACAAAGAAGTCAGCAGATCGCAAAGATAAAGTCTCTCTTATAGATGCGCGCAATATCCATACGCAACTACGCAAAAACCTTGGAGAGAAGCGCTATGAGATAAGCGACGACAATGCGAAAGAGGTTCTCGCATACTATTCCAACAACAAGGATTCCGACAACGTAAAGATATTCAACACGACTGACTTCGCGTATCGACAGATCACAATTCAGCGCCCACTGCGACTCAAGTTTGATATTACCGACGAGTCAATGACGCGGCTCAAGGAGCATAAGGAATTCCTCAATGATGTGCCAAGCAAGAAGGCCGGAGCGAAGGGTGAAGCAGAAAACAAAGCATGGCAGGAGCTTCGCACAGCGATATACGAAATCCTTGAAGGTATGCGTGGCAAGATACTTACATCTCGTGCAAAGTTCTTAGAGAAGCTAGAAAGCGAGCTCAAGAAGCGAAACCTCAAGATCACCAAGAAGACGCTCAAGACGGTTTGGCAACAGATCGGCGAACGTGATGAAGAAGCAGAGCTCTGCCTTGACGAGGATGGCAACAAGGAAGCAGACAACGATCTGAAAGACTTTGAGCGCGTGCCGTGGGGTATGGAGATAAAAGAGTACTTCAAGAAAGAAGTCTTGCCCTACGCGTCAGATGCGTGGATAGATGAAAGCGTGTGCGACGAGAAAGACGGCAAGGTTGGTATCGTCGGCTACGAGATACCGTTCACACGATTCTTCTATAAGTATGAGGAGCCGCGCAAGGTCGAAGAGATTGAGAAGGACGTGAAAGAAACAGAGGCAAGGATAAGTGAGCTTTTTTCAAAGATATGACAAAAGAAGAATATAAAGAGAAACTCACTTGGTTGGAAAGCATCCCAAAGACTTGGGCTGTAAAACCCCTGTTGTCGGTTTCAAAGGAAATATCGGTAAAAAGTTCTACGGGGGAACTCCTCTCGGTCTATCTAGATCGCGGAGTGATTCGTGCGTCGGATGGGAATCTGGGCACGCATGCGCCAAGTGAGACAATGGACAATTATCAATCAATTGAGCCGGGGGACTTCGTTCTAAATAATCAGCAAGCGTGGAGAGGATCAGTCGGTGTCTCTTTTGAGTACGGGATAATTAGTCCAGCATATCTTGTTTTAAGACTGTCTGAAGAGTTGGATTCGAGATATTCAAATTATCTCTTCCGATCCCGACCGATAGTTGACCAGTTTATGCTCGCTTCGCAGGGTGTGGGAACTATTCAGCGGCAGATTCACGCTCCATCTTTTAAAAATGTTTTGACAATAGTCCCTCCCCTCGAAACACAGAAGAGAATCGCCACGTTTTTGGATGAGCGTACAAAATCGATTGATGAGCTGGTGGCGAAGAAAGAAAACCTTATAAAGCTTCTGAACGAAAGGCGCCAGTCGCTCGTAGCCAAGATTGTTACAAAAGGGTTGGACTCTAAGGCGCAAATGAAATATTCGGGAATGGATTGGTTGGGCTCAATACCAGCGACGTGGGAGGTTCGTCGGTTCAAATACATATTTAATCGAATCCAGCGACCAATATTTGAAGAAGATGAGATAATAACTGCTTTCCGTGACGGAGTCGTAACTTTGCGTAGGAATCGTCGAGAGGAAGGCTTCACTTTTGCATTCAAAGAAGTTGGTTATCAAGGTGTAAACAAAGGCGATCTCGTGATCCACGGTATGGACGGGTTCGCTGGCGCGATAGGTGTTTCAGATAGTCGCGGCAAAGCAACTCCTGTGTACTCGGTCTGCATGCCAATAAGTGATCGGGCATCTTCTAAATATTTCGCTTATCTATTGCGTGTCCTTGCGTTGAATGGCTACATTGCATCGCTTTCACGTGGTATTCGCGAGCGATCTACCGAGTTCAAGTGGGATGTTATTGGTAATCTGCGAGTGGTACTTCCCGAATATGAAATACAGGAAAAAATAGCATCTTATTTAGATGTGGAGTTGGATAAAATCATGAAGGCTTCTGAACTTATCATGTCCCAAATCCAACAACTGAGAGAATGCCGAGTGTCTCTCATTTACTCCGCAGTAACTGGTAAGATTAAAATATAACCATATGCCAAACATTCATCAAAACTTAAAGGAGATTGAGTTCGAGAAGCATATCGAAAAGGAGCTCGCTCGTCTGCATGGCTTCCGCAAGCGTAATGCAGAAACCGATTACGATAAGACGACCACCTTCGACACATCACTTTTGTTTGAATTCCTACACGTTACGCAGGCTGACAAAGTGGCCAGACTCAAGGAAGTATCGGGCGACATATTTGAGACACGTCTTGTACGTCGTATCGACGAGGAAATCAGTAAGCGCGGCGTTATAGATTGCTTACGCAAGGGTGTCGAAGAGGGTCCGGTGAAGTTCGATCTGATGTACTTCCGTCCGGTGAATTCAGAGAACCCTGACGTCGAGGAACGATTCAAGGCAAATATCTTTTCTGTTACCAGACAGGTGAAGTTCTCGCAGACCACTGAACAGTCAATTGATGCTGTGCTTTTTGTGAATGGTATTCCAATTGTGACGACCGAACTCAAGAACGAACTGACCGGACAGAATGTGTATCATGCGATCCGCCAGTACCAAACTGATCGCGACCCCAAAGAAAAGCTTTTTACGTTTAAACGGTGCATGGTGCATTTTGCTATGGATACAAGCGATGCGTTCATGACGACCGAGCTCAAGAGCGAGCGCACATTCTTTTTTCCCTTCAATAAGGGCTACGAGCTGGGAGCTGGTAATCCACCGGTAGAAGGCAAGCATAAGACTCATTATGTATGGGAGAATCTATGGTCACCTGAATCTCTCGCTGACTTGCTTCAATTTTTTGCTCACGCTTATGAAGAAGTACGTGAAGATCGCTTAGGAAAAGAGTACAAACAGCCAGTTCAGCTATTTCCGCGCTACCAGCAATGGCGCACAGTGCTTGACCTCCTCTCCACCTCGCAAGAAAATGGTGCCGGACAAAACTACCTTATCCAGCATAGTGCTGGGAGCGGTAAGAGTTTGACCATTGCATGGCTTGCGCACCGTTTGATCAACCTCTTCGACGATGAAAATAAGCGTGTCTATGATGCAGTCATCGTTCTTACCGATAGGCGCGTGCTCGACAAGATGCTTCGAGAGATTATTCGCGCACTATCTTCTACCCCCGGAGTATTTGTACCTGCCGGTGAAGATGGCGTGCGCCTGAAAGACGCGCTTGAAGGCGGCGCACAGATTATTTCTACAACCATTCAGAAGTTCCCATTTGTGAATGGGCTAGTTAGCCAGCTCTCTACAAAGAAGTTTGCGCTCATTGTCGATGAGGCTCATGCCTCGCAGTCCGGCGAGCTTACGCGAGCGGTGCAAGATCGTTTGAGCGCGGAGGGTTCTGAGGATTGGCTCCTTGAGCAGGTAAGCAGCCGCCAGCAACCAAAGAATATTAGCTACTTCGCATTTACCGCAACGCCGAAGCACGAAACACTGGAGCGATTTGGACAGAAGCAGTCGGACGGATCCTTTGCGCCGTTCAGTCTGTACTCAATGAAACAGGCAACCGAGGAGAAGTTTATTCTTGATGTACTTTCCAACTACACGACATATAAGACCTACTTCAAGCTTCTCAAGAAGGCCGCAGAGGATCCCACAGTACCTCGCGCTCGCGCGCTTTCTGCAATTCTGAGCCATGTGAATCTCCACGAGACGACGATGGATCAGAAGATCGAGGTCATCATGGGTCACTTTGAAAACACCGTAAAGGAACTCTTACGCGGAGAGTCAAAAGCAATGATCGTGACATCATCGCGAGAAGCGGCGGCTCGCTACAAGTTGGTACTAGATCACTATCTGCGTGAGCATAATTACCCCCACAAAACTCTCGCCGCATTTACTGATTCTGTTGATATAGACGGTCAGTCGTACACCGAGACATCGATTAACGGAGGAATACCGGAAGATAATACCGCGAAGGAATTCAAAAAGGCTGAGTACCGATTTCTGATAGTTGCCGAAAAGTATCAGACAGGCTTTGATGAGCCATTCTTATGTGCAATGTACGTAGACAAGCACCTGTCGGGAGTACAGGCAGTTCAAACCCTCTCGCGGCTCAACCGTACCGCGCGTGATAAGGATCAGGTGTTTGTTCTCGATTTCGTGAATGAAGTTGAAGATATTAAGCAGGCATTCCAACCTTACTACACCAGCACCATTATTTCCGAGGGCACAGACATAAATGCCCTGAACGACTTACGAAGAGCACTGTTCGCTGTGTATCCAATCACCGACGAGACGCTAGACAATTTCGTTGGCATGATTGACCCAGATGCGGAAGAAATTCACCAAAACGCTAATGCCTTTCTGGATTCGATAGCAGATCAAATTCTTGAGGATCTACCTCACGGAAGCGACGGGGACGTAATTGCTGAGGATAAGTACGGAGAATTTCTCTCTATTGGCAATGTCTATACAAAGCGGTATCCATATCTTGCGCAAGTAGTCGGATATTCTGAAGTCTCCCATGAGAAACTTTATCTTTTCTTGAAGTATCTTCTGAAGAAACTCCCAAAGGATCCGAAGAAGCCTCTCATCGAGGTTCTGAAATACGTCGACATGGATTCGGTGCGCGTAGTGCGCAAGATTCAATCGAGCATCACACTAGCTCCGGTAACTGGAGATGTGCATCAAGACGAAGTTGTACCGGGGGCTCCTTTTGAGGAAGCGGAAGATCTCATCTCGCAGATTATCGGCGACGTTAACAAGCGTTGGGGCCTAGACTTTGGAGAAGAACAACAGAAAACCCTCGACTCAATCGGTGAAGAGTTGATAAGCGATGAAGAGGCTCAAAATGTTGTGTACAACAATAGCTCTATGCAGGCAGTGGGGAGATGGTTCCACAAGCCGTTTGAGAACAAAGTGTTCGATAAGTATGACACTGACAAAAAGCTATATGAGACTCTAGCAAACAACAAGGAGCTGAATGACTACATTGAAAAGAAAATGTTGCGATATGTTGTTGATAAGGTTTTGGCATTAAGAGAAGAATAAAATATGAGCAACTTTTCGCCCCAGTTACAAGATTCCAAAGAAAACCAATTGTGGCAATTGATAAATCAATCCAGCCCACATTATGGTTCACTCGCATCTGACGAATTAACTAGGCGTGCATTAAATAAATTACAAGAAACGACTGAACTACCGCGCGCTAAAGCGCGCGGGTTCGACGGACACCGCCCTGAAGGGCTGTCAATGAACCTCAAACGAACCATGGTGGATGTCCTCACCTT
>JAGVQB010000001.1 GCA_020051955.1 bacterium | reverse complement strand
TTAGTATATTCGCACGACATTCGCATTCGTTCCATTAGTATATTCGCACGACATTCGCATTCGTTCCATTAGTATATTCGCACGACATTCGCATTCGTTATGCCACACTTCGACGTCGCTATCATCACGGTATCAACAAACCAGCTTAGAGAGGACTGTCTCGGCTCTATTCGTAAACTTTTGGATACCACATCTCTGAAAGTATGTTTTGTTTTAGTCGACAATGGTTCCACAGCTTTTGATGCACACGCCCTTGTAAAAAAAATCGTGCCTGAGGCGACCGTTATTTTAAGAGACGATAATTACGGATTCGGAAGTTCTTGCAACCGCGGCGCTTGTGAAGTTGACGCGGACTATTATTTTTTTCTTAACCCAGACACCTGCGTTAAAGATACCCAATTACTCGACACGCTTCACTCGTTCATGAAAGCGCATCCAGTGGTCGGTATTGCTTCTCCAAAAATTCTTTACATGGACGGCAAGCTCCAAGAAACGTGCCGCAGGTTTCCCCGCTGGTTCACACCCATCGCGCAGAGGACATCAATGATGAACCCTGACAAGACAAAAGCTCATCGCGCGAAATTTCTCATGGAAGATTTTGACCACGACAAACATCGCATGGTTGATTGGGTTCAGGGTTCAGCGTTCATGATTGACGCGAAACTCTTTCATGAGATTGGTGGGTTTGATAAGCGATACTTTATGTACTACGAAGACGTTGACTTGTGCCGCAATTGCTGGATGCGCGGCCGCCCAGTTTATTATCTCCCAAACGCGGTTGTCTTCCACGCGTATGGAAAAGAGTCAGCCGCGGGAAACGGCACAATTGACCGCGTGGTTCATAATCCAAAAACTCGCGTGCACATAACAAGTTGGATAAAATACACGCTTAAATGGTTAGGACATCGAATATGAATCCAATGGTCGTCGTACAAGTTTTGGTGCATATCGAACCGCTTGAGGTGATCGACAGCTTGATGTTGTCGCTGGTACAGTCTGATTATCCGCGCGAGAAATGGAGATTGGTAATCGTAAACAATTTTTGCGAGGGGCATGATCTTGGCAACCACATTCGTTCGCGATGGATGAACGCGCAGGGGTTACCAGAGATGATTGTCCAGGCACAGAATCCGAATCAGGGATTTGCTGGCGGACATAATCTCGCGCTTGAAATCGGGAAACGATTCGATCCAGAATTCGTTTATCTTCTCAACGCGGATGCCAGAGTCGACAAGTCGTTTCTCTCGCGCGCGGTCGAACTCGCCCTACAAAATCCCAACGCGGCAATCATCCAGTCGCGCGTAATGCTGGATCAAGAATCCGATCTTCTCAACTCGCGCGGCAACGCGATGCATTTTCTCGGATTCGGTTTCTCCCTCGGTTACCGCGAACGTTCTCCGTCTCCCTCTCCCCTCACCCCTCACCCCTCTCCCCTCCCTTTCTTCTACTCCTCCGGCGCTGGCATGCTGGTGCGTGTCTCCGCTCTAAAGACAATCGGCGGACTTTTTGATTCTTCGTATTTCCTTTACCACGAAGACCTTGATCTTTCCTGGCGCGCGCGTCTTGCTGGATTCGACATTCTCTACGCGCCGGAATCTGTCATCTTCCACCGATACGAATTTTCAAAATCAATCAAAAAATTTTATTGGATGGAACGCAACCGTCATCTTACCAATCTCGCGAACTACAAACTGCCAACACTTCTGCTACTTGTGCCAGCGTACTTGGCAATGGAACTTGGCACGCTTATATTCGCGGCGCGATCTGGCTGGGCAAAAAATAAAACGCGCGCGTTAGCGCACTTGTTTAGACCGTCAACATGGAAATGGATAATCCTGCGAAGATTGTTGATCTCAAAAATCCGAACTAAAACTGACAAGGAAATGCTTTCAAACATGGTCGGCGTTATCTTGAACCAAGAAATTGATAACAAGATTCTCGCGCGAATCGTGAATCCAGTCCTCGCGCGATATTTTCACATCATCAAAAAAATTATTTTTTGGTAAACTCATCCTGCGCGTCATCCAACGCCCTCCCGCGCACAAGGCGCGTAATCTCCCCTTCTACCTGTTCGATTTTCACATAAATACGAAACACCAAATAAAATAACGCAATCAGGGAAAGATACACGATCATGTCAGCGCCTCGCCCCACTCCAACCAAGCGCGCGACAACATCAGTGGTCTGCGGAAGAAATGCCACCACCGCGGCACAGGCCCAAAACAAAATCCAAAAAATAAGCCAAGCGATCGAAAACGATCCTTTTTTAAATTGGCGAACTGCCCGCGTGAGCGCGAAGATCGCGAACGCGATAATGAGAATCTGAATCAGAGTCATAGGCTATTGAGTGATGCGTCGTAGGATAAGTTTGATAAGCGTCTTCAGCCCCACGATAAAACTCTGCCCCTTGGCAAGTGAATAATCGGTATAGATCGCCTTGATCGGAACCTCGACAAGTTTTAGCCTGTTACGCCTAGCCTCGGCAATTAGTTCAGACGAAACTTCCATTCGATTTGTTTTGATTTCGATCTTTGAAAGCGCGTAACTCGTAAACGCTCTAAATCCAGATTGACTGTCAGTCACCCACACGCCGAATAAAATAAGCGTAACAAGGTTGCCGAGGAGTTGAGCGATTCTTCGGTGGAAGGGCATTCCAGTCACGTGCAGGCAACCCCCGTCGTAACACCAGTCCAGGCAACCCCCCTTTATCCCCCCTTGGGAAGGGGGGAGATTGCCAATCATTCTTGATCCAATCACAACATCCGCGCCGGATTCGATGGCTTTCAAAAATGACGGGATCTCGGAAGGGTCGTGTTGACCGTCAGCGTCCAGTGTAATTACCACGTCTGCGCCAAAACGTTTCGCGGCTTCAAACCCTGTGCCTATCGCGGCGCCAAGCCCACGATTGATTGAGTGACTTACGACCAACGCCCCGTTCGCGCGCGCGATTCGCGCGGTTCGATCAAGTGAACCATCATCCACGACGATAACCTTAGAAACAAAACCAGATGCTTTTTTCAGCACCTCGGTTATTGTCTTCTCCTCATTGTACGCTGGGATTATTGCGATAACTTTCATATTCTTCTCCCCCCTCCCTACACACTACTCAACAATATCTTATTCGCTTTCATGTATTCAATTGTCCTGCGCAAGCCATCCTCAAGTCGCGTCAGCGGGAACCAACCCATTTCCTTGGCACGATTGATCGAAGGAAGAGCAAGCTCCGAAAGAAACGTAAAGCTCTCGCCCTCCACTATCTTTGACGCTGAATCTGTCATCTCGATTATCTGCTTTGCGACATCTTCAAGCGCGAGATCAATGTCACTACCGATATTCACTGGCCCAGGATATTCTACTGAACCCATCACGCGAACAAGAGCGTCCACAACATCAGTCACATACACAAGCGATGTGCGGAAATCTTTTCCGCCGTACATTATCAAATCTTTTCCATCCAACGCGTTCATTATGAAGTCTGGAATGAGCTGACCATCGGACAGTGGCATTCGAGGACCGAAGGTGCGGAACACTCGAACGATGCGAGTATCAAGCCCGTGCACTTGTCGATATGTCTCGAACATTGTTTCAGAAAAACGCTTGCCCTCATCGTAACACGCGCGCGGTGACATTTGATCCACTGCTCCGATTTCTGTCTCGACCACAAGCTGCGCGCCATCCTTGCGCTGTCCGTACACGACAGAGCTTGATGCAAAAAGAATTTTGGATCTGTACTTTTTCGCGAGCTCAAGTATGTGATAATTACCGAGCGAGTTTGAGAGAAGCGTTTGAATCTTGAATTGGTCGAAATTCTTAATCGAGGTTGGACAAGCGAAATGATATATCTCCTGAATGCCCTGGAACGGAAGCTTAAAAGCGGCGAGCTCCGCGAACGTCTCAAGCTCAAATGGTGTGTTCACATCCAGACGCAGAAAACGAAAATCTGAATTTTGGAGAAGTACCTCGATATTTTTTGTGTCCCCTGTCGCAAGGTTGTCAACACAAATCACTCGATTTCCATCGCGCAACAACTGCTCGCACAGAAAGGATCCAATAAATCCAGCGCCGCCAGTGACGAGAACATTCTTCTTTTCAAAGACAAGAGGCTTGGGCATATGGAGTAAGTATAGCGGAGAAAAATCCAAATAGGAAGGGAAAAATCCAAAATCCAGGAACCAGAATCCAAAAAGAAATAATTAGGAATAATAAGGTTTGGGTTTTGGACTTTGGATTTTGGATTTTTCCTCTTTCACCACGCCCCTGAATTGATACCACCCCTCTCATCCGCATCATCGCTAAAAAACATTCCAATAAGCTTTGAGTACCCGTTGAAAATACGAACGTGCGGCCCACCGCCAGGACCAGCTGAGGTAATTATCGAAGCGCCTTTCCAAGAAGATAACTTACCGACAGACAACCTCACGCCTCCGCGAAAATTTTTGTCGTACGCAAAAAACGTCCCCAACCACGACCCCTCCCCATCAAAAATTTGCACCTGCGGCCCGCCGCCATTATCCGTGCCCGTCACAATCTCATCATCTCCATCACCATCTAAATCCCCACTCGCGACGAACACGCCCTTATCATACGTCGCCGCGTACGCCAGAAACTCCCCCACGAACTCGCCATTGAATTTCATAACTCGCACCATTGGCTCACTCCCCTCCCCACGCGAAACAATAACCTCCCCGACCTTATCACCATCAACATCCCCAATCGCGACCCTCACAGAATCATCGAACGCTGATCCGCCATATGGAAGGAACGCGTTCGCTTTCGCAGTGCCTTTGTAATCGAAAACCTGAGCACGACCGCCGCCACCCGCGTCCGTTGAAACCGCTATCTCTTCCGCACCATCACCATTGACATCGCCTGTCGCCACAAATAATCCAGACCGCATGCTTTGCTCAAACACGAAAAACTGGCTTTCGAGCTTGCCATCGAGACTGAACACACGAACGTGCGGACTACCACCTAACCCTGGCACCGTAACGATCTCCTCCGCGCCGTCTCCGTCCACATCGCCCATTGCCAGACGCACACCACCCTCGAACGTCGCGTCATAAGCATTAAACTCTGCCACGACTTCATTGCCGCTGTTCGTAAACACACGCACGATTGGAGGGCTTCCCTGCTCTGGCGCAACCACGATTCTGTAACTTGGATCCAGAGATATTGTCGCCGCCTCAATCACCTCACCACCCAAAAACGTCAACGCGGACTCCATCGCTTTTTCGATATTTAATCTCCCGGATCCCATCTTCCCAATCGCGTTTCCCCCCGCGCTAATCGGATCCGCTGACAGTCTTAAAATAATTTTGATTTCTTTTGGAGTTAATGACGGATATTCCGCGCGCAAAAGCGCTGATGCCCCAGCAACCATTGGCGCGGCGACGGATGTACCAGACCATCCATCTTGATAAAACCCCTGATCCAATCCCAACCAATCATCATCCTGATAAACAGTGCTAAAAATATTTTCACCTGGCGCGCTGATGTCTGTGCACACGGCTCCGTAATTTGAAAACTCGGACTTCTCGTCATTCTCGTTTGTTGACCCGACCCCCAAAATCCAATCATCATCTTCACCCTCGCCATAACACGCTGGATAAATCTGTTGTTCATCAATATCAATTCCACCATTGCCAACAGCGGCCACAACTACAATCCCTGCCAAGTAAGCATCCCGCACAGCGTCGCGCAAATCCTCATCGCGATCAAAACCAGTGAAACTTAAATTGATAACATCCGCGCCGTTGTCGATCGCGTATCGCACGCCAAAAGTCGCGAGCCGCGAATCCCCAATCCCCTGGTTGTCCAAAATCCTCACTGGCATTATCTTCACCTTCCAATTTATCCCCGCGATCCCCTCCTCGTTATCACCAACACCGCCGATAATTCCCGCGATGAATGTGCCATGCGAAACAGCGTCAGCGTCAAAACCAATGTCTTGATCTGGGATTGGCGAGGCGTCATCGTGCACAAAATCATAACCGTTCACATCGTCAACATAGCCGTTGTCGTCGTTATCAATTCCATCGTTAGAAACCTCATCATCGTTTACCCAGATGTTCCTGCGTAAATCTGGATGATCCAAATCCACACCAGTATCAAGCACAGCCACGACAACATTCCGACTGCCGGTTTGTGTTTCCCATGCCTCGTATGTGCCAATCTGTTGCAGATACCACTGGTCGTCTAAGTATTCGTCGTTAGGGATGAGGGGGGAGGGGTGAGCGTGGAGGGAGGAATAGGAGATGGACAAAAAAATAAAGACAATGGCAATCGTGATAATTCGTTTGAAAAAAACTCCCATAATTCTACTTTATTGAAATCGAGCCGCCGAAACGGAAAGCAGGATCGAATGGAAAAAATCCTCCAATTACAGACCCTTCTTGATTAAAAACGCGCACTTGCGGACCTCCGCTGGAATGAGGAAAAACATAAATCTCTGGTAAACCATTGCCATCTATATCTGCTCCAGCAACCTCAATGCCGCCATGGAATCCAAGTTGGTATCCAAAAAAATTCAGCTTCTCCACTCCCAAATCATTATAAACGCCAACGCGCGGCGCCTCCCCTGATCCCGCACCAACAATAATCTCGTCACGGCCATCACCCTCTAAATCGATGGTCGCGACACTCAGCGCATCAACCGCGCCGCCAAAAACCACAAAGCTACGAACATAGCGACCTGACCCGTCGTGCGCGAGAACGCTTCCCTCTCCACCGCGCTCAAGAACCGACAAAACCTCCTGTTCCCCATCATCGTCTATATTCCCAATCGCTACGCGCACAGGGTTATTAGTGCGACCAAATGGAAAATACGCTCCCTTAAGATGGCCATAACGATTAAAAATACGAACCTGACCCGTGCCATTCATGCAAGAGGTCACAATAATCTCGTCCATGCCGTCGTTATTCGTGTCTCCTGACGCAACAAAAATTCCATTGCGATCGCCCTCGTCAAAAGCAAAAAATTGATTCTCAAGTTTTCCATCAAGATCAAAAACTCTAACTTGCGGCCCGCCACCAATTCCAGCTCCAGTAATTATCTCTACCTCCCCATCTCCATCAACGTCCCCGGTTGCCAAGTTAACTCCGCCACGAAATCCTATTGGATACGCTTGAAACTGTGAAAGCAAATTCCCTCCCCCATCCACTCGTCGCACAGTCGAATCAGCCCCGCGCCCCTGCGCCACAACAAGCGAACCAGACGACGGTTGATCTTTATTGTTTTTCCCACTGCCAGAACCCAGCGCGAATACTTGCGCTGTTTGGAGAGCCTGAAAGAGATTCAAGCGACCAGCCCCCAATCTTTTTCTTGCTTCAAGCGATGTCTCGCCAACAGAGTCAACAGAAAGTTTTAGTACGTTGCGAATTTGATCCGGCGTTAAAGAAGGATAGCTCGAGCGCAACAAAGCCGCGGCCGCACTCACCATCGGAGCGGCAAGTGACGTGCCCTCCCACGGAGACGCGTAGGAGGTAATAAACGAAAGAATGTTTGGGTCGTGATAAACCGAAGCAAAAATGTCTGTGCCTGGAGCAGTAAGGTCAACACAACCCGCGCCGTAATTTGAAAAGCTTGCTTTGCGATCATCACGGTCGCTTGCGGCAACGCCGATCACTACATTTCGACCGACCTCTGAATCAAAACACGCTGGGTAAATTGGAGTCGAGTCAGTATCAATGTTGCCGTTCCCAATCGCCGCTACTATCACCACACCCTCGTCATGCGCCCATTCAATAGTGTCGCGCAGTCTGTTATCGGTCTTAGTAAAAGTAAAACTCAAATTGATAACGTCCGCGCCGTTATTCACCGCGTACTCAATCGCGTCGCGCACATCAGCGGTTGACCCAGCGCCTCGAGAATCCAAAACGCGCAGAGGCATAATTGACACGTCCCAATTTATTCCCGCGATCCCAAGTCCGTTGTTGGCTGTCGCGCCGATTATTCCCGCGATGACTGTCCCGTGCGAGGCGACCGTATCTGAAACCGCGCCGTCAAAATCCGGGCTTGGGTCAGGATCACCATCAACAAAATCCCATCCCATTACATCGTCCTCATAACCGTTGCGATCATTATCAACGCCGTCACTGCTGGTCTCGCGGTCATTGTGCCAGTATTGCGTCGCGAGATCCTCGTGGTCCAAATCAAAACCAGCGTCAAGAACTGCTACAATCGTTTCCTCGCTACCAGTTTCAATATTCCACGCGGTCGGAGCAGAAATTCGATCAAGATACCAAAGCTCACCACGGAAACGGTCAGCAGAATCGCGAGCTTGCAGTGGGAGGGCTGCGAGGGCTGAAAAGGCTGCAAGGACAACGAGGGCTGAAAAAACAATTGTTTTGTAAACAAAATACCGCATAGTTAACTTGCGGTATTGTATCGTTCTTCCTAAAAATTGTCATCCAAATTTTGTACCGACTCCTGATCCTCCTCCACATCATAATCACCAACAGAATCTATCACCTCACCAAAAGTATAATCACCGAAAAACGAATCTGATATGTCATCAATCTGCTGGTTCCAGTCCGCGCCATATAACCCTTCAGCAATGTCCTCGCTCGCGATCGCGCGCAACACGCCACCCACCGATACAGTGTAAACCGTGTGTGTGCTTTGAAACTTCACCATTCGCGTGCCAGGGTGATATGTGACGTTCGCGCCAAGCATCAAGTCTGACATAAAATCCGCGCTCACCTCCACAACGTCATCGAAGTCATCAAACCAAGTGAAGAACACGTTCTCGTTTGTGAAAGCATGACGCTTGCCATCAGTGGCGTAATAATAAACCGCGCGGCAGGGATCGCTATCAAGAGTCTCTCCAACGCACGCGAGTTTGATAAGGCTTGCCGCCTGCGCTTCTACTTCCTCTCCTTCCTCTTCCTCAACCTCGACAACCTCGTCCACCTCGACTACCTCCTCCTGGTAATGAAACACCGCGGACTTCACATCATAATCCGTCCCAGCCGCCCACAACTCGCCATCACTATCGAAAACAGCCGCGTAAAACGTGATGTTGTCGCTAGTAAAATCCGTGGTACTCCAAGTCACTCCGCCATCCTGTGACTGAATAATTATCTTGTCGCCAACAACGACGATGTCATCTCCAAACGCTTTAATGTCAAAAAGATCCTGCGACACAAGCCCACTCACACTCACCGCCACCCAGCTCGTCCCACCATCGGTTGTCTTTTTGAATGTGCCCTTCTCGCCAACGATCCAACCTGTTGATGCGCTCGTAAAATACAGCCCCCGAATATTATCCACGACAACTCGCCCAAGATTCGCAAAAGATAAACCGCTCTGGCTTACGCGCAACAACCGCCCACCCGATCCAGCCATCCACGCGGTTCCGTCCCCCATATCTTGCACAGCGTAAAGATTGTCAGTCACACCAGTGGATGTGGTGTGCCAATTTTTACTGTTGTCCGAATAATACAGCGCGGTTCCAGAATCACCCACGATGTACCCATTCGATTGCGTGCGTTCAATGTCGAAAAGATTTACAGAGACACCAAGCGAGGATGAAACCCACGTTACACCGGCGTTAGAAGAAACCGCGTAACTTCCCCCATCGCCCACAGCGACAACATCACCGTCTGGTTCCATTTCCAAGTCATGCCACCACGTGCTTGAAAATTGTTCAATGCGCGACCAGGTCTGCCCCTCATCTATTGAACGCATAAGGTACCCAGTGTTCCCGCCAGCAATAAGCGTGCCATCGGTTTTTGCAATGGCGCGAAGGCTTTGGAGAGTACCGGAGTCTTGTTCGATCCATGAAGACGAAGCGAGCACGGAGGAAGTGACAAGCGCGAGAAAGGTGACAAGGGCGACAAGAGTGACAGAGGTGACAAGGGCTGGGAAAAAATATTTTTGCATAGTATTGACAGAGTACCATGAAAAAGATAACTTTGCCTTAGATCACCACGAAAGAGACCCTTGTGGGGCTTGTCCCCGTCGGGGGCTTTTTTTTGCTCACTTAAAAAATAGCGTCAATTCTCACCGAGTGTCGAACGCAAAAGTTCTGTGACTTCTTTTTTTGTTAGAGGTCTGCACGCGCCAACAGGGAGATTGCCAAGCTCGATGTTCATCACGCGCACGCGTACGAGATTCTTCACATCATATCCAAGCGCCTCGCACATACGACGGATTTGGCGATTGCGACCTTCGGTGAGAATGATACTGAAAATCCGCGCGCTCTCTCGGCGCACAACCGCTGGCTTGGTTATGGAACCAAGAATCATGATCCCCTGCGCCATCGCGCGCAGGTCGCCGTCCTTTATCTCACGATCAACCGTCACGACGTATTCTTTCTCATGATTGTGTCGAGGGTTAGTAATACTTTCGGAGAGCCGCCCATCATTTGTGAGGAGCAATAAACCAGAAGAAGCGACATCAAGCCTTCCGACTGGAAACACGAGCATTGGCAAATGAAGAAACGAGATAACCGAATCGCGCGCGTTTGGATCCACGCTCGTGATGATCCCAACGGGTTTGTGAAACGCAAAATAAACCGTCTCGGGTTTCTTCTTCACGACCTCTCTACCCCTCAGCCTCACGTCGTCACTCTCATCAACCATCATCCCAAGCTCTGCCCGCGCGCCGTTCACAAAAACTTTTCCAGCGGAAATCAGCTCGTCCGCTTTTCGTCGCGAGCACATTCCACGATCGGCAAGAAATTTGTTAAGGCGAGTTTTCATAAAAGAAAATGGTCGTATTATATGTATCCACAGCGCCCATTGACGCGAGTGACATCAAACATTATATTGGGAGTGAAAAAGGCTTTCGGCCGGGGCTCATAAGCCCCAAACTGGCGGAAGGTCTTTTTCTTTTATTTTTCTGCACCAAAAACTGACAACAACCATTTTTCTCCAGACTTTTTCTCTTCTTTTATCTGCACGAAAAATAATTGCCCGTCTTTTGTCTTCCCCGAAAAACGGTGCAGTATCTCCGATCTTCTGTTTACATTTTCCTTCGACTCTGGATCAAACCTGCTTTGCCTAATAAGCTCAATCGCGCATAAAAAAAATTTTACACGACGAGTCTTGTCACGAAAATTCAATTTTTCATGCAGATGATTCCAAAATAGCGGCAAGAAAATTTTCTCCTTATTAAAATATGCCGACCTAACATACGGTCGTCTTTTTGTTCTCTTTCTGATTGTTGAATAAAAACCAAACACCTTCTTATAAACCTCCTTATAGTTCGTCCCGGCTAGCGACTTTGATTTTGTCTGATATATCTTCATGCCGCTATATTTTATCGCCAAAATACGCGAAAGAAAAGACTGCAACAATTATAGTGTCGGAAAGGTGTCGTAGTCGGGATTCTGATTTCCGACCGGGGCAAGGGGGCAAGAATAAATACGAGGTACAAATCACAAATCAATGAAAGAGATAAAGCAGTGCCTGGCCATCAGCCTGATTATCGGCTCTGCGTAATTGTTCGATGTCGCTTGAGAGAGACGGGAAGGACTTAATCGCTTGAGAAGCAACTCGCTCAAACTCATCCTGATTTCCAATTAGACGAAGGGTGGCAAGATAATAATTATATGCCGCCGGACTCTCTGGAGATAATTCAACCAACGTCCGCATTAATGTCGAACCGTCTTCTTTTCTTCCCTGATCCAAATACACAGAAGCAAGCCCCCTGCGCACGATCGGATGGCTCGGGCTAAGACGAATCCCCTCCTCAAAAATCTTGGTAGCTTTTTCGTATGACTCTGCATCTTCTAAAAAATGCCCCTTTGTCTTATAAACAAATCCAAGCGCAATACGTGCGCGCAAATTTCCTGGCGAGCGTCGTAGCGAATCTTCCAATAGGTCAGCCGCATTGTTCAACTCTTGAACCAAGCCTGCTGGTAGCTCTGTGCCAACTGGAATTCTTTGCCAAATGGTCTTAACCGTATCATCAGCAAGCCAGACGCGTCTCATATCAATACCAACAGGAGATAAACTTGTCGCTGTGTCATAAGCTCGCGCGCGTTGTTCTGGTTCTGTCGCGAAGATGGCTTGGCGAACTGCCAGGTTTGCTTGAACTGGCTGGATCACGAGAAAAAAAATTGCAAATGGGAACAGTAGACTTGCGACGGTGGGGACAATTCTAGAAGTCCTCAACGAATCCATGGAATTACCTTCGCTGGAAAAAGAGCCGGTCTCCGATATGGCGCCTACTGCCGCAAGAAGAAGCACCCAAAAAAGAAGAAGAGTTGAGGTTTCAAGAGCGGTAAGATTCTGAACAAAATACGCGACAAGACCAGCAGTAAGGATGATGAAAGCACGACGAGCGCGAGGTGATGTTGTCCCTGCGCGCCAAAAAGAAAAAATAGCGACAATAAAAATCGATATGTAGGCCATCAAACCGAATAACCCGGTCTCCACCCAAACATCGAGCAACTTGTTGTGCGCGTGATCAAACCACAGCTCTCCTCCGCACTGCTCTGATCCGAGACATGGATTAAAAAACTTATAAGATACGAACTGATAATTCTCAAGCCCCCATCCTAACAATGGTCTCTCCTGAATCCCCTCCCAAGCCATATCCCAAAGAACAAATCGCGCGCCAGAAGATATATCAACAAGTGTATCTTGAACATAACCTGGACGAAAAGCCAAAACTACAACTGCGAAAAAAACTGCGACCAGCATACCCAAGCTCGCAAGCCCTACAGTCAGCATCCATTTCTTTTGCCCCAAAAAAACGAGCCACAAGATAACAAGGAACAACAAACCTCCCAATAGAGAAACCTTGCCCGCGTTCGCCGCTGTAGTCAACAGTGTCGCACCAAGAAGAATGGCAGAGCCATATCCGAACAGTCGTGTCAATCGTGTTGTTGTCTGCGTCGCAATAAAAAACGCGAAAAAAAAAGTTAAATAACAGATACGTGGCAAAATATGTTGAGTTGCCAAACGTACTTCCCCCCGCGGCAAGTGAAATGAGATCAATCCCGACGAGCGACAAAGCGTGAAAGAAAGAACTAAGCAGTGCCGCGCTCACTGAAACGGTAAACAACTTCACCCAATTTTCTCGCGTACGCGTCACACCACGGACAGCAATAAAGACAGCTGATAAATGCAACCACATCAATCCGCCCGTCGTGCGAACCATGCTCGACCAAAAGCTGGAAAAAGGATCCTCGCCCGTCAGCAGAGTGATGAATAGAATCCCAACGTAAATAAAAAAAACTTTATCCACCAAAGTCCATCGTGGTCGCCAGAGCGGAAAGAGTGATGCAAGCCAGACGTAAGATAAAAAAACGACTTCGCTCACTGCCAGAATCGTGTACGACTGCGTAGAGCTAAACGGATGTGTTAGATGATGGGAAAAAAGAAGCGGGGTTAAGAGCAGTAAAAATAGCCCTGCGCGAGTGGCGAAAAAAAGTTTTTGCTCGAGTGGTTGGAGGTGCAGGGTCTGTAAGGATGCGAGCATGTCTTTAAATAATACCCAATTTTGCATTAAGCATCGAGGATCTCCCGTGCCTCATCCTCATCAAGGAGGCCTTTCTTTTTCATAATCTCGATCAAGGCAACGAGTATATCATTTGATGTAACTTGGTGATCTGTCATATGAGACTATATGCTCACGCGTTCCTTTGCCAAGTGTGTCACTGCAAACTGAAACGCGTCAGCTTCCTTAAAACGTCTAGAAACGTCGAGAACCTCTATGCCCAACAATTGTTTCTTTCCATCTAAATCCAAAATAATTCCGTTTTCAATCTCACGACTTTTTGCCACTTTTTTAGGTTTCTCTGATAGATGCACGTAAAGCGCGTCGGCTTCTCTGTCGTACTCGATCTTCATATCGTTTCATTTTATCACACGCACTCACATTCAAATCAAACACCGCCTAAGTGCTTTTTTTGCACGTAGTCGTACGTCGGATGCACGACTGGCGTAGGTCGGATGCACGACCTGGGAGGAAAAATCAAACACCACCCGGTTGTGGGGTGGTGTTGACTCCTCGAGATCCCGGTCTTGATTGAGCCAAGGCGTTGGCATCAGCCGTCGCCGATCGCTCGCAAGACGTGTGGATTGTCGAAGAGATTGATACTCCTAGAGTATCGCGGATTACTTAGACCATGTCTCGCCCGAGAGGTCGAGGTTCTTGACCAAGTATCCATTGTGCCAGTCGCCAGTTGAGTCTGCGTTTGCAGACGAACTGTGACTTGCGGCACTAACATCGGACCAAATGAAGCGGTTTGCGCTTACAGTAGCCGAGCTATCATCGGCGGCTGTACCTGTACCATCAGATGAAGATGCAGCAGCGCTGGTGAACAATTCCATAATTTCGGATTGTCCACCCGCAAGGTCTGTCTCATCGTTAAGGTACACGCTCGTGCCGTTTGTAGCGGCATCTTGAGCTAGATAGAAGCTGACAGAGTCACCTGAGGTATCAGCACCGACTGTTCGGAATCCTGATGGAGTTCCGCGAACTGTGTATGTCACGGTCTCACCGGCGCTAACCGTATCCTCTGTTGTCCATGTTATTACAGCATCCTCGTCACTCTCTAGCAATCCGCTTGTGCTTGTAACGACGTTTCCGTTCTCATCAACGATCGTAACCGATGATGTGATATCAGATCCGTTCTTGTAAAGCTTGAGCGATTCTACCTCGAGAGTATCAGCTGTTCCACCGTCTGACCAAGATGTTGAGAGCTTGAATTGCTTCAAAGCCACATTGCCATTGGAAGCGGCGGAGACTGTGAACTTATAGAGGTCAACTGCCTGACCGTTCACGAGTGTTGAGTTTGTGAGATCAACAGCCGTAATGGTTGGGACGGATGCAAAGACGTACTGAATATTACCGTTAACAGAACTGAATGCTGTCCCTGATGTCTCTGTTGTTTCTGTTCCCTGACTATCGGCAAATTTTACCGAGTAGAGGGTATTGGCAACGTCAGTCTGTGAAGTACCAGCGCCCACACCGACATTGTTCAAGAGATACTTGATAATGAGGGTCTTTGATACGTTGGCGTTCACAGCAACTGCGAGACCTGTGAATGTCGCGCGTGTGTTTGTGTTTTCGTCATAGACGGTTGAAGCAACAAGTGTGCTTCCGTCGTAGATGCGAACTTCGTTTACCAATCCGGCAGCTGTCGCGCTGGCAACGCTGGTTGTCAACTCCTTTATCGTGTAGTTCTCGTTTGAGGCACTAAAACGATAGCGAGCGACTTCGAGCAATTGATTGGCCGCGGCCACGGCAGCCACCGGATGGTTGTCATTAAACTCGGTGAAAGAACCTGCGGTGATTGTAATGGTCTGACCAGCAATCTTTGTGGTTGACGGAGACGTACCAGAATTCACTGTCGTTCCGTTTACATCGATAGCAGTTTGGATGACCTCGCCAGTTGAAATCGCAGAGTCGATGTCTGCGTAAACATCCACATAGATGGTCTCACCCGCGCCAAGCGCGTAATTGATGGACCAAGAGTTGGATGTTTCGGAAATCGTTCCCTTTGTGCTGGTAGTAACCATGTTTGCGGCTGGACCGTATTTCACATACAGGTTATACATGTCGCCGTCGGCAGGCTCGGAAGTATCCGAGTCTGCAACGTGCCCTGTACCATCTTCATCAAAGTCAACAGCAATCTCCGTGAGGTTAATGGCCTCTGTGGTGCTTGCTGTCACGGTGGCAGAACCAACCTTGTAAGCGGTCTTTGGGTCAATCACGGTCTGGTTGGCATAAGAGCCATTCTTTGCGAGCGTGAGAGAACCAGTTGAAACCGTCAACGTATTTGCGGCAACCGCTGAACCATCTGGTGCGTCAATATAGCCGCCAGAAGTCATCTGTTGAACGTTGAGAATTCCATTCATATCAACAACTTGAGCAATAATGGTGTCGTTTGCTTCAATGTTGTCTGTTCCGTCAGCGTCATATATGTCCGCACGGATCTCCAGCGTTGCTGGTGAACCAGGGACAACAATAAACGCTGAACCGAAAGTGTACTCGGTGTAATCTGTTCCAGCACCGGCATTTGCCTCCAGAGATGCCGTGCTTCCAATCTGCGAACCATTGAGATATACAGCACCGTTACGCAAAGACACATCATCGGCATCGCTTTCAGTGAATGCGAAACGAAGGTTCTCAACTTTCATTGACTCGCCGAAGGCTTTCACAGACCACTTTCCAAGTGTAACACCTGAAGCAGTATTTGTTACGTTCCCTGACGGAGAGTCACTCATCTTGGTGTAGGTAAGAGTACCGCTACTGATCAACTGAGCGCCTGCATCCATAGCGGCGAACGTGGCCGATCCAACAGTTGGGCGAACAGGCTGGCTGTAATCTTGGTCAACCAAGATGAAGTCAGCACTATTTCGAAGACCAACAGTTACTGTGCGACCAGATCCACCAATGATATCAGCCATCACTTTAATCTGATGGTTCCCTGTCTTTAGTTCGATTGGTGCACTAGAGAAATCAAACGTCACATATCCGTCTGCATCCTCTTGAGAGACAGCGCTTCCGCGCATTACACCACCGACGTATAACTGCCAATTATTTACATCATCCGCATCGATAGAACCAATGTTTCGGAAACGAGCTGCGGTCAGATTTAGCTCATTTTTTCCGACAGAAAGGGTGCGCTCAAACACACGATAACCTTCTTGTGGATCAACGGTGGCCGCAGTTGGAGTTGTGGATCCTGTGAAATCAGCCGTTCCAAATGTGGTTGGGTTATCCGCAATCGTGTGAGTTGCTCCCTGCATTGGGAATGATCCCGAAGCAGAGCCGCTAACACTGAAAACCAAATCCGAGGCAGAAGCAATCTTCAAACCAACGGTCTGGCCATTTGTGGTGTTGGCAATATCTGAACGAACATAAATCGTTTCAGAAGCACCCGCAGCAATAGTCAAGAGCCCCGTACTATCATTGAACGTAGCACGACCGGAAGAAATCGTGGCCGCATCAGTTAATCGAACGAAACCATCAAAAAGATAAACGTTCGACAATGTAGTATCGGAAGACACGCCCGTGCGGGTTACTGTTAGCCCCGTTAGCTTTACATCTGAAGCCGAGTTGTTTGTCAAAGTGACATGCAATAGATCGGCCACAGCCTGCGTCTCGATCAAGGTCGAAGAAGCTGGTGAACCCGAGATACTCACTTCGATCTCTTTCGTCTCCTCGTAATCCTCATCCTCGACTTCTTGCGCGGCGTCTGTGAGGTAAGCAAGCTCACCTGTTACGTCGTCGCCTTCGTCGAGGGAGTCAACGTCAAAACCATCGCCATCCAAAACGAAACCGTCCTGGAAACCGTTGGCTGACATACCGGCGCTGGAGACTGATCGGACTTCACCATCCCAAACGAGATATGTGTCATCGCCATCGGTCCACAACATTCCGTTGTAACCCTCGGACGCGTCGGTTATAGACTCGCCGACTGTGTAGTTTGTGAAGTAAACATCTGGAACATCATCGATGAATTGGTTCCAGTTGCTTCCTGCAAGGTCTTCCGCGACTTCAGCGGTCTCAATCCAATGGAGTGTGCCGTCTGTTGAAACCGCGTATACCTTTTCATCACTTGTTATCTTGAGCCATCGAGAACCAGGGCGGTAAACGATGTTTCCAGCTGGAGAGATGTCAGCGAGTTCCTCATCGGAAATCTGCACGACATCATCAAAATCCACATACCAAGAGAAGTAGGTCTTCTCTGTTGGGAACGAGTAGCGCAAACCGTCAGAACCGTAGTAGTACACGGTTGAGAGGGTCTCACCCACGATCAAATCGCCGTATTCGGCAGCTTGAGCCTGGGTTGGCACGAACGCCGCAAGACCAGCCGTCCAAAGAATCGTGGCTGTCGCGATAGCGATCGTAAACGCTTTCTTAGTTAATCGGAGGGAATTGGACATAATTGAATTTGGAACTTTTGTACATTTGGTTCGATCTAATGATCGAACTCATTATACGGACACGCGACCCTTTTGTGGGCCTCGACCTTTTGGCGCGACCGCGAACTAACTTGTTTAGACTCTTCCATTTTGAGATGAAAGAGCGAGCCAGAACCCGTTTACTAAAAACGGACGCCGACTCGATTGATTACTCTTGGGTCAAAACAAACTCTTTCAGTACCTGGAACGCGCGGCGATAGTTGCCTTCTGCTTTCAGCGCGATCGCTGTTTGGATCGCCACGTCCGCAGAATCACCATAGGCTGTTTCTATCTTTGAAATCTCTGCCTGAAGCGCGCGCTCAAGCTCACGAACAGTCTCCTCATCTTGTTCCTGCTCATTGGCTGTGATAAACACTTCCACCGCTTGATCCTTTGTCTCTTCCAAAATCTCCTCGACTTGCACTGAAAGCTCTGGCACAGACGCGGCAACAGTAGACGAGTAAACGTCCGTCTTGCGACCGACAGCTCTCGCAAGCTCTTTCTGATTCACAGCAACAATCTCTTGCGTGGCTTTCATTTCATCCTTAATAGTATTCACCTCGCTCTTGAAACGATCCACCGCAACCTGCACGGCAGATGATTCACCATGGCTCAAAAGCGCTATCTCAACCATTTCTTCCAAACGTCGACCTGTGAACTCGACCTGGAGGTTCGCGCGTTGCTGTGGATTCAAGGCAAGCGCCAGTTGAGCTTTCTCCATGCTGATCTTCACAGGATAAAGATTGTCGCCTGGGAGAGAATGCACAGAAGCATTCGCCACGGAAATCCATCCAATGATCGCGAACACAAAAACCGCCACTGCCGCTCCCATTGGACGAAGCATTGTGTGGGTGAACTGCCATGTGTATGTTTCAAGATAATCGCGGAATGTGTAACGAGACTCCGCGGAGCTTGAACTGAAACCGTTCCTCGCGAGCGCGCGATTGTGGATCCCCTCATAATCAAGCCCGCCAGTAAAATCTGGATCGTCTTTTAGACCCTTTAGCGCATTGATTATTTTACGGTCAATTTTATCCATAATTATTTCTTCTCAAGTTTGTCACGTATCTTTTTGAGAGCTCGGTGAATAAGCGCTGATGTCGCGTTTTCTGTCTTGCCAAGATAGTTCGCAATCTCTTTTAGACTGTACCCTTCTATGAAGCGCAGTATGACTGCCTCGCGGTCATCTTCACTTTCCAATTTTTTCAATCCTTCTTTTACTATCACTGAATCAATGTGGTCTTCAATTTGTTCTTTTGAGTTCGGAGATTGCACTTCTACTCCTTCTTCTCCATAGCTTGTTCTAATCGGCACCTGCTCCTTGCCTTCTCTCTTGTGATAGAAGCTGGCGACAATCCGACGAGCAATGGTGAAAGAGAGCCCTGAAAAGTGTTGAACCACTGTTGAGGTGGCGTATTCCCACAATTGCATCATTAGCATTGAGTAGGCGTCCTCCACGTCAGCGTGACAAGGCAACTTGCCGTACAAGAACCTTTGTAATGCGGCTGAATGTTCACGCAACAATCTCTCAAAAGCATCTTCATCCTTAAAAATACGCACCCTGACAAGTAGAAATTTTTCTAGCTTTGTTTGTTGCACACTCTAGGTGGATGAATAATATGATTACTCGATAAAGACGAGGACAAAAATAGCAAATTCTCTAGAAAATATCAATGTTTTATTGACAGGTCGTAACTTTTTGGCTACTCTAGCCTTGACAGTTAACTTTATCCACACTTATTTTCCATACTTTTATGAAATCCGTCATACGTCTCGCCGTCTCCGAAGCGGCAAAACTATTTGGGGTAAGCCAGCGCACAATAAGGCGCGCGATCCTTGCTGGTGAGATAACCTACGTGGTTGTCCAGGGTCGCTATAAACTCAATTTTGAGTCACTCCTCCGATGGAGCCAGCGCACCACGACCGTAAAGAACAAACGTGACCGCGAAGGCATCGGTCAATTTGTTAATCAATGGAAGTTAAGCGGGAAACTGTACTCTCCCAATCCAGAGTCGTTTGAGGAAACAAAATAATCTCCAGTATGTCTCTTGGTAAACTAATCACACCCCCACAACCGCGCCCTATTATTTTTTATTTGGTTGGCTTAGCAATTTTGATGTTAAACAAACTCCGCTATCAAATACGCGGATACCGCGAACCCAGACCGTTTGATCCGTCCAATTATACACAAGCCATTGATTACGATCGACGGGTTGTTAAAAATTGGATTGACGCGCTGTACGAGTACAACGGTCAATCAGTCGAAGGGAAAACGATTCTTGAGCTTGGCCCAGGAGCTGATCTTGGAAACGCACTAATTCTTCTCAACGCGGGCGCATCACGTTACGTGACAGTTGATGCCAATCGGCTCATTGATCAAACTCCTCCAATCTTTTACACCAACCTCCTTCAAACGCTTGTTCATGGTCAGGAATTAAAAAATGAATTACAGAAAACGCTTTCGGGAAATGACGGGCGCATCCGATACCACGTTGATCCATCTTTTTCTCTCTCGGTTCTTCGCGATGAACAATTTGACATTGTTGTGAGCCAAGCCGCGTTTGAACATTTTACTGATGTAGATAAAACGATTGAACACTTGAGTGTGGTCTCAAAACCAGGCACGGTGTTCATCGCTGAAGTCGATGGAATGACCCACACGGGTATTATGCGATCACGCGATCCGCTCAACCTCTATCGCTACTCCGATTGTATTTACAAACTACTGCGGTTCTCTGGAATACCAAACCGCCTGCGTCCGAAAGATTATCGAACACTGTTGGAACATCACGGTTGGGACAAAATCGAAATCATTCCACTACAACAGCTTCCATCCGAATATGTGGAAAAAATCCGACCGCGACTTGCTCGCCGTTTCCGCGGAAAGGACGCGGATATGTCAGTGCTAACTTTTTTAATCCGCGCGACAAAAAAATGAGACCTCTGCAAAAGTCGCGATCTTGCGCCTCACGGGGACCCCACCACCTCCTCACCGTGGGATTAACCCACGTCTCGGAGGCTGGCTTCCCCGTTCAACGCAATCTCATCGACTTTTGCAGAGGTCTCAACTAGATATATGCCTTGTCGCCTTCTCCACGCAATTCTCGTTCTGGCGTTTGTCTTGGCGATGAACCCGACTCAAACGCTGGCAATCACAGACGATAATGAATTCGTTCGCACCGCGAATATCTTTTTGATGGGCGGATCTGTATTGGACGACAGCCTACAGCAACTGGCAAAGTTTGACCTGCTTGTTATTCCAGTGGAATGCCAGGTCTATAACAAATCATTTTTCCCGAAGATTCGAAAACTCAATCCCGACATCGTGATCCTCCCCTACGTCGCAACCGTGAGCTGGAACGATCTCTATTGGACAGATCCGCTCCACCGAGCAATGTCTCCTAACATCAAAACAGAATGGTGGCTCAAAGACGCTGAAGGTAAACAGCTGTCTGTGTGGCCAAACACGCGCGCGCTTAACCTGAACACAGGATGGGTATCATATCTAGCGCAACACGTAAAAAACGACGTGCTCTCAACGGGCTTGTGGGACGGAGTGTTTTATGATGAAGTGCAGGATTCAATTAGTTGGGTTGGGAAACCAGACGTTAATCAGGATGGAAAAGCAGATACGGCTAGTGAGGCCGATGTTCTTTGGGCGAACAATTATAAAAAACTTTTTGAAACAACACGCAAGCTCATCGGCGAGGCACCCATCATGATTACCAACGGAAGTTCAAACCCAGTGTTCTCTCCGTTCGTGAATGGTCGTATGTTTGAAACTTTCCCTTCCTCGCGCAACACGCTCGCGGAATGGAAAAATATGACGGGTCAATACCTCGCGCTTGAACAAACCGTCAAAGCCGATCCGATTCACATCATCAATGTCAACACGGACAACACAAACGGAATGGGAAATGCCAATGACTACAAATCAGTCCGCTTTGGTTTGACGACCACGCTTTTGGGTGACGGATATTTTTCATACGATCACGGAACCTACGACCATGCTGTCATTTGGACATACGACGAATATGACGCGTACCTTGGCGCGGCCAAAAGCGATCTTCACAATGCCATCAACCCCCAAAAAACACAGCTCGACGAAGGTGTGTGGATGCGGGAGTTTGAGCAAGGGACAGTGATTGTAAACGCGACGCCAAGCTCGCAGACCGTGAAACTCGACGGGGATTTTGAAAAGCTACACGGCGCGCAGGATCCGAAGGTGAATGACGGATCAATCGTTTCAGAGGTGAAACTCGCGGCAAAAGACGGAATCATTTTACTGCGCCCGATCGAACAAATACTTGACGCGACTTTCAGAAACGGCTCTTTCGCTCGCGTGTTCGATAGTGAAGGTAAAACGAAACGCACTGGATTTTTCGTTTACGACAGCGCACAACGCGGCGGCACGCAAGTCGTCTCATTTGACACTGACAACGACGGCAAACGCGAGACGGTCGTTGCCAATGAAACGTACGTTTCGATTTACGATGACAATGGCCATCTCCACGCGAAGTTCGCTCCGTACACGCAAACGTACGACCGCGGAATCAATATCTCGGTGGGAGACCTTGAGAACGACGGCTCTGTTGAGATCGTGACTGGCACAGAGAATGGCGGGGGACCTCAAGTGCGCGTGTTCAATGGCGACGGCATGCTTATCAACCCAGGATTTTTCGCGTATGACAAAGCGTTCCGAGGCGGAGTGAATGTCGCGATTGGCGACTTAAACGGCGACCATATCAACGAGATAATTACAGGCGCGGGCGCGGGCGGCGGCCCGCACGTTCGAGTGTTCAACAAAAATGGAACCCTCATCAACCCAGGATTTTTTGCCTACGACAAAACATTCCGAGGTGGCGTGAATATTTCTGTTGGCGATGTTGACGCGGATGGAACCGACGAGATAATCACTGGACCAGGCAGTGGAGGATCCCCGCTCGCTCGGATATTCGATCGCAACGGAACGCGAGAAAATGAGTTCTACATTTTCGACTCAACGCAACGCGATGGGCTTGAGGTGATTGTCGCGGACGTGGACGATGATGGTAGAGATGAAGTAATCGGACTGACAACGGATGTGTTTACAATGAGCGGAGGTTGGAAGTCGGAGGTTGGAAGTCGGAAAAAATAGGACATGAATAAATAAGATAAAAAATTATGCGCTTCGACGAAAAAATTAAAAAAGCTATTGCCTGCGACAGCGTTGGCAAGCCGGAATCCGTGCTCGGACGCGCGGTTTGTTTATCCGTGCACCCAGGAAAAATGCTGCTTTTCCCGTTTCTGCATTGGTTCAATAAACACTACAGAAACAAATACGCTTTCGCGCGGATTATGTTTGGTTTCGACCTCGTCCTCATCGGATCGTTAATCGGTCTTGCCTGCGCGCTCCTTATCGCCAACATTTACTCTCCAGCCCGCTTTGCCACTCGAGTAACATTGGAGGCAACTGTCGCGCCACGAGAAGTCATAGCAGGCGCGTCCTCCACTCTTGTGATCCAACTCACCAACGGCACAAACGAAATAATCCGCAACGCGCGCTTGAGACTTAGCTACCCTGATCACTTCCTCTTGCAAGAGCTTGTTGCGGAAGGACAACCTGTCGAAGGCGAGACGATAGAGCTTGGCGACATACCTGTGGGCGATAGTAGATCCGTGCACGTGCGCGGAGTCATGTTTGGCGATGTCGCGGGCGAGCAATCGTTCACGAGCACACTCAATTTTGTGCACGGAAAAAATCGCGACATCCCAGTGAGCAAAACAGATGTTTATACATTCTCACCTGTCGCATCCACGCTTGAAATCGCTCTCGTGCTTCCCCACACGCTCATCGCGTTCCAACCAATGGAAGGCACAATCACCTATCACAACAGAGGGGAAATTGATTTCCCGACGATCAGCATTGAACCGCAATGGCCTGCTGGATTTACGCTCCAATCCACCTCCACCCCTTTTGTTGATGGCGCGTTTAGGCTTCCAGCACTCACTGCTGGCCGCGAGGGCTCAATGGACTTTACTGGTTATCTAGATGATGTTGGCGATGAAGTAACTTTCGTTTTTCTGCCTTCGTTTACGTTTGGCAAGTCGCGATACCATCAAGAGACACTCACGCACACAGCGCCTGTTGTGCCTCCGCAGATCAAAATCGAACATCGTGTCACCAAGACCTCGGTACAGCCAGGCGCGCAAACACAGTTTACGATTCGCTATGAGAACATCGGAGAGTTCGCGGTGAATGACGTGGCGCTCGCGATAGAATCGGACAGTCAATTTTTCTCCAAAAAAATGTACGAGGTTGGAAGCGCGAGCTATCCAGAGTTGGCGAAGATTCAACCAGGTGAATCTGGCGAGGTAATCATGCAGGTGCCACTGCGCTCATCGATCTTACAAAGCGAGACAGACATATATGAAAACCTTGACCTCACGACTCGCGCGCTTGCGAGTTACACGCTTGGCGACGGAACAGGGCAACGCGTTACAAGCAAAGGCTCAAGTCTCTCCTCTCCAATCACCTCTCCCGTTGTGCTGGAATCATTCGGGCGTTACTCAACAGCAACCGGTGACCAGCTGGGTCGCGGACCATTGCCGCCACGTGTCGGAATCGAAACTAAGTACTGGGTGTTCTGGCATGTCGACGGAACAATCAACGATCTTGAAAACGTAAAAGTTGAGGGGGCGCTCGCGGAGGGAGTAACCTTCACTGGCAGACAAACGTCTTCACAAAACAGCGGAGTTGAGTGGGACGAGGAAGACGGGACGATAAGCTGGAGCGCGGTGCTTGTTGAACCAACCCTCTCCCCAATGAGCAAAATAATTGGAGTGGCGTTTGAGGTCAGCCTCACGCCCACTTCAGCAATGGTTGGATCAAGCCCGACCCTCATCGACCAAATCCGACTCACAGCATCCGATGCCCGCACCGGCGCTTTCGTGAGCGCGTCTGGGCTTCCTGTTTCGACAAACCTCCCCCAAGACCTCTTGGCCACAGGAAAAGCAGCAGTCTCCCCCCCTTGATTCCCTGCCTTTCCCCTTGCCTTTCCCTGCCTTTCCGCCTTTTAAGCCTTTTACGCCCTTTAAGCCTTTCCCCATCCACTTGTCCCCAAACGTCCATTGACACAATGGTCGTTTTTTGTTAAGTTCTCCCGTCATTATGAAGATAGCAATGATCGGACAAAAGGGAATCCCAGCCCAAACCGGAGGCATAGAACGGCACGTGGAAGAGCTCTCTGCCGAGCTGACCGCGCGAGGACATGAAGTGCTCGTATTTTGTCGTTCGTGGTACGTTTGGCCGATTAGAGACCACCGTGGCGCGCGCTGTCTAAAAAGCTACGGCATCCCCACCAAGCACCTTGACGCGATCACGCACACCTTCACGTCAATCCTGCTTGCGGTGCGAGAAAAGGTGGACGTCTTTCACTTCCACGGTGTTGGCCCCGCGCTTCTGTGCTGGCTTCCAAAACTCCTGCGCCCAACAGCAAAAGTCGTCGTGACATTCCACTGTATCGATCGTCACCATCAAAAATGGAACATGTTCGCTCGCACAATGTTATACCTTGGCGAACGCGTGGCATGCGCGATTCCAGACGCGACAATCGCGGTTTCCAAGACGCTTGAAACATACTGTAGACTCTCGTTTGGAATGGACGCGAAATATATTCCAAACGGCACACAAGTCCCGATGACTGATCCAGACGCGACATTGCTTGAACCATTCGGGCTTACTAGCGGACAATATATTCTTATGTGCTCACGCCTTGTGCGCCACAAAGGAGCGCACGTGCTAATTAAGGCGTGGAAGGAATTAAAACGCAAACAGCCAGAACTCACACGTGGGAAAAAGCTCGCGATCGTGGGTGGTAGCGCGTTCACAGATCCCTACGTCGAGGAATTGCACAGAATGTCAACAACAGACCTATCGATTGTACTCACTGGAACCCAAACCGGCGAAACCCTCCACGCGCTTTTCGGCGGAGCTTACGCGGTTGTACATCCATCAGAATCCGAGGGGCTGCCAATCTCGGTCTTGGAAGCGATGAGCTATGGAAAGTGTGTGCTCTCATCTGACATACCAGAAAATCTTGAACTCACGCAGGACCACGGGCTGACGTTCAAGACTGGCAAGATCAGAGAGCTGGCAGAGAAAATAAAAGAATTGATAGAAAATCCAGAACTCGTAGCTCGCGTTGGCGCGGAAGCTCGCACGCACGTCGCGAAAACTTACGACTGGAAAGACATCGCGGAGACAACTGAATATCTCTACGAACTTCTGTGGCTCGAGCCAGAGCTTTCAACAAAGACAACATAAAATCTCCCCTGCCAAAAAGGGAGATTTTATTTTTGCGTGATGTTTTGATAAACCTCCATCACCCTTCGATAATGTTCCTCTAACCCAAAACCTCTCTCGACTGCCAAGCGCGCTTCGTGACTCATTCGCGATTGCATCTCATCATCATACGCGACGCGCATCACGGCCTCTGCCCATCCGTGCAAATCAGCGGGCGATACGAGAAGGCCACTCACTCGATCTTCAATTGTCTCTGGAACACCGCCCACATTGCTCGCGATAACTGGTTTGCCAAAAGCCATTGCTTCCAAAATAGTGAGTGGAAAATTCTCATGAACGCGCGAAGGCAACAACACGGCTCGCGCGCCACGGTAAAGATCACGCAGTTCGTCTCCATCATGAAAACCCATAAAATCAACGTTGGTGAGTCCATCGGCAAGACGGTGTAGATATTCCATCCGCGGCCCGCGACCGACAATTTTAAAACGCAGGTCAGGCAAAAGTCGCGCGACGCGCACGATCGTCTCAATCCCCTTTTCCTCGCTCAACCTCCCGACAAAAAGAAAGTATCCATCATGATCGTAACGCGGCTCAAAACGAGCAACATCAATCCCGTAAGGAATCACGACAATTTTTGATTCTGAAAATCCACCGCGAATAAGCTGACGCTTCATATACCGCGAAGGACAAATAAACATTTCAACACCACGTTCGTAGATTTTCAGCGCGCGATGAAACTTAAACGCGAGGGTCTGGGCAAAGCTCCCCGACAATGAACCCTTGTGATAACGCGCGAGAGTGCCAGCCAGCAATCCAACGTCTCGATAATCCTCTCCACATCCTTGCGCCCAAACATTGTACTGCGGAGAGATGAGATGGTGATCGTGAACCGTCATCACGACTGGCACGTGTTGATCTTTGAGCGTGTGCAAAATCGACGGCGAAATCTGCGTGTAGATACTGTGAATATGGCACAAGTCAGGTCTGGTGTGGGTGATGAGGGTAGCAAGATTGCGACGAGCTTCCAGCGAATACATCATGCGACCGAAAGTGTGGAGACGCTCGGCAACCCCCCTTAATCCCCCCTTGGAAAGGGGGGAGATTTCACTCTCGTTGGTCTTAATCTGACTAACAAAATACTTCGCATAAGGAGTGGAGAGATTGTCTGGATGCGCCATCGCAAACGGCACGACCTTATGCCCCTGCCTCTCAAGCCAATTCGAAAGCTCGAGCATGTATCTCTCTGCCCCGCCTTTGAGGAAGTAGTATTTGTTGGCGTGGATTATTGTCATAAGTAAGTAGGTGGGGAGGTGTGGAAGGTGTGGAAGGTGTGGAAGAAGAGACGAAACAACGATTCTCGAGCGATCTCTCGTCCTGCCCGATTCCCACTGTTCCCCGTTCCCTGTTCCCTGTTCCCTGTTCACTGTTCCCTGTTCACTGTTCCCTGTTCACTGTTCCCTGTTCCCTGTTCACTGTTCCCTGTTCACTGTTCCCTCCTCCCCCTCCCCTCCTCCCAAGCACATACACAAACCCCGCATACAGCCAAAGATAAAACGCTGACGTGCGAATCTCCAACAGCGTCGAGGTAAACGCGTTAAAAGCTATCGCGATCAATACCGCGCACAGACCCAACGCGAGTGCGCGCGTAAAAGGGTCCTTCGCGTCACGAGCCGTGCGAAGCGAAAACACAAACAGCCCAACGTACAACCACAAGTAAAAAATCATTCCCAGTGTCCCAGCTTCTCCCCAAAGAGAAAACCAGTTGTTGTCGATAAACCCCTCTGTCCCAAACACTCCAAACGGCAGTCCAAGCTCCTCATACACCCTCGTGTTGTGCAATGCCGAGACCGCGCCGCCGCCGAATTGCCCAGGTCCGAATCCTAAAATCGGCGAGGCAGGAATAACAGACAGCGGCGTGTGCACAAACCAAAATACGCGACCCAATCCGTAATACTCCCCTCTCCAACGCGCGTAACTGAAGCTCTCATAAAAACGCTCTGACAAAGACTGACCAGGCATCTCGGTTATCAAACCAACGTTTAACCCAGATGTCCCAAGAACAACAAAAATGAACAAAAGAAATGCCGCAAGCCCAGCCAATACTCGCCGATCTTTTTTGAGATAAAGACCGATGAAGAGAAACCCGAGTATGAACGCGAACCACGATGAGCGAGAATAAGTCAGCACAAGCACGGGGACCGCGAGCGCGAACAACCAAGGTAGCCAAGTAATTTTTTTCGCGAGCTCTTTCGTAAACAAAAATCCGCTACCGATCAAAAGAAAAAAATAAAGAAAGTTTCCAAGACGATCATAGCGACCAAGCGTCGCGAACACACGCGAGCCTGGATCCCAAAATTGTTCAACGCCTTGCGTGAGGGAAATACTGCCAAGGTTTCGCGCTTCCGAAGAAAGTAAAAACGCGTCAAGCGGCTCACCGATGATCGCTTGGAAAATTCCCAAGAGCGCTTGGAACGCGACAATACCAAACATCGCCCAGGTCAGGCGCTTGATGAAAGTTGCTGATGGCGCGATCTGTACAACAAGAAAAAAAACAATCATGAAACGCAAAATCTGACGCAGACCCAGAATCGCAATCGTGGGTGGGACAAGGTTTACCAACGCCGAGGCAACGAGCGCTCCCACAAAAAGCAAAAACGGAAGATCAAAACGTGTGGAAAGATAACCACGTTTGCCAGCGAGGACTCGGACGATCACAACAGCCGCTACGAGATAAATAAGAACTTCGGAACCATACCGAGCAAAAACGTAAATGTCATCTGGAATGAATTTGAGAATAAAAGATTCAAACGGAAGGTAAACAGCAAGCAGACCCAGTGCCCAGTGTGGACGCAGAGCGGTAAGCGCGACAAGGCACGCGATGAAGACACCCGATAGCACAAGCGCTGGTGAGAAGATCGCCTGAAGCGCAATCAAAAAAACAAGCACCACAAAAAGCGCGACAAAATTAAAAATCATATGCTCTTGTGTACGCTTGTAAATCATCCGAAGATTTATCATGGTGATATTGTAACACGAATAAGGTCGGATTTTTACTCAAATTAAAAAGCGGCCGATCAGAGATTGGCCGCGCGTCGTTAGCTCTTCGTTGTCACGACCAGGCTACGGAGCCGAGTCGTCGTCGTCCGAGGCGGAGTCGTCGTCATCGCCCGGACATTCCTCGTCCAGGCCGTCGCAGTCCTGGTCGATGCCGTCGCCGCAGATCTCTGGGTTGCCAGGGAAGCGGTCGTGGTTGCCATCGTCGCAGTCATCGGGGTTGTCGACGAGCTCGGCATGGTTGCCCATGCAGATCACGTCGATCGCCTCGCCCGCGCCGTAGCCGTCGCCGTCGCCGTCGATGTACCACTCGTCCGACAGATTCTCGTCGGTCGAGAAGTCGCAGTCGTTGTCCGCTCCGTCGCATGCCTCCGGGTAGCCCGGGAAGCTGAGCGGATCCGTGTCATCGCAGTCCGGCTCGGGGAGCTCGCAGAGCGTGAACTCATCGAGATCCATGTCGAACCCTTCGTCGATCACGAAGTCGCAGTCGTTGTCCTGGTTGTCGCAGACTTCCGTGTTGCCAGGGAAGTTCGTCGCGTCCGCGTCGTCGCAGTCGCCCGAGCAGAACGTGACTCCGTCGAGGTCAGCATCGAACCCTTCATCGGTCGTGCCGTCGCAATCGTTGTCCTGCAAGTCGCAGATCTCGACAGCCGCGGGGTTCACGAGCGCGTTGCCGTCCTGGCAGTCGTTCTCGCAAACCATGTAGGTGTCCGCGTCCGCATCGTTCTCGCTCGTGGGCATGAGCCCGTCGCAGTCGTTGTCCGCTCCGTCGCAGAGCTCAGGCATGCCAGGGCAGACCAGCGGATTGTCGTCGCCGCAGTCGCCTTCGCACTCGCTCGCGCCGTCGCTGTCGCTGTCGGTCTCGTCCTCTGGTACGAGTCCGTCGCAGTTGTCATCCAGCCCGTTGCAGACTTCTGCCGCACCCGGGTGTCGGCTCACCACCGCGTCGTCGCAGTCGCCCTCGCAGGTTGACCAGCTGTCCGCGTCCATATCCAGCTCATCGCTGGGCAGGATGCCGTCGCAGTTGTCATCGAAACGGTCGCATACCTCCGGCGCGCCCAGGTACACCATCGGATTGCTCACGTTGCAGTCGCCTTCGCAGGCGCTCACGCCGTCGCCATCCGTGTCCAGCTCGACTGCAGGGACGATCCCGTCGCAGTTGTCGTCCAGATCGTTGCACAGCTCTGGAGCCGTGGGGTTGATGGTGGCGTTCGTGTCAACGCAGTCGCCCTCACAGACCATGAAGCCGTCGAGGTCCACGTCTCTCTCGCCCAGGGGAATGACACCATCGCAGTTGTTGTCGATGGCGTCGCAGACTTCCGCATTGCCGGCGAACCTTGCGGGGTTGTTGTCCGCGCAGTCGCCTTCGCACTCGGTCATGCCGTCACCATCGTCGTCGGTCTCGACCGCGGGGACGATCCCATCGCAGTCGTCGTCGAGCCTATTGCAGGTCTCGGGAGCGCCCAGGTAGATGTTGGGGTTCGTGTCCACGCAGTCGCCCGCGCAGGTCGTCATCCCGTCACCGTCCGTGTCGAACCCCTCGTCAACTGCCAGGTCGCAGTCGTCGTCGAGGAGGTTGCAGACTTCGGGAGCGGAAGGATTGATGGTCGGGTTCGTGTCAGCGCAATCGCCTGCGCACGAAGTCCAGCCGTCCGCGTCCGCGTCGAAGCCCTCATCGGTCTGCCCATCGCAGTCGTTGTCCAGGAAGTCGCACGCCTCAGGGTTGCCCGGGAAGCGTGCGGCGTTCGCATCGTCACAGTCGTTGTCGTTGGCGCAGAAACCAACGGGTGCAGTGCACGCCCAGATCGTGGACGACGTGCTTCCAAAGCCGTCGTTGTCCGCGTCCCGGAAGTACTTGATCTGCACGCCCTCGTCGGTCTGTCCGTCGCAGTCGTTGTCCTGCAGGTCGCAGAACTCGGGAGCGCTGGGGTAGATCGAGGAGTCCGTGTCTTCGCAGTCGCCCGCGCAGATTCGGAACCCGTCGCCATCCACATCGCTCTCGTCCGCTGGGACGATCAGGTCGCAGTCGTTGTCGATGCCGTCGCACAGCTCAGGGTTGCCCGGGAAGCGCGCAAGGCTGAGATCGTCGCAGTCATCGCTGTTGGGCACGAAGTCCGTCGGTGCAACGCACGCCTGTAGGCAATCGATCTGACCGCCGTGTCCGTCGTTGTCTCTGTCGTCACAGAACTCGATCTGCACACCTTCGTCAACGCCACCGTCGCAGTCGTCGTCGGTGAGATTGCACACTTCAGTCGCGACAGGATTCACGTTTGCGCTGGAGTCGTCGCAGTCGCCTTCGCAGGTGGTGAACCCGTCGTTGTCCTGATCGAATCCATCGTCAATCTGCCCGTCGCAGTCGTTGTCGACCTCGTCGCAGATCTCGACGGATGCGGGGTTGATCGCCGGATCGGAGTCTTGGCAGTCGCCTTCGCAAGTCGTCCAGCCGTCCGCGTCCGTGTCGAACCCGTCGTCCGCGATCCCGTCGCAGTCCTGATCCACGCCGTCGCAAACCTCGGGCTGTCCCGGGTTGCGCGTCGCGTCCAGGTCGGCGCAGTCGCCCTCGCAGGTTGACCATCCGTCTGCGTCCGCGTCGAACAGTTCGTCGACCTGGGTGTCGCAGTCGTTGTCGATCAGGTCGCAGATCTCGATTGCGGTGGGATAGACGTTCTGGTTCGTGTCGGCGCAGTCGCCCTCACACAAGCTCCAGCCGTCCTCGTCCGCATCGTAACCTTCATCGATCACGCCGTCGCAGTTGTTGTCGATTCCGTCGCAAGGCTCGATGGCAAAGAAGTTGACGTGCGCGTCATTGTCCGCGCAGTCGCCCTCGCACACCATCCAGCCGTCCGCGTCGTTGTCGACCTCGTCGGATTCTGGCGCGCCAGAGCAGTCGTCGTCCACGCCGTTGCAGATCTCGGTCGTGAGCGAGCTGACCATCGGGTCGCCGTCATCACAGTCGCCGCCGGGGTTGCACCCGTAGACAGAGACGTCACCGTCCCCGTCGTTGTCCCACGACAGCCCGTTGTCCACGATCCCATCGCAGTCCTGATCCACGCTGTCGCAGATCTCGACGCCGTTGGGGTTCACGTCCGCGCGCGAGTTGTCGCAGTCGCCTTGGCAGATGGTGAAGGAGTCGCCATCGAGGTCCAAGCCGTTGTCCACGATCCCGTCGCAGTCGTTGTCCAGGTTGTCGCAGTCCTCGGGGTTGCCCGGGAAGTTGTCAGTGTCCATGTCGTCGCAGTCGCCCGCGCACACGCTGATACCGTCCATGTCCGCGTCGTACCCCTCGTCCACGATCCCGTCGCAGTTGTTGTCCTGCAGGTCGCAGGTCTCGACGTTGTCTGGGTAGTTCGCCGCGTCCGTTGGCGCGCAGTCCAGCGTGTCAATCACGCCGTCGCCATCCGAGTCCGGAATCTCGTCGCCGCCCTGGCAGTCCTCGTCCACCCCGTTGCCGGGGACGTCCGTGGCGCCTGGGTACACGTCGTTGTCCAGAGGCTCGCAGTCGCCGTCGCACTCGCTCACGCCATCGTTGTCGTGATCGAACTCGTTGTCCGGAATCACGTTGTCGCAGTTGTCGTCAATGGCGTTGCAGGCTTCCGTGGCGAGAGGGCGCACGCTCGCAGACGAGTCGTTGCAGTCCCCATCCACCTCGGCATACCCGTCCTGGTCGTTGTCCACCAGCACGTCGCACAGCGCGGTCTCGTCCGTTGCGGGATCGCAGTCCGTGTCCATTCCATCGCAGTCCTCGGACGCGCTGGGATTGACCGCGGCGTTGTTGTCGTCGCAGTCTTCCTCTGTCATCTCGCACGAACCCGCGGCCGTGAAGCCGTCCATGTCCATGTCGATGTTGAGCCCATCGTCCGCGATTCCATCGCAGTCCTCGTCCACCCCGTTGCAGATCTCGGGATTGCCGGGGAATGCGTTCGCGTTCGTTGGCTGGCAGTCGAGGCTGTCGCTCACGCCATCGCCATCCGAGTCGCAGGGCGGCATCATGCCGTCGCAGTTCTCGTCGTCGGGGGTAGCGCAGTTCTCGTCAGCGAACGGATTCACGTCCGAGTCCGTGTCGTCGCAATCGCCTTCGCAGATCGCGATGCCGTCGCTGTCGTTGTCCTGTT
This sequence comes from bacterium, assembly GCA_020051955.1. Taxonomy (GTDB): domain Bacteria; phylum Patescibacteriota; class Patescibacteriia; order UBA9934; family GWF2-40-263; genus JACRJW01. The sequence continues at coordinate 2,072 of JAGVQB010000001.1, read as the reverse complement.
CCCACGGGGTCACACTGCCGTCGCAGTCGTTGTCCATTCGGTCGCACTGTTCGTTCGCCGCGGGGTGAGTGGAAGGATCGTTGTCGTCGCAGTCGCCGTTGCACACGCGCCAGTTGTCCTGGTCAGCGTCCGCCTCGTTGAGAGGAACGAGCCCGTCGCAGTTGTTGTCGCCACCGTCGCAGACCTCGATGTTGCCGGGGAAGCTCGAAGGTACGCCATCCGCGCAGTCGCCTTCGCACTCGCTCACGCCGTCGTTGTCATCGTCGATCTCGGCGTCGGGCACGACTCCGTCGCAGTCGTTGTCCTCTCCGTCGCAGAGCTCGGGGGCACCGACGTAGAAGTTGGAGTTCTCCGGGTCGCAGTCTGCCTCGCAGATCGCGCCGTCGTAGTCCGGGTCAGCCTCCTCGTGGATGAGGAGACCGTCGCAGTCATCGTCCTCGCCGTTGCAGGACTCCTGCGCGTTGGGGTTCACGCTCGCGTCGCCGTCGTCGCAGTCCTGGTTGTTGCCGACGTACCCAGGGGGCGCGTCGCATCCGTCCGTGAACACGACTTCCAGGTCGCCCCAGCCGTCGTTGTCACTGTCCTGGAACCAGTTGATGTCGTTGACGTCGTCGGACACTCCGTTGCAGTTCTGATCGACTCCGTCGCAGATCTCGGTGGCGCCGGGGTTGATACCCGCGTCGCCGTCGTCGCAGTCCTCTTCGCTGGAGTACCCGTCGTTGTCCAGGTCGATGACGTCGGCCGTCATGTCGTCGGGGACAGGGATGAAGCATCCGTACAGGATGACCACTCCCAGACACAGAAGGTTGCTCGCGTTTCGCATCTCTCTACTCCTCACGGTTTCTCTCCCTCCCAGGATTGGGTGCCAGGCCTGGTGGCAAGGGAGAAGGTGTTTCTTTGGTTGAATCTTGGCCTGGTTAATTGGGAGGTGGTTAGGTGGTCAGGTGGTGAGGTGTTTCCGAACTGTCCGGACCACCTAACCACCTCCCAATTAACCAGTCCACGATTCATTCAAAAAGAACCCAAAAACAAGGCGGTTTTTTATCATAGAAAGGAGGTAGTGTCAAGGAAAATGGAGTGGAGGTAACAAGGGTAACAAAGGCAACAAGGGGCTGAAGGCAACCCCCCTTGATCCCCCCTTGGAAAGTGGGGAGATTTCGACGAAATATCTGTAAAATCTGTAAATCTGTAAGAATCTGTAATCTGTAGATCAGTAGCTTTTGTACCAAACAAAACACCCCGCTGCAGCAGTTCTCCCAGTCGGGATGTTCTGCCGCTAGCGGGGCTAGCGTCTCAAGGGCAAGTAGCTACGGCTGGCACCAGGCAGCCGGGTTGGTGACCAGGATGGCCGAACACCCGGCGGAGGGACCGCCTAGTGCCGACCATGTTTCGAGATCATCCTCATCGTACCACTGCCCGTCGATCCAGATGTCGACGAGCGGGACCAAGTTCAGGGACGCTGTCGCCCCGTTCCCCTCGCAGTACCAGTCGCTGACGGACTCGGTTACATTGACCCGAAGTCCGCACAGCGACCCCAGTCCACTCGAGGACATCAGGGTCACCTCGAGCTCCGTCCCAGCGGAGGAGTCCGTGGCGTCCCACCTCTGTCCCAGCTGGCTCGCATCCGAGTACAGCTGTACGTTCAGCGACCTGGTCGCCGCTGTGGGGTACGTGACTCCGACGTAGGCCTCGAAGGCCTCGTCGATCTGCCCGTCGCAGTCGTTGTCAATCCCGTCGATACCCTCGGACGCCTCTGAGGCGCCGGGGTGGACGGTCGCGTCCGAGACGTCGCAGTCGCCTTCGCAGGCGCTGTAGCCGTCACCGTCCGCGTCGAATCCCTCGTCCACGTTACCGTCGCAGTCGTCGTCGATTGCGTTGCACTGCTCGGTAGCGCCGGGGTTGATCAGCGGATCGTCGTCGTCGCAGTCGCCACCCTGCGGTGCCCACCCTGCGGTGGGGCCACAGATGTACTGCAAGGCGACCAGGTCGTCGCCGAATCCGTCGCCGTCCTCGTCCGGGTAGTAGGCGGCGACGATGCCGTCGTCCGCCACACCGTCGCAGTCGTTGTCCTG
>JAGVQB010000057.1 GCA_020051955.1 bacterium | reverse complement strand
TGGCATACAACACCACCCTAACCGTTTCCACAGGGAGCTTCAAGCTAAAGCCTTCGCCTAAAGGCGAGGGATTTCACCCATCCCCGAATGGGACATTAAACAGGCGGACAGTGTCCGCCTGATTGGAGAAGGTCGGTACGGGAATGAACCCGTAACCGATCACTAAACCGCGGAGAAAGATAGAGCCGCGCCCCCCGGACAGGTTCCAAAGCAGGGGAACCGATGACGAAGCGGCCGACAAAGATCGGCCGACAGGTGCCAACGAACGTAGGGCACTTGGAAAGAAACCCCTGCCAGGAGGTGCCATGTTTGGGTAGAGCGGCGCGCCGACCCCCCGCCTGCCCCGAGTCCGGCCATGCTGGACGACGGGCGGCGGGGGCGAGCGTCCCCATCGAGAAACGACGAAAAGCCGACCCCCAACGAAATCAAGGGTCGGTATTTTAGTTGACACCAAAAATCCAAATTACGATTGTTTCCGAAACGACTGCGCGGAGCAAAGCGACCAAGCCGCCTTAAATAACACCTTTGCCATATCAGCGAATGGCTGACTCTCAATAATCACCACCATCATTTTCCCGATGAACTGCACAAACGCGATGTGATTTTCATAAATCCAAAAGTCGCCTTCAAAATTGCCAAACTCCGGCAAGAGGCGACAGTACTCCGCGTCAGAACGCGGATTGCGCAACTCGCCCCTGTGCAACATTTTTATTTTCGTATTTGAGTGATCCAAGACCTTGCGCGCCTCCATAAGAAGTTTTGGATCCAACTTTGTATAGACCACATCAACGTTTGAGAGCTCAAATAATTCTTTTGGATGCAAAGAACCAAAATCACTAAACAGCGCGAAAAGCGCTTCGCGCCCTTCAAAAAATCTTACAGTGGGTCGTTCTCCTCCTGACAACATTTTTATTTCACCAAGCGAACGCGTAAATGTTTCAATTTTTTCTTCCAGCTCGTGCATGCGTCCTTTGAAATACGCGACAGCGCGCTCTGGTTCCTCAGCTGAAAAAAACTTTTTCTTTCCACGCTCAAACGTTGACATCAGCCCACGCTCTTGAAGCTGGGCAATAACATCATATGCCGCGGTGCGCGACAGCTTGGCTACTTTCGCAATCTCCTGAACCGACGTTGGCCCAAGTTTTAGCGATGCCATGTAAACACGCGTCTCTGTGGGCGAGAGCCCAAGATCATTTAATAGTTTTGTGAAATCAACAGACATACACGCCGTGAATAAAGGACAAAGAATAAAGCTTAGTTTAGCGATGCGCCAAACACCTTGTCCACGGAATGTTTACATCTTATCAAATCCAATCGTTATGTCGAACTCGTTGACTCGGAATGTCTGTTGATTTTGTGGGACGTCCCCTTCTGTCTTTACGTTTGTGGAAAGAGTGCCCTTGAGCAATGCCTCTTTGTGTTCCTCAACAGCCTTCACGACTTCATCGCCGCCAGCAACATACAACGCGACCCTGTCTTCGATCGTCAAACCTTCGCTCTTGCGCAAGTCGTTTACGCGTCTGATAATTTCGCGCACTGTCCCCTCACGAACCAGCTCTGGAATCAATTTCAAATCAAGCTCAACCGCGTACTCGCCTTTTGAAACAACAACAGACTTCACGTTCACCTCATCGCGCAATAGTGATTGATACTCATCCGCAAGCTCACCAGAGGGAACCGTAACCATCATCGCTCCCAAAACCTGCCGCACATTTATTCCCGCCTCGCTCCTTCGCTCAAGCGCACGCGAAACAATCGAACGCACGCGCCCCATATCTTCCAATAATTGAGAATCAATTTTTGAATCATCAGCCTCTGGCCAATCTTCCATATGCGCTGACCCCTCTCGCCCAATATCCTGGAACAACATCTCTGCCAAGAACGGTGTGAATGGCGCGCACATTTTTGCGAATGTCTCAAGCACGTGATGAAGCGTGGCAAGCGCCTGATCTTGATCTATCCCTTCGCTCTTCATCCGCTCGCGGGATCTGCGCACATACCAAGTTGAAAGATCAGTAACAAACCCCTGCAACACGCGCGCGCCATCCTGCAAATCATACGCATCCATCGCCGTCGTTTCTTCCTTGAGTACTTCGTTCAATCTCGCCAATATCCAACGATCAAGTACATGCTTACAATTATCTAACGACACATTTTCCGCAGACGAAGATCCTACGAACATCTTATAAAATGACGCGACGTTCAAAATGATATTGATAAACTGACGCGACACCTCCCCCACTTCCTTTTCACTAAAACGCAAATTTTCTGCCTGAACAACTGGACTGGACATCAAATAATATCGCACAGCATCTGAACCATAACGCTCCATCACCTTCATCGGGTCTGGATAATTGTTGAGACGCTTGCTCATCTTTTTTCCATCTTCCGCCAACACAATTCCGTTCACAATCACATTCTTAAACGCGGGCTTGCCATAAAGCACGTTCGCGAGCACGTGCAAAGTATAAAACCATCCGCGCGTTTGATCTTGTCCCTCCGCGATAAATTCCGCTGGGAACCCTGCCTCAAACTTCTCCTTATTTTCAAATGGATAATGAAGTTGGGCGTATGGCATTGAACCGGACTCAAACCAACAGTCCAGCACCTCTGGAATACGTTTATAAGTCTTGCCGTCTTTATTAATGATGTACTCATCAATAATATGCTTATGCAAATTTGTAACCTCATAACCTGACAAATCCGCGAGCTCCTTTGCTGAACCAACACACAAAACATCGCCGTCCTGCGATTTCCAAATTGGCAATGGCGTTCCCCAAAATCGTGAACGAGACACAGCCCAATCTCGCGCCCCCTCCAACCATTTTCCAAAACGACCATCCTTCATGTTGTCAGGCACCCAATGGATTTCTTGATTAGTCTTCATTAGCTCATCGCGCATCTTCGACACACTCACAAACCATGACGACGTTGCATAATTCAAAAGCGGAGTATCACACCTCCAACAATGAGGATAGCTGTGAACGGTCTTACCCTTGCCAAATAGTCTGCCTTTGTGTGCAAGCGCTTTCAATATCTCAATATCAACCGACTGCGTGTCGCCTTTCCGCCTAACTGGCACATCTTTAACCGCATACCCCTGCGCGAAAAGTGGATCAGCAACCTCGCGCACAAAATGTCCATTCATTGCCACGTGAAAAATCGGCGCAACTCCCTCGCGCTTTCCAAGCTCATAATCATCTTCACCAAATCCTGGGGCAATGTGCACGATGCCTGTCCCCTCTTCGGTCGTCACAAACGGCGCGGCAACAACTCGGAACGCCCCCTCGTGTCCCGCAAAAAAATCGAACAATGGCTCATAGAACACGCCGACGAGATCCCTGCCCTTCAATATTTTCTCAATCGAATATTCCTTTCCGATAAAAGCAAACTCAACTCTTTCTTTCAAAACAATGTACTTCTCCTCCCCGGATTTAACCAACGCATAATCAAGATCCTCGCGCACTGCCGCAAGCGCGTTTCCAGGTAACGTCCAGGGCGTTGTCGTCCAGACGATTAGATTCGATCCTTTATATTCTCCACTGATAAGAGGCAGGGTCGCAAACACCGAAATGTCTGTCACGTCTTGATACCCCTGGTTCACTTCAAAATTAGACAAAGCAGTTTCGCATCGCGGACAGATGTGCATTGGCTTGTAGCCTTCGTACAAAAGCCCTTTATCCCACAACGTCTTAAACACCCACCAAATCGATTCCATATACGACAAGTCCATTGTCTTATACGAGTTCTCCATATCCACCCACCTTCCCAAACGGCGAATCACCACTTTCCATTCCTCAACGTATTTCAACACTTCTGCATAACACTTATCATTAAACGCACTCACGCCATACTCCTCAATATCTTTTTTTGATGCCAAGTTAAGTTTCTTCTCAACAATATTTTCAACAGGCAGACCATGACAATCCCACCCCCAAACGCGATCAACGTGAAATCCTCGCATTGTAAAATAACGTGGCACAACATCCTTCATCACGTTTGCAACTATATGCCCGTAGTGAGGAAGCCCTGTTGCAAATGGCGGGCCATCATAAAACACAAACGATCCCTTAGGGGATGGTTTGCTAAGAGTTTTTTGGAATATGTCTTGGTCTTCCCAATATTTAAGCACCTCAAGTTCGCGTTGCGGAAAATTCATACGCATGTGAGTATGCCAAGCATTCGAGGAAAAATCAATCGGTTGTGCTAGAATCAAAGCTATATGAAACCAACAATTTACATCGGTGCGGATCACGCGGGGTGGGAGCTGAAAGAATACTTGGAAGGATATTTGAAAGACAACGATTTCAAGGTCGTTGATATGGGAAATGAAAACCTTGTCAACGATGATGACTATCCAGACTTTGGTTACGCGGTTGCCAAACGCGTATCAACTGATGGGAACGCGCATGGAATTGTTATTTGCGGAAACGCGCAAGGCATTTGCATTGTCGCCAACAAAGTAAAAGGCGTGCGCGCGGCAACAGGATTCAACGAGGAAGTCGCGCAGACTTCTCGTACAGATGACAATTCAAATGTGCTTTGCTTGCCAGGTCGCCACATCAACAAAAAACAGGCGAAGGCTATCGTTGACTCTTGGCTCACTACAGAATTCTCCGGCGCCGAGCGCCATGTCCGACGTCTCAAAAAAGTAGAGGAGATTGAGAAGCAAGAATTCGGCTTAGCTGAATAGAAAGCTCTCGGCCGTTACAATGTTCCAATAGCCCCACATACGACGGCATGTTCTGTGAGTTAACCCTCTTAAACATCCGTCGTTTTGATTTGGTACGGAGAATACGGTGATGTGGGAGTGTGATATAGCCGAGAAAGTCGATACCCTGGCTGAGTTTCCGGATCTTGACTTTGTGGGGATGGAGGAGGAGCCGGCGTTCACACCAGAGCCATTGTTCGATGAACGGCAAGATCCAGCGAAGCTCGGCTGAATCGTTGGAAAGGATGACCGCGTCATCGGTATAGCGGATGTAGTGCTTCACCTGAAGTTCGTCTTTGATAAAATGGTCGAATGCGTCCAAGTACACGTTCGCAAATAGTTGGCTCGTCAGATTCCCGATGGGAAGTCCGGCCGTTCTTTGAAATGACCCCCCCCCCCCGACGAAATTTGAAGTTGAGTAGCTCCCAACGATCTCGGAAACGAGCTGCTCGACCCTCCCACTTTCCAAGGCTGTTCGAGGCTCTGAGGAGCCCTCTCCTAGAATCTGAGCGACTTCAGAGTCGAAGACAGGCTCTCGAAGAGAGTAGCTGGAGGAGGTTGCCGTTCCCAGCTTCCGGCCCAATTCATTCATCAAGATCCCGTGGTCCACCGAGTCGAAAAACTTTTTAATGTCGAACTTGAGAGCCCAACAAGAATCTGTGTAGTTTCGGCCCGCTTGACGCGTGAATTGTTCTAAACGGTCAACGGCCGCATGCGTCCCCTTCGCGATTCGACAGGAATAACTGTCGAATATGAACGAAGGGTCAAACACCGGATACAACACACGATACACCGCATAGTGCACAAGTCGGTCTCTCACCGCCGCTTTGTGGATTACCCGATGTTTTGGATCAAAGATGTGGAAACGATGATACGGACCGTGACAGTATGTGCCACTTACAAGATCGTTGTGAAGCAAAAAAACGTTGTCCTCCAGGTGTCGTTCAAAGACTTGGACATCTGATCGAGCACGTTTGCCACGCCGAAACTCCCGCCAGGCAACAAAGAGATTCTCTAAAGAAATAACTTGATCGAACATATGAACTCAACTCCAGCATTTCAAAAATCTTATGACTTCTATAAGAACCTCTATCTCAACCTTCGGCAGATTCCCAAACGGGATCGGTTCACCTGGGGCGAGAGGTGTGAAACATTGGCTATAGATCTTCTCTCAAAGCTTTCAAAGGCAACCTATACTCCTCGCCAAATACAACATTTATCTTTACTAGAGGCAAGCGACCTTGTCGATCGGTTAAAAATTTATCTCCGACTTGGAGCTGATCTAAAAATTATCGACCAAAAAAAATATCTTTCCAGAGGGTGTGAGCTGATCGAGCTTGGAAAAATGATCGGGGGATGGCTCAAGAGTGTCTAGAACAGCCGAGGAGGCGGAAGCCCACATTGCCGTTGGGATTGTTGGACCAGTTCCTGTTCACGCTAGCAAGCCCACCGTTGTCACGGTTGCCGACGATCACGCGGTTGTCAGAACCGTAGGTGTTTTATTACCGCCTCCTCATTGCCCTTGCCCATCCGTACACACTGCATGAAGGTAACTAGCCCCTCATGCTGAAAGCCAAGCTAGGCTCAATGCTGCCCCAAGCAGCCTCTGTTTGACGGCAGGATTTCCATCCACCCGCACCAGACAAGGACAAGCAGTTCTCTTTGTATCCCTAAAACTCAGGGAGAAGCGGCGACTCATGGCCGTAACACATGAGTGCACGAGCCAACTTCAGACAAATTATAACAAAAAGAAAAGGATCCAAGGTTCCAAGAACCAAGGATCCAAGCGTCTAGAGCACGTCGCGCGAGCGACGTGCTAGAGAACGCCGAGGAGGCGGAAGCCCACCCTGCCGCCGGGATCGTCGGACCAGCCCCTGCCCACGCTAGCAAGCCCACCGTCGCCACGGTCGCCGACGATCACGCGGCTGCCAGAACCGTAGGCGCTCTCGGTCCACTCCCAGGAAGACGTGGCGCCGAGGTTGGGGAACTGCACCCCGTGGAGCTGGTTGAGCTCCAGGAGAAGGTTCGCGAAGAAGTTCCACTCCTCCGCGGTCAGCGGCCGCACCGCCGCCTTCTTGAGACCCCAGAGCTTGGCCGTCCGCGGGCACAGGTTGGTGCGCAGATGATCCCATGAAACCATGAAACGGGACTGGAGGCTGAGCTCGCGGGTGAGCCGATCGTTCCCGTATCCCTCGGGGTCGTCCCAGTCGGGCTTCCTGATGAGCTCAGCCACAACCCAGCGTCCGGGCAGGTGGTGGTGATTGATGAGGCTTGCGTCGATGTACCGACCCCAGTCGGAACGGATCCAGTTGCTGGGGTAGCCGTTCTGGGCGATGGAGGCGGGAAGGAGGATCGGGAGGATCACACGTAAATCCTGTGGAGCATCCCCGTCTATCCATAGATCTTCGACACTCGGAACAGGAAGAACTTCTTGTCTGTGACACCTCTCACAAGAG
>JAGVQB010000048.1 GCA_020051955.1 bacterium | reverse complement strand
TTTCCATGCCCGTAGTATGACAAATTCGTTTGTTTTGGTAAAAAGTCCCTTTGTTTTTAGAATAAATCTGGCGCATTAAAATCTTTGCCGAAGTCGGGAAAAATACTGGGGTAAAAAAAGATAAGCTTTCGCTTGAGCCCCTTGTGACCATTTCACCTCAAAAAGATACCGCGCTAATGCGCGAGGTTCGTGAGAAATATCGTCAGTGGGGTGAGGAGGCCGCGAGCGAGGTTGAGCTTCCCGTGTCAGAGGCGGCCTAGGCGATATTTTTTGCGCGAGGATATAAATTGCCTCTTCACACTTGGGGGCAATTTTTCTGTTGCGTATGAAAAAGTGATAGCTGGGAGTTTAAATAAATGGAGCTTGAGAAAAGTCACCGTCTCTTTTGGCCACAGATTGTATGCTTCACGCAGTTGCCAACCAACGCCTTTTTGTACGTACGTGTCTTTGTCCTCGAGTAGCGGCTTGATGAGTGTGATGACCGTTTCGAACGGTGGCGCCTTGCGTCGCCGGGACGCGTAATAAATTGTTGAGACAACAGACGCTCGTCGCTTCCACGGATTAGACGAATGGTTCCATTCTTGAAAACTCGGCAGGATGCCGTGGGTCTCTTTTTCTAAAAGGTAAGAATATATTTTTGAAAGCACGTCCGAGTGTGCCCAGTTATCTATTTTTTTGATCCAGCATTTGAGGATTTTCCATTGCTCTGCGCCATTGAAATTGACACGTGACTCCGCGAACCTTAACGCGGCCATTTGCGCTTCGTGGATATTTGAGTTTTGAAAAATGAAGTCCCAAATTTTCCACTGCTTGTGTTCTGGCAAGTGAGAAAAAGAAAATCCTTGTTTGAGGCGAGGCCGAAGTTTAATTGATGTCACACCAAAAGATCTTGGGACATTAAAACGTTCGTTTGAGGCAATATTTTTTTTGTCCGAAAGTTTTTTGATTTCCCGTTCAACCTCCAATTGGTATTTCCTCATACCCGTTTAAGAGCTTTCAATAATTGGTCGCACGGTTTTGTGTTCAGGATGTCAGCTTTGCGTGCCCAGCCTTTGCGTGCCTGCGCGATGCCATGCTCGAGGTTCACATAGTGTGATGGGTCGTGGGCATCGGAACTGATGACGAGCTTTACTTTTTGTTTGATCGCCTCACGGATATATTGTTCGTGCAGATCCAACCGCTCCGAGCCGTTGATTTCAAGAGCTACTCCAAAATCTTTTGCCGCGCGCATCACGCGATCCATTTCAATTTTGTATGGCGCGCGTCGCCCAACCACTCGTCCTGTTGGGTGCAACAGAATATTTACAAGAGGATGTTTAATGGCCGCGATTATACGAGCTGTCATTTCTCGCTCAGGCATTTCGAAAAAAGTGTGAACTGAAACTGTTACAAGATCCAGCGCACGAAGCGCGTCATCGCGCAGATCCAGTCTTCCATCTTTTAGTATGTCGCATTCTGTAGATTTGAGGATTGTGAACCCGCGTAGTTTTTTGTTGAGCTTATCTATCTCTCGCCCCTGCGCGCGAAGCCTCTTTTCATCCAGCCCGTGAGTCATCGCGAGCGCTTTTGTGTGATCTGTAACAGCCATATATGAAAGCCCGTACTTTTTTGCGGCTCGCGCCATTTCATCAATGGATGCTGTTCCGTCTGTCCAACTTGATTGAATTTGAAGGTCGCCTTTTATAGACCCGTATGGGATCAGATCCGGGATTTCATTATTTTTTGCCGCCTCGATTTCATCCGCGCCAATACGTAACTCTGGTGGGATCCACACAAGACCAAGCGCTTTGTAAATGGATTCCTCTGTTTTGCTTGCCACGCATTTATTTCCTTTGAACAAGCCGTGCTCGGACAGCTTCATTTTTTTACTGATCGCGAGCTCGCGTAAAAGTATGTTGTGCTCGCGCGAACCAGTGAAGTGCAAGAGCGCGGCGCCGTAGGATTCTGGTGGGAGGATTAAAAGGTCGCCGAGAATGCCAGAGTTGTAACGCACTGCGATTTTTTCATTGCCAGATTCAAGCACTCGCGATACTTCTGGGATGGCTTTGAAGGCCGCGATTAGTTCGCGGGGTTTTGATGTTGTCGCGACAAGATCAATGTCGCCGATCGTTTCCTTTCGTCTGCGCAGAGATCCAGTAATGTCAACGTGTGTGACGCCATCTATCTTCTCAAGCCTCTCTACAATATGGCGAGCGAGTGGCAACACGTCGTGGATGATTCGTCTGCCCTTGTTGGATTTGAGAAACGCAATACCGCGCATTATTTTTTGTTCGCTCTTGTGTCCCAGGCCTTCTACTTTTTCAACAATGTTTGCCTTGCACGCGCGCTGTAGATCATTGACGGTCTTTACACCAAGCTCCTTATACAACTTGAGCGCGGTTTTAGGACCAACCTCTTGGATGTTTGTGAGGGCAAGCATGTCAAAAGGATATTTTTTTTTCAGCTCAGCGTAAAACTCAAGGCGACCAGTGGTAACAATCTCCTCGATTTTTTCAGCGATGGATTCACCAACGCCTGGGATGCCCTTGATACATTTTTTCCCGCAACGTTTATACATATCCGCCAGCTCACTCTCAAGCCCAGCGATTCCCTCCGCGGCTGTCTCATATGCCTGTGGCTTGAATGGAACATCAGTCGCGCGAAGATACAACGCAATCTCGCGAAGTGTGTTGATGATCTTTTGGTTGGTGATTGAGTGAGTGGGCATAACGAAATGATTATAGCAGTCAAAAACAAAACACCCCAGCTATTGCTGAGATGTAATTGGATCCCGTTCAAACATTGCGCCATCAACGTTAAACCGTTTGTAAGTGACATCGTCTCTTCCTGTTGGGTTTACCGATCATGTCGCAGAAATGATAGGGATGGATCCCGTTCAAACATTGCGCCATCACCGTTAAACCGCTGACAAGTGACATCGTCTCTTCCTGTTGGGTTTACCGATCATGTCGCAGAAATGATAGGGATGGATCCCGTTCAAACATTGCGCCATCAACGTTAAACCGCTGACAAGGGACATCGTCTCTTCCTGTTGGGTTTACCGATCATGTCGCAGAGTTTGAACGGGATGGAGCGGGCAACGAGATTCGAACTCGCGACCTTCTCCTTGGCAAGGAGACGCTCTACCACTGAGCTATACCCGCGTGACTGCGAGCAGAAGTTTAGCAAGATCATCGCAAGGTTGGCAAGGGTGGCGGAGTTGGTTTTTTATTGCGCGCACTCATTCACTGGTACAGAAATGAAAAGGCTCGCGTGGTTTTTTGGTCATAAAGTTTTTATTCCACAGCTTCTTCGATAGCCGTTGTTAGTACCGTTTCAACACCGAAAGACAACCCTGACCCTACTCCTTTTATAGCAGTGGACATTTCGTCATTAGTAAGTTTCCTGCCGATGAGTTTTTCGGCCTCTTCCTGTATATTCTCGATGGTTACGGCAAACGCGAATTGATTGTTTAATTTTAAGGTGTTCATACCGTTCGGCTGTTGAAATTTTAAATTAATTCAAGATATGTCCGCTTGTTTTTCGCAAATCACTTTTAGGTCGTCCATTATTTTTTTTGCCAAGTGAAAAGCAAAATTTACAGCAACGGCATTGCCAATCATTTTATATCCGTCAGCAATATCACGATATTTGAAAATAAAATCGTCAGGAAATGTTTGGATTCTTGCACATTCTCTTACAGACAAACGGCGATACAAATTTTCTTTTCCGGGAACAAAAATTCTTTCGTTTTGGCTTATAAATTTCATTTTGGGTGCTTGAGGGTGAATAGGTGCGTGACGACCGCCAGCTTGAATTGTGAAAGAGGGTTCATCCCACGAACGCACTCGATTTCTTGACATATAGATTGAAGAAAAGCCGCCATTCATATATTCATGGTTTGGAATTTTTAGCTCATCGCCGTTTGTCTTATTCTTATCTAATGCTGGTTTTGCTAAACGCAAATCATAAATAGCATCTTTCAATACAGGTTTATATTTTTGTGGTTCGGGAAATTCAAATTTCTTTTTTAATCTTTTGTGATAGCCAACAATAATAACGCGTAATCTATCCTCTGGAACATCATGATCATTCGCATTTAGTAATTTACACGAAATCTCATATCCCGCTTTTTCAAATTCTTTGATTATATTTGAAAATGCTTCTTTGTGTTTTGGGTGTAAAATACCCGAAACATTTTCTGCGAGAAAAAATTTTGGCTGCTTCTCTTTTAACAAACGAATATAGTCATAAAATAATTGACCTCGCTTATCATTTATTCCACGACCAGCTCCTGCTTCGCTCCAACTCTGACACGGTGGTCCGCCGATTATTCCGTCAACATCTGGAATTTCAGACGCTGGAACATCTACGATACTTCTTTTGTCTAGTTTTGTTTTAGGAAAATTATGCTCAAATGTTTCCCAAATTGTAGGGTCATATTCATTTGCCCAAACAATATGAAAACCAGCTTTTTCAAAGCCTAAGTCTAATCCGCCCGCACCTGTAAATAAAGAAGCTAATTTCATATTATTTTCTAAAACTCAATAATTTTGCCTCCAGCAATTTTGCTGGGTTGTTTGGAGATTTTATTTTTATATCTGTTATTGAAAAATTAGCACCGACTAAGTTCTCAAGTATTTTTCTGTCTTTTTCTGGAAAGGAAAAATATTTTTCTTTCAGCAAAATTGCATTAACAAAAAATTCGGAGTTTTGCTCTGTCGGAACAACATAATCAAAAACCCTGATAGGATTTTCAATACCCCACATTCCACGAATACGCAAATAAGTTATCCCTAGTGGGTCAACTTTGTTGACCCTGCCAAGCTCATTGGTTTCTGAAAAATCAACATCTTGCAATTCGTTAACACCTTTTGAAATTTTATCTCTTACTCTCTCATAAACTTCTTTACTTGCTGAATAGCAATTACCATAAACAAGCCATAACGCTTTTAATTTGTCGTCTTTTGAAACACCAACGACATACACCAAGTCTTTTTCCCGCCAATCATCACAAGTTCTGCAAGCCGTAGTTATCATCGGGCTATCAGAATACAACTTATCTTTTGGATACGAGCTATTAAGCGCAATTCCCGAGCGTAAACTTTCAATCTTTTTTACTTCTATCGCATCGCCTTGCTTGATAATAATATCTGGCGGATTATTTTGATTTCCGATATATGAAAAATATTTACTGTAAATTTCATTTTTCTTTTCAAGGTTGTTTTCATTTAGGGAATTGCAAAATAAGTCCTTTATATAAAATTCTAGAGCGTCGCCCATATGGTTAGCCCGATTGGCAGCACGATAATGAGAAACCAAATTTGTAATTGGGTTTTTGACTATATTAGAGATAGCAATCAGTAGGTTTGTTTTCATATTTTTTTAATTGATGCCGTGCTTTAGAAGACCACTTGCCCAACAGCTTGTTTCTTTAATTGAAAGTTAGCTCTTCACCTGTAGCATGTTCTTGATCATTATAGCAGGGGGGGGAATCCGGCGCCTACACACGCCGGAATTATTTTTTATCCATTCATACTGGTTGTGTTACTGGTTGTTGAGGAGCCTGCCCTTCGCCGCGCGCTTTTTTGAAAGCCCACCCTGCCCCAGAGCGGCTTCCAGCTTTGAATTGTTCGCGCGCTGTTGTGGATACGAAGTCACGAAACGCGTACGTCTGGACCTCGTTGAGTCCGAACGATTCCGCGAGCATATTAATTTTGTCCGATAGCGCTTGGTACCAATTGCTTCTCTGTGTGTCTGACATAGGTTTGACGAATTAGTTCAATAACATATTCACTCAAGAGAACACTTACGGCAGGTGATACGCCGTAGACATACGCCTGGTGTTCGATTTTGTGCTGGAGATCCAACGCGCTTAGCCGTTTAGATTCCATATTAGGATGCCGATAATGCCGCTTGCCGTTTGCGCATATACAACAGCGCGAATCCGCATAACGCTACGACTGTTGAAACAAGCAATAGGATTCCAGCTTGAGACTGAATTTCTTGCGAGAGCGATAGCCCACTATTTTGCGAGGTAGCCGCGGAAACACTGGTCGCGGATTCTTTTACGACGACGTCATCGTTTGCGCGCGGGCGGATTCTGAGCTCCTCGTCATAACGAGTGAGAACTCCTGTTACGATAAGTTTGTCCCCGCGCTCGTATTGGTTCGCGTCTATCGTTGGATTCGATTTTAGATTCACAACGAGCGTTGCGTTGCCTTGTTCTATGACAAGCTTATTTTCTGACAGAGATTGGACTTGTCCATCAAGTGTAATAAGCGCGCCAGTTTGCTCATCAGCGATATTTTCGATCGTTGTTTCTACTGGCCTCACCGCAGCGTTCTCATTCATTGGAACAATGTCTGTCACTGTCCCAGCCTTTAGCCGACGTTCACCGTGCGAAGTTGATAGCTCGCCGCGCACGCGGACTTTTTGATCAAGGCTCATGGTTGGGAATGTTCCATCATAGAAATAAACTTGGATTCCACCTGTCTCGTCCATCAGATAAAATACTTGTCGGCCAAATGCTCCAGGCAACGCGATCACGCTTCCTTGGATTTGCGCGCGGGATTTGTCAGCGAGTGATTTTGCTCCCGCGATGGAAACAGCAGGGTAACTCACGGCGCGCGTGGCGGCCTGTGATGAGAGAGTGGTTGTGGTTGAGCTTGAGGCAAGTTGTGTCGAGGGAGTGTTTTGTGTGGATGAGGATGCCAAAACAACAGCAGTAGAAGATGTGGAAGTGCTTGTGGTTTCCTCCCCAGACCAGCCCCATGTTTCGCCAGTACGTTCATAAGTCTGTCCGTTTGGAGCAGAGGCATAGACAACAGTGTCTACAACGTCGCCGTTTGGCGCGATGAGTTGCAGGGTTTCGTTTTTATTGTTCAGCACGACTGCGGTGTCTGTCCGTGGGAATGTGGCGACTGCGTGTGGCGCGATTGATTTTGATTGTTCGAAGGTATAGCTGTCGCCAGACGCGTCTTTGATCTTCCAGTTGAGCAAGTCGATTGGTTCGCTCCCGAAGTTCTCGATTTTGACGTACTCCTCGGCTTCATCAGAACCCGTTGTGTTGGGGTAAAGGGTGACGAAGCGCAGGGAGGTAGATGAGGTTGTCGAGGAAGTCGAGGTCGAGGAGGTGGAAGAGGTTGTCGAAGGAGTCGGGGTTGAAGAGGAAGAGGTGGATGAGGGAGTCGAGGCCGTCGAGGTCGAGGAGGAAGAGGCTGTAGAAGTGGACGAGGTTGTGTCTTCTCCTGACCACTCCCATGTTTCGCCAGAGCGATTATATGTCTGTCCGTTTGGAGCAGAAGTATAAGTCACAGTGTCTACAACATTGTTGCTTGGGTCGATGAGTGACAGCGTCTCTTGCGCGTTGTTGAGCGCGATGGATGTCACTTCTCGTAGAAGTGTGAGGTCTTCATTTGCAACCACAACCGTAGATTGTTCAAAGGTATAATCGTCTTCAGACGCGTCTATTATTTTCCATCCAAGCAAGTCGATTGGTTCGTTGTCGTAGTTTTCGATTTTGATGTACTCCTCTGTCTCGTCGGATCCTGTCGTGTTGGGGTAGAGAACGGAGAAGCGCAGGGAGGGAGACGAGGTTGTCGAAGTGGTCAAGGTTGTCGAGGGCGACGAGGAAGTCGAGGTTGAAGAGGTTGAGGAGGAGGTTGTCGAGGAAGTCGAGGTCGAGGAGGAAGAGGCCGTCGAAGTGGACGGGGTCGTCGAGGTTTCGGTCGGCAGCTCGGTTTGGATTACATTCTCACTTTCAGGTGTTGTCATGTCGGTGATCTGAAAAACACCAGAGACATCCCGCGCCAGCGATTCGCCGTCGACTGGTTCATCGAGCGTCTCGACTCCATAAGTTATTTCGTCGATTACAACTCCGGCTGGGTCTCGAAGGATGATTGTGTCAGTGTCGTTGTTGAGCTTTCCAGCAGGGGATTCGACAACAAGGTATGCGCCCGG
>JAGVQB010000032.1 GCA_020051955.1 bacterium | reverse complement strand
GGGAGGTGGGGAGGTGGGGAGGTGGGGAGGTGGGGAGGTGGGGAGGTGGGGAGGTGGGGAGGTGGGGAGGTGGTTCGGACAGTCCGGAAACACCTCACCACCTAACCACCTCATCACCTTTTCCACCTTTCCACCTGACCACCTTCATATCCGATACCTCCCCTCTTCTACATCCGCAACAATCCTCCCATTCTCAAGCGTGATAACACGTTTGCGCAAACTATTCACCATTTCGCGATCGTGAGTTACCAAAACAACCGTTGTCCCAAACTCATTGATCTTGCGCAACATATCAACGATCTCGCGAGTGTTGATGGTGTCGAGGTTCCCTGTGGGCTCATCGGCAACAAGAACCTTTGGAGAATGAACTAGCGCACGGCCTATTGCGACACGTTGTTGTTCCCCGCCAGAAAGCTGGCGCGGATAACGATCGTGTTTATCCTCAAGATCAACAATTTTCAGGACGGTTGGGACAACGTCGCGAATCCTACTGGGACGCTCGCCTGCCACCTGCAACGCAAACGCCACGTTTTCGTAAACCGTTTTCTGTTGAAGCAACTTAAAATCTTGAAACACAACCCCAATCTGACGACGCAAAAGCGGAATGTCTTTATCGGCTATGTGCGTAATGTCCCATCCGCCGATCTCGATTATGCCGCGCGTTGGCCGCTCCTCCGCGAATAACATTTTCGCGAGCGTTGACTTTCCAGTTCCACTTTTACCCACAATCGAAACAAGCTCTCCTGGTTGAATATGAAGGCTGACTGATTCAACGCCCACAACATTGGGCGGGTAGATTTTAGAAACATTTTTGAAACGGATCATGGAGGAAGGTGGTTAGGTGTTTAGGTGGGGAGGTGGTTTCGGACAGGACGAGAGATCGCTATGAAATCGTTGTTTCATTTCTTCCCTTCCTACACCTCCCCACCTCATCACCTCTTTACCTTGTCACTAATCACCTATATGATACCGATCAACGCGGGATTAGTACAGTGGTAGTATACTTGCTTCCCAAGCAAGAGATGCGGGTTCGATTCCCGTATCCCGCTCCAATGAAAACTTTTATCAAAAAAAACATTTTTTGCCGATGTAGCTCAGCTGGTAGAGCCATGCTTTCGTAAAGCAGAGGTCGCGGGTTCGAATCCCGCCATCGGCTCCATCAAAAAAATCCGCGATAGCGGATGTTTTTGTATAATTAATTTCCCCCCACGTTTCTCTTCACTTTCGCGCCTTCGAGATACTCCCCAACAACTTCCTCCAACGTCTTCTTCGGAACGCTCACGACAAGTAAGTGCAACTGCGTATCATCACCCGCGACAATCCGCTCTTCCACTTTGAAGATGGCAAACCCTTCAGGAAGTTCTAACACTTCTGTATATGAATCCTCTGGAAGATTCTCAACCGCGGAAACCCAGGTCGACGGAATAATAGATTGCGAAACGTAACCCAGATCGCTTTCAAACGCGGCATCAAACCCAGAATGGATGTCTTTCGCGACTGTCGCGAAATCCTCTCCATTACGCAATCGCGCGTAAGCACCATCAATAGCTTCCCTACGTTGCATCTGATCTTCCGCGTTATTTAGCACCTCATCATTCATCTGCAAAGCAAGCACGATCGACTCAACGACTTTCGTCCTAAAATCCTCCACGCTCCATCCAAACGACTCATCAAGCTCCTTAACAAAAGCCTCCTCGCTCTCCTCGGACGCGATCACATCTTGATAATATTGTTCAACGCTCTCTTCATCGACAACGATGCCTCGCTGTGCGGCGAGCTTTCGAATCACCAATTTATTAATGATCGTGTCTGCTATCGCGATTTCCAGGTCATCACTGTTTGGTCCTTCGCTCCCCTGTTCCTCAAAATATTGCTCAAGCGCGTTGTACTCCGCGAGAAAATCTTTTAGAGAAACAGACGTCCCATCAACGACCACGGCTGGAAACGGAATGATGTTCGCCATCACGCGCACGAACGGATCGTCCATTGGTCTGCTATAAACTTGCGAGAACGCGACAAACAAAAGGATGACCACACACCCAATAATCACAACCATCTTGCCACGCGGCGTTTTGAAAAAGGTCTTTAGGGGTGAGGGAGGAGTGGGAAGGGATGAGGGGTGAGGGGTGAGGGAGGAGGGATCGGTCATAAGTCGGAAATCTTTTTATAGGACTGTTTATCAAAAAAGTAACACCACCACTTTGTCGGATTGGCAAACGAGACGGGCAACGCGCCTTCGTCAATCACCAGATCAAGTGGATCGTTTGGGTCACTCCCGTAAGTCGAGCCGTCCTGCGTCGCTAAATCGTCATGAATTACAACCACCGACTCCCCAGGTTTCTTGAGCCCAAGTTTCAACCTCGCCTCTCTTTCGATAAATGATTCTGTCCCCAGCGCGTTCTGAAGCTCCGCGATCTCATAATTTCGTGTTGACAATGTATCGATACGGTTTTGCAGATTATGAATGTCAGCATCGATGGCGCGACTGCGAACAGCTTCTCGCCCGAAAGCAATCCCCAAAAAAATGATTACAAAAATATTGACGAAGACAAGGAATCGCCAATGGATCAAACGATAAATAAAGGATGATCTAGATGGATTCATTTGAAGTTCGGCTTGTGTTTGTCTCGTTCCGCAAGTCGTTAATTAGGTTTGCGAATCGAGAAGGTCGGTTCACGCGATCTATAACTATATCGGCTGAAGAGCCTTTAAGTTGAAGACTCAATGTCCCGTACCGAAAAATTGTCGCCCACGGCCCGCTGATACTGTAACTCACCTCTTCAATCTGGTCGTATCGCGCCTCTGTCACGACGCGGTGGAAAAAGCCTTGCTGGTCATGGTCAACAACGCGCTGATCCGTAATGATAAACGCCGTGCGAAACCATATGAGATAAGCGCGCAGAATCAGAATAGCTCCGAACAAGACCCACACCAAGAACACGATGATCCCCCATCTCCCCTCCCGCCAAAGCGGGAAAAGAAAAAAGAAAGGCAAAGCCAACCACACAACAAGCAGGAAAAATTTCAACACACGGGTAACAAGCGAAGCCCGAATGACTTCCAACACTTCCTCGTGAGCTTTGAGTTCAATAAATTTAGGTGTTGTCATACCGACCTGTTCAAAGCCTTGCGAACGGCAACGCGATCATCCCAAGGAATCTTCTTTCCACCCGCGACAGCCATCACTGGTTCACTTCCCTTTCCTGTTACAAGCACAAGGTCTCCGCTTTGCGCGAGAGCGATTGCTTGGTTGATTGCTTCCTGGCGATCGAGAATCCGAAACAGCGTCACCCCATCCTGTTTCCCAGCCGCTTTAGCCGCGTCCGCGACATCGTTGATAATTTTCATTGGATCCTCATCATAAGGATCTTCGTTTGTCACGATCACAATGTCATCGTGACACGCGGCCATGCGTCCAAGAACCTCTCTGCGCGCGACATCCCTCCCGCCTCCAGCTGAACCAAGGACATGAATAATCTTGGCGTGCGACACCAACTTTATTGCCTCATACACCGCGCCAAGCGCCGCTGGCTCATACGCGTAATCCACGATCACTGTGAACTTTTGACCTTCGTCAATTCTTTCCAACCTGCCTGGCACATCGCGCAGAGATTCAACAGCGTCACACAAAGCCCTACCGCTCACCCCAAACCTCTGCGCAACAGCAATGGCGGCAAGAGCGTTCTCAAGATTAAATCGCCCAATGGGTTTAAGATGCATCAACTGATCACCAAGCGAAAACATCGTGCAACCCGCTTCGTACGCGGGCGTCTTTGCGATAACAGGCAACGTGTTAAGTCGTACAGCATTCTCTCCGGCTTCTTCGATCGCGAACCCAGCATACCGATCAGCTTTGAAGGAAAGAAAAAAATCCGCGTGCGGATCCGCGAGGTTTACAATGATCGTCTTTTCGATTTCCTCGCCGTTGATTTTCTTACGTGCCAACGCTGATAATCTCTCAAACAACTTAGCCTTTGCCATTTTATAATTCTCAAAACCGCCGTGCGCTTCAATGTGTTCTGGTGTCAGATTGGTGAAAACCGCCACGTCATAATTGATTCCAATGTGCCGCGACTGCGCAATACCTTGCGAGGAGGTCTCCACGATCGCGTACTCACACCCCGCGTCAACCATCTCTCGCAGTAAACGTTGCGTTTGAAACCGTCCAAGCATCGTCATCTTTTTATCATTCACCCATTCGCGATCAGCGACCTTGAAACTTGCCGTAGTTGTCCATCCAACGCGATGCCCGGCGTGCTCAAGAATGCGTCCGATAAACTGCGTGGTCGTGGATTTCCCGTTTGTTCCTGTCACTCCAACCACGATCATCGCCTCTGATGGATGCCCAAACCAAGCCGCCGCCAGCCATGCGAGCAGGTAGTGATAAATCTTGATAAGCGGTATCGGAATAAAATGACGGACAATGGTTTTAAACATATCAATCCAAATCCAAAAACTTCCAATCCTTCAAATCGTTTGGGTTGTAAGAGTATTTTTTACTATCGTTGAACCGCCAGCTATTCTTATCTTTCAAAACAATACCGCCAAACAATTTTTTGCCTTTCTTGTTTTTCGTTGCAATGTATTCCGCCAGCCCCTCGGCGCGTTCCGTGGCGGTTTTGGCATAAATGCCGCCTTTCGTATCAAACAAGCCTAGCTGACCGTCATTGAGCATTACTACGAAATCAAGGTAAAACGGCTTATCCTGCCCATTCTCAACGTAGGGCACGGCAAAATACGAGCCGTCCTGCCTGCCGTTCTTAAACCACCATTTCACTTGTTTGGCTTTTTCCAGGTATTCAATAAACGAAACCTCAACATCGCTGTCTTCCTCAAAAAGCGAAAGATTGTCAGTACCTTTTATTTTGGCAAAATATGGCTGAACAATGGATCGCTTATAATCCTTTTCAACGAAATTCAAGTTGTAGTTGATTACCCGCGGAACATTCCACGGCTCGTCATTTTGCACAATTTCGTGTTTGCCCTTGCCAACAACATCTTTGTAAAGCTCTTTGGCCCGATTGATAACATCAATCGCGGCTTGGCGGTTTTCTTCGGCCAAAACAATGGCTTGAATTTTTGGCCAGTCATCAACTCCCATCTTGAACGACTTATCAAAGAAGCGATACAAAGAATCATTAATGCGTTTTATAGAGCGAAGCTCTGGGGCAAAATCAGGCAAGACATTTTCTCTTGCAAAATAGTCAAAAGCAATTTGCAGTTCAACTTCATTTTTTGGAATATCCAACGTACCTTTCTTCTCAATGCTTTTTGTTTCTTTGTCAACATCGGTAACTTTTCCGCTTGCGATAAGCTTGGTATCAACAATGCTGTGTTTGAGCGATATGCGATCCTTGAGCTTTAATTCATCTGCCGCTTGAAAAAAAATTGGCACAAAATCCGATGACAAGCGAGTTTCTTCGCGGAAACGTTTGGAGTGATAAGAAGTCAGATCTATATTTTTGTAATCGTTACGCCGCTTACCCTCAAAAACCGTTATGTATTCTTTGGCAATATCTTCGGCGATTCCGATATTACTCAAACTGGTATAAACATAACCGAGATTCAATCCCGCATTTTTATAATGATCGTGTTCGGGCATACGCATAATGCGTCCGATGGTCTGAATGGAAAACACTATGCTTTTCCATTCGCGGAACAAAACTAAAATTGCGGCGCGTGGGCAATCCCAGCCAACGGCGATGGCCTGTTTGAAAATCATCACCTCAACCTCGTTTTCGTTTTTCTCAATATTCTCAAGGTTGATTTTGCTGTCCTTGTCCGAAAGATAAATCGCCAGTTTTCCGTTTTCCGTTGTAATGCCATACTTGCCGAGCAACCGCACCACCGCGTCTTTTTTATCAATCAATCCCATGCGGTTGTCAGGAATTTGAATAAGCATGAGCGGATTAACATTTGACCCTTCCGCCTCGTATAACTTGGCAAGTTCAACGCGCTTTTTCAAGGCGGTTTCCACCACAATTTCGTCAGCTGTTTTGTCCGCGATTTTCTTGTCCAGCTTAAAATCTTCAAATCCGGGGTTGATAACAATTTCTTTTTTGATCATTCCCTCGTCTTTAACATCTTTCAGTTCAATCTCAACGCCACGAAATACACCTTTGAGTTGGGGGGTCGCCGAAACTTCAATCGTTATCTTGGGGCCAATGTCCTCAATCAGTTCTTTGGATTTTTCCGTTTCGGCGTTTCGGTGGCTTTCGTCAATGATGAGAATGACAATCCTGCCCTCGTCTTTGGTTCGGGCGACAATGTTGGAAAGGTTGTTGCCGCGCTCGTTTTCGCGGACATAAATGTTGCCTTTCTTGTTGATACTCGCCCAGTTCAAAAACAAAATCTCATTTCCGCTGATTTTTCGCTCGTCCAAATCTTCAAAATAAGAACACTTGAGGCCAACGCCAAACTGGTCGTAGTATTTTTTCAAGCTATTGCGGCTTTGGTCGTGCAGTTTATTGACGGCAATCCAGATAAAAGAAAACTTTTTGCCGTCAATACGAGAATCAATAAGCCGCTTCAAAAATTCTGCCATCATCAGCGTCTTGCCGGAGCCGGTCGGCGACTTGAAAATGCAGATTTTATTTCCTTCCACATCCAAAAGCTCGTTGACTTCCTGCTTCAACTTTACGATGGCTTTTTCTTGGTAATTTTTGAATTCAATCCACATAGTGTTTTACTTAAAAATCTCCCGATAAACTTTCAAAATCACTTCGGGAATGGCGCAAAGCGCAACCTTATCTTTTACATCGGCAAATTGTTTTTCGTGCGGGTCGTCGCCGAGCGAAAAGACATAGGTATTGAAATGCCCTTTGATTTTCTTAATTGCTTTTTTGAAGTCGCTAATGGCTTCCTCGTAAAAAACAATGCCGAGATACTTGTCGCTGTTTTTGAAAATCTTAAAATTGTTTTCATCTTGTACCAGTTCAAAAGCGTTTTCGCGGATACAAAGCATTTCGGTTGATTCACTTACCAGTTTTCGCTTGTTTCTGTCCGTTGACTCGGCCTCCACAAAATCGCAAACATAGTATTTCAAATTGCCGCCAAGTCCGGCGACATTTTCGCCTTTGGTGTTTTTATAGCCCTTGATAACTTTTTTCAGCCGAGGATAACAAACATCGGTGCAGATATTATTTTCATTGTTTGTGCAAAGAATAAACTGCCGATTGCCACCGTCCTCTTTGTTTGCTTCCAAGACGGCGTGGCCAGTTGTTCCCGAGCCAGCCATAAAATCAAGCACAATACTATTTTTGTCGGTCGTTAGCTCCAGCATTTTCTGTATGAGCGAAACTGGCTTGGGGTTGTTGAATTTCTTTTCTCCCAGAATATCCTCTAATTCCTGCGTTCCATTTGTAGTCGTTCCAACATCGTCCCAAATTGATTTTGGAGTCATTCCCTTTTCCATCGCATCGCTCAAAAATCTTTTACGCGACGGCTTTCCTTTACCATTTTTGCCAAAGACAATTTTATTGTCTTTGAGTAGCTTAAAGTATTCTTCTTCCAGTACGGCCCAATGGCGACCCTTTACCGGATAATAGATTTCGCCCGTGTTCGGGTTCTTGATTGCGTAAGACAGATTTTTTCGCACTCCTGCAGCTTCAAACGGATCGGCAACCCAACGCCCCCTTGGGTCATTGTCAGGATTTGAAAACTTTTGTTCTTGCGCTGGAAGTTTGAATTTACCATTCTTTTTAATAACTTCTCTCAATACATCAATATCCTTTGCGTATAAAAGCGTGTGATTGTGATTTAGAGAAACAATCGCATCGCTAGAAACTGATTTTCTTGAGTTCCAGATAACATCAATAATAAAATTCTTCTCATCAAAAATTTCATCGGCAAGTAATTTCAGTTGAGCAAATTCGTTGTCGTCAATGCTCATAAACATCACACCGTCTTTTTTGAGAAGATTTTTTGCGAGTTTCAAGCGTTTTTCCATAAAGGCAAGCCATTTGCTGTGTCTGAATGGGTCATCTCTTTTTACATAGCCGCTTTTGATTTTGTCGTTGTAAATGAAATCATCGTTGCCGGTGTTATAGGGTGGATCAATGTAAATCAAATCAATCGTCTCTTGGTGAGTGAAATTCAAAACCGCGAGCGAATGATAGTTGTCGCCCTCAATCAGCAAATTTACTGGCTTGCCTTTATCGCCGTTTACCTCTTTGCTTTTGGTTTCCTTCAAAATCGGAAACGGCTTGCCTGACATTTCATTGGGAAACATCTCACTGGGTGTGCGTGCGTCGGGATTGATAAGAATATCAATTTTTTCCTCCGGCAAATCCCTATGCCAAACAAGGCCGTATTTCATTTCTTTGATACGGCGAAGCTCTTTTATCAGCTCCTCTTTTGACCATTCGTCGTAGTTTATTTTTCTTGCCATAAGCCAGAAGACATCCTCATTTCACTATTGCTTTTATTTTCTCAAACTCCGCGACAAACTGATCACCGCGGTCGAACTCATTTTTAAACATTCCAAAACTTGAGGTACCTGGAGAAAGAAGAATGACGTCCCCCAACTTCGCGTTCGCGCGCGCGAGTTTTACTGCTTCTGCCATTGATCCTGCTCTGGCAGTAATCGCACCCTCTCCAATCGCGCGCTCAAAATCGTCTGCCGCGGTTCCTTCAAACACAACCACAAACTTACACTGCTCGCCGATCATCTTCCCGAGCTCGACGAAACTCAACCCCTTTGAACTGCCCCCACCGATAAGCACGATGTTGCCACCTTTTCCAAACCGCTTAAGCGCGGCCATCACGCCTTCTGGGGAAGTGCCTGTCGTATCATTCACGTACATCACGCCTTCTATCTCTCCCAAAATTTCCTGACGACCAGGAAGCCCCGCGAAAATTTTGAGCGTTGAATGGATTTGATCGTCTGGCACGCCAGCCAAATGCGCGGCAATAGACGCGGCAAGCGCGTTCATAATGTTGTGCTCGCCTTCGAGTTTCAAGTCGTGAACGTGCGCAAAATTTGTCTCAACGCCACCCACGCGACGCACCAAATTATCACCTTCGCAATAAACGCCGTCTTTCCCCTCTTGAAGTTGAGAGTGTGAAAACCAATACACGTGACGCGATGGGATACTCGACGCCATTTGCGCAACAATCTCCTGGTCCGCGTTCAAAATCGCGATCTGTTCTGGTTTTTGTTCTTGAAAAATAAGCTCCTTCGCGTGGATGTATGCCTCAAACGATGGATAGCGATCAAGGTGATCCTTAAACGCGTTGGTGAGAATCCCAATCTGCGGCCCCATACCAGAACCCTCTATGCTCTCCAAAAGCCACGAGGAAAGCTCAAGCACGATTGGCACGGGCTCACTCTCTTCCAAAAGCCAATCCAGATCCTCAAGCGGAGAACGCGTGATGTTGCCGGCGATGACAGTCCTTGGGTGTTTGATTTTGAGCATCTCACCCAACAGTGAAGTCGTGGTTGATTTTCCGCGCGTGCCGGTTACCGAGTAAATCGGAAATGGACAGTATCGGAAAAAAAGCGAGATATCGCTTTCAACTCGCACGCCATTCTCGCGCGCGAGTAAAACGAACTCGGACTCACGCGCAACACCTGGATTCTGTACCACTAGATCCACGTCCGTAAAATTTTCCACCTCATGCTTGCCCAACACAAACACTGGTTGATAAATATCTCGATCGGGCATTGATTCTTTATATTCGCTGTACCACTTCATTATCTCCTCAACCGATTCGCGCAATTCTTCTTCGTCTTTAAGATCCGTAATCACAAGTTGCGCGCCATGACGCATCAGCCATTTTGCAGCACCAATGCCACTGCCTTTTTTGTGTCGTCCAAGTCCCATCACTGTAACTGTCGCGTCTTGAAAATTTTTAATTGACGAAAGGTCGATGGACATAATTGGAATTGAAGGTTGGTTGGTTATTAGCGCTTGGTGTGAATCTGTAAGAACGGAGGAAGATGGAGGATTGGATTGTTAAATTGTTAAATGGTTGAATTGTTAAATGGTTGGGTAGATAGACCTCTTGTTTTCTACCAGCCGTCTTGACACACAACAATTTAACAATTTTGCAATTCAACAATTCCAAATTTCATTAAAACCTTCCCCTCACCCTCGCCACCCTAACCACAACAATCGCCTTCACCACCTGCCATGACATCTTTGCATATTGTAACACAGCTTTGCCAAACCACACCTTGTCGTACTTATGTCTGATCGTGATGCCTGTAAACACGACCGTCCCGTATTTATATCCTCGCGAGCGGCAAAAATAATTTAGCGCGCTTTCGACCATGAAACCCTTGAGATACTTTGGTGGTATTTCCCCAATCACTCCGCGTCGCATAGCTCGGATGCCGGAAATAAGCGGCATGTGTTTCGCGATTCGGTTTATGAACCTGCCACGACTACGAATCGCGACGTTCATCACACGCTTCCCAAGAAGAACCGGCCGCACGAGCGTCTCCACGTGTTTTGTAGTGAGCCCCATGAGATCAGCGTCAAAAAAAGCAACCACTTCCGCGCTCGCGCGCGAAGCGCCCATTTGCATTGCGTATCCTTTTCCGTGATTTTCTTTTGACACGATCACCTGCGCGCCCGCGCCACGCGCTCTCTCGATGGTGTTGTCTGATGAACCGTCTGACACGACGATAACTTCACCAACGCACGGCGCGCGCGTCAAAACCTCAACGACGCCAGCCACAGTAGCTTCTTCGTTATACGCTGGCACTATCGCTGTTACCTGATCATTTTTCATACAAAACGCCCGCTTTGTCCAAGCTCGTCGCTTTGAATCTGGACGACCTTGCGCAAACTCTCGCCCTCTATTATAAGTCGTTCGATTAAACTCGAAACTCCAATCTCGTTTCGCAAAGACACAAGCGAATCTTGGATGCGACCTAAAAATAATAGCGTCAGCCCATAGGATTCTCTCGCGACTTCAAGTCCTATCTGATCTTCTTGCCCACTTTCAAGTAGTGCGATAAAAATTTTGATTGGAACCAAATTCGCATTCGCAAAAATCCGAAAATAATCTTTTCTGCCTTCACCGCTTGTCATGTATCCACTCTTCCCAACGTCTCGCAAAGACCGCGCCCATAACCGCGAAAACTGATACAAAGGGTGCGAACGAACTTGATCTGAATATCGACTCTCAGAATCATCCGAACCCGCGAAAAGCCCAATCCCTTTCACGCCAAGTCTCCAAGCGAGCTCTGCCTCTGATTGCTCTTCCGCGCGCATCTGTTCACGCAACACCCTAACCTCAAAACTCATCGCGTTGCTCTTTAAACCACGCCCATGTTTGAAAAACAAATCCTCAATCTCATCTTCCAAGAGATCAACTTCGTTGCGATGAAACAACCACGGATAAGCCTGATTCATATTCCTACTCCCCTACTCCCCCTTATCGCTAAATCATACGTCATCTCCTCCAGCCTACCGAGGTTCTTCTTCGCTTGATCAAACTTCGTGCGCAAGTAACCAGTCAAATCCAAATCAAGTAAAAATTCAATCACTGTCGCGACCGTCTCGTGCACATCATGAACAGCCTGCGGATTTCCAAGCGTCACTTGTCGCACCGCGTATCGCACCATCTCCCCTGTTGTGTCACACAGACCAGCAAGATACACGGACGGATCCATCGCGCGTGGTTCGAGTTTCCCAAGCTTGCCCGCTGCAAGATAGCACTCAAACAGTCGGGCCTCCGCGTACTCTTCCAGTGCCGCGCGATACGCGCCCTCGCTGGAAAGCTCTCTTAAACGAACGAATGTTTTCTCGCATTGTTTAAAGAGCGCGCTTGCCTGTTCCAACAAAGACGAGGCGCTTTGCATATCGCCTCTGTGCATTGAAAAAATCGACCGCTTAGATTTACTTAGCGCCTCGTTCGACCAACATGAGATCTCGCGTCTGGCTTTAGAAATTGCAATGTGCTTTGAGCGTATCACGGAAAAAGTTGATGGTGTTTTCACAATGTGTTGTTAGTGAGTTGAATAGAAATATTGTTCACACGTTTCCTCATAATGAACTACCCCGCAGCAAGCTGGCGGGGTATCGGTTGACTACACGCCGTCAAACAGTCTGAGCTGGGCCGAGTGTAACTTGATGTATTCCTTT
>JAGVQB010000022.1 GCA_020051955.1 bacterium | reverse complement strand
CTGGTTAGCTCCATACGATGGATAGTCTACCCCGCCTGCGGCGGGGAAGCTATCCATCGCGGGGGCAAGCCCCCGCGGTTTACGCTTCGCTTCGCTAAAGAAAGAAAATCATTCCAAATCCAATCCTCACCTCCGGCGTATTCCTTATAGTCGGATAGGTCAGAATCCCATTTCTCTAAAACCGCTTTCGGCACATCCGTATTCAAATCAAATGAACGGACGTCGTCATTATCTTCAAATTTTTCCAGTGCCCGTGCCCCAGGTTTTGGACGTGGATAAATTTCGGTTGTCTCTTGTCGAATACGCATATTTATGGAGGATCACGCCGCGGATCTATCCGGAAGTGGTTTTGGTTCTGCCATAAGTCTTGGAGCATAAGGGGTGACAGCAACTTGACCGATTCCTACGATTTCAGATTTTTCTGAAGAAAGAACGTACAGATCAAGAGCGTCCATTGCGAAGGCGTCCCACTGATTGAACTTTCTATGTCTCTCAAGTCTTTTTCGCCCAGATTCAAAAATTTCCTTATCTCTTTTGATTTCTCCCCTGTGTTTTGGAAAAAGAGTAATAACACGTGAAGCAGATTCACTATAAGTACCCCACGATTTTCTATCTCGAAACACCTCGAGATAATCTTTTATTCCATCAAAGACACCCGCCCCCTCAAGACCGTCAACGGTATCAGGAAAAAGCATAGCACGATGATAAATATCGTGAATGTATCCAGTCCATGAGTTGAGAGATCGTTTAACCCTTTTGTTCATTGCATCTCTCAACCAGTTCAAATCAATACTCCCCATCTCACTTTGATATAACAACAAAAATCCGCAAGTTAAATAAGTACAAGACGTTGGATCGCGGTCAGGACCTTCACCTGTCAATTTTCTTTCCAACCACCTCTTCAATTTTTCGAATTCTTCAGTACTCAAAATATAATCATCTTTCTTGTCTGGAAATAAACGAACGAACGTAGAAGCAAAACGAATGAAACTATCCCAATTTTCTTCTGTCCGATACCTCTGAATGAACTCTCTCATCTTACTAATATCTTTACTTGTCACTTCAACCTTCAAATCAAAAAGAGGCTCTTCTTGATCGCCTGACTCACGATCTCTCAACACATCACAACCCCTCTGTGAACGAGGAGACGCTTCAATTGTTCCTGGCATTCTCATACGCTCATCTTGTTTGTTTTATCCGCGATCTTCTTTTTGAGGAACTTAATCAGCTCGGGTAAAATTTCCTTTACGCTATCCCCCACCAAAGGCAAAACGTTTGAAATCCCCTTCCCTTTCAACATGCTGTCATATGTGTCAATTACACTTTGTGGATCCGAACCCAACCCACACACCACAACAAGCATGTCATCTGATTTTTCAATTGAATCAATAATCGATTGCACCGCGCCAGGGTTCCCCTCTCCGTCAGAAATAATAACCAAAAACTTTAATGTTGCCTCGCTGTTTTTTTTGAATTCAGTGCTCAACGCTTCAATTGCCGCGGCATCGTCCGTTCCTCCCGAGCGCGTGTTTGCTTGATGGATCAGCTGAGCTAACGATTTGTCTGTCAATGGTTCTGATAATTTTTTTACGCGATATGGCGTGTCTGTAAAACCCGCTGATCCAATGCGCAAAGGCTGTTCGTCCTCTGGTCTCAAAAGCTGCTCATCTCTCAACATTTGCTGAACTTTTTTGAACGCTTCCTGCAGTACAACCGTGAATGCGAGACCAATCTCAAGACGACCGCCTTGCATCGAGCCAGAAGTATCAAGCAACAATTCCACATCTGTTGATGTAAAATCTGACGCCTGAACTTCAGCCTCATGCACCATTGCCTCATCATTCCCACGACGCGCTTCAGCAATCGCGAACGTTTCCATCCCAAGCGTAAGTCGCCCCTCCAGTCTGTGATACTCCGTAACCGCGCGACGTTGCGAAAGAAACGACTCTGCCAAACCTTCCGCTAGTTCATTTATTTCAGTCTCATACTTCTTTATGAGATCCAATAATTGTCTCAACGATTCGGCGCTAACTCCAAATCTATCAGCGTCCTCCTCGATCCTCCTCCGATTCATATTATCAAGCTCCCCTCGCATCCGCTCGCGCATCAACTCATCTGAAGTCGCCTTACGCGGTTGTGGTCGCGCACGATCGCCCTTGGAAGGCATTGGCGAGATATTCCCTAACGCACCTTCGCGCTCTGCTTCTGTTGCGAAATCTGGAGTGCCAACACCATATTTCCCTTGTCCAAACGCGACATCATCTTCTAACAATTTACGCAGTAACTCATATCGAATAACTGCCATTTTGGAAAAGTATATTTTCTCTTCACTTTGACGCCTTGCCACGTACTCCTCGTCTGTCTCATCATCATTTTTTTTGCAATCGAACGGCGGAACATTCGAATTGTCGAACGCCTTGTCAAGCGACTTTTTTAATAGAGATGCCCAAGCAGGAAGAATATACCCCATTACCGCTTCAAACTTTAACTTGATCGCGCGTTCCTGGTCTTGAGTCGTGGATGAAAATCCCTCCCACGCTGTCACGTCCATCAGAGCGCGCATCGCTCCTTTTTTCAGCAATTCATTTACAGCCTTCTGTGTCTCTGGATCAAGAACTGTTTTCATCGCCTTTTCCACCTCTCTCGCACGCGCGGCGTTTGTCATCCGTTTTTCTGAATGCAAATATCTCTGCTCACCAACAATCCACTGCGTAAACTGATCGTGTATTGGCAACCCCCTCAATTGCCTTGAATGATCTTCTAATTCATAAAGTATTTGAAAATCTCGTTTTGCTGAAACAAATGGCGCTTTGCCCATCAATTGTTCAAGCCAAATATCAAGCGCGACATTATTCACATTCGCGCTTACGGCTCGCCAAAAAAGTTGCCTCACTGGCACTCGGCCACCTAAAGCTTCCTTATCGTTATCAAGATCGAACTCCTGCTTAAAATCTATTGGTTCATATTCTGATTTTCCAATTTGGTCTCTCAACATCTTGTCCAAAACAACAACGTCTGGCGCGTGATGACCAGCCTCGTGCGCCAAAAACCCTCTGATCTTTCTCGTGCCATCTTCACTTCCCAAAAATCGTTCCAGTGCCTTTCGGATCATGTAAATCCGCCGCGTACGCATATCAGTAAAACCAACGTCCGTTTTGACACCAGAAGGCGCGGAGTCAAGAACGGTGTAAGCGAAACCTCCACTCGCGTTGCTTATGTACTTCAAAAAAGTTGGGTCAACAACTGTCTCAAGGAACCTGCTGTTTAATTCTGTTTCTCTTTCGTTTGCTCCCACGCCCCCGTGCTCACCAGATGGTTGAGTCATATACTAAATATGCGTTGCTTCAGGAAGCTCAGAAACCATTGCCTGTTGATCGCTATCTCGCATTGCTGATAAAGCCGCGCTTGGGTCAATCTCGATTCCTGCTCGATCCTTCCGCTTTTCTTCCAATTCTTTTTCAGTAAAACCTGTCCACTTGATCACTTCCTTTTCCACTTCCTTCCCAAGCAACAACCCGGCGGCAACGCACAGGCGCGCGATATTTTTTGGTATCTCACCAGCTTCGAACACAACGTAAGGACGCAACAGAACTCTCAACAGCGCTTCATCAAGCGTTGCGCGACGAGGCATCATTTTTTCATAATCAACAAGTTGCTCTGCCAAGTCCCTTTCCAAACGATATGAAATTGGAATCACGTTACTCTGATCCTGAATGGCATTTCGTACCTTTGGAACAACGTCCTTGATAAAAAACAGCAGATTCACAACATCGCTAGGTGGGCGCATCAAACGCGCGTCACTGTCACAAATCATTGTCAGCATAGCGGTACGCTCTTCCTCTGGTGGCGGGGTTTCAACCTTAATTACCTTTCCGCCAATACGACTAGCGAATGCTTCGCGCACGCCAAATGTCCCATGCCTTTGACCAATGTTGCCAGTAAAATACATACGCCAATCCTCAGGCACATCAATCCATTCGTTGTTGTCAGCAAAATAAAACTTGGTGCCAGGTTCGGTTTCAGATAAGCGGTGCAAAAGGGTCCAAGACTTTGCCTTATTGAACTCGTCAATAATCAGTGGGTAGTTATTGCGCAGAGCGTGAATCACAATACCATCGCGCCAACCGTTTTTCTTTGTAACATCTTCCAGTTTTTTAGCGACATCACTCCTGTATGCCTTGCTGACAATTTCATGCAAACGTTCGCGCACAAGCGCGGCGCTGGCTTTGATATCCGCGCCAGAGCCTTCTTCGGAAACCTGCTCAACTAATTGTGCAGAAGCTACCACTTCCTTCTCTTCCTGCGAAAACGCGCTCATCGCGCCGCCTAATTTTTCCGCGTGCTCTTTAACAAGCTTTTTGATTTCATTGTCATTCATTCCAGCAATCGCGTCAGCAAATTTTCTGTGCTGATCCATGCTTGACTCGGTTTGAATCGACGGGCTTCCATAAAGCTGATAGCGACTTACTTCCTCTGACATGTCAATGCAAACGGGTTTCCTTCCCTTCTTTCCAAGAAAATGTTCAACCATCGTTGTTTTACCTACTCCTGGTTCTCCAACCAAAACACCGCCAATGGTCGTGCGCTTATACGTTCTTTCAATGTCATCCAATTCATTCATCACTTTGATTACAGATGGAAACTCGAGTACACGATCGCCTCTCAAGTTCGCTTGGGTCCATTGACTGAACTGTGATTCAAACCAACGATATTGCACACCTGGTTTTGCCCAAGCAGTTTCACAATCAACCAGAAGATCTTCGCGCGCTTGCTCGAGTTCAGATAATGACACCTCGGAAAAATCAACCGTCTTTCTCTCATACGCCTCTTTGTCGGGCAGTGTCATCTCTGAGGTATAAAGTTCCCTATCACCTTCAGCCTCAATACTCTTCACTGATTTTGCTATCTCCTCACGCAATGCTGTTTCAGTTTCCTCGTCATCAAAAATAAATTTTAACGCGTCAGTCATCTCACTCGCCGCTGATTCAACTGTTTGGTCTTCCGTCTCAAACGCGGTGGTCATTTGATTGCGTTCCATTTGTGACGCGACACCACGCTTGCGCTCTCGCATAGCAACCGAAGTCTTATCAAGAGTCGTTGGTGAATATTCACGGATCGCGCGCTCGATATTTTGAAGCCCATGAAAAAGT
The DNA here is from genome assembly GCA_020051955.1 of bacterium. GTDB lineage: Bacteria > Patescibacteriota > Patescibacteriia > UBA9934 > GWF2-40-263 > JACRJW01. The sequence goes on along the minus strand of JAGVQB010000022.1, from coordinate 12,366 downwards.
CTTTTGAAATTTACAAAATTCATCTTTTCTTTTATCCATTCTCGATGAGCGCGATCAAGTTTTTTCCCATACTTCTCCCTAAGCAAATCAATCTGCTTTTTTTGGCGCGCAAAAATCGCCAGCCATCTTCCAAGTTCAGAATCAGTCAATGTAAGCTGTTTTTTAATAACAATATCTTCTTTGCCATCACGAATACTATCTTTAACCTCCTTCCTTCGCTCCTGCACCTTGCGCACCATTGCTCTGGCGGCTTCTGCTTCGCGCAATAAGTTTCGATAATCTTCTACAACACGCTTGCGCTCATCTCGAGGAAGCGACTCTGCTTGCGCCGCCTCGCCCCGACTTGTGTGGGCTGGGATCAGCCTGCGTTCTTTTGGAATAATGCGTCTCGTTGTCTCGCTCATAATTTTTTTATTCGATCAAGTCCCAACTCTCTCATTGTAACCGCGATTTCTGCCGGTACCTTCTCTTGCCAGTCCCCACTAGCCTTCACCATCGTGCGAATTTCCGTCCCGCTAATCCCTGGAACCTCTTTTATATCTTTGATCGGCACCTTCCCATCAAAACATCTCTTCGTCCATTCATCCCCTGTCCACACCTGATCAACCTGACCAACTTTCTCCAAAACCTGCACGGTCCATTTCGCGTCATCACCACAGTCGGGTAACTCCACAAAGCTCACGTCGAAAATCGGAATGATGTTGTCCAGCTGTAGCGCACGCTGGATCATCTCCTTCCGCTCCTGGGCAGAGTACGGGTTGTCCGACGTTTTTGATTTATCCGAACTCCCGATCCCAATAATTATCTTGCCGCAAAGCTTTGTCATACCCTTGACCACAAGATGGTGCCCAAGGTGATAGGGTTGGAAACGGCCTATGAAAAGTCCTGTTGGTTTGTGTATCATAATGATCATATGGTGCCATAACTTTGACTATATGCCAACCAAAAATATCCCCCGCGAGAAGGCATTACGACGATTTGTACCTTCGATTTCGGTATGCCTAGCCGACGAACGCCCAAGCAATAATCCGCATCGAGGGAACAACCCTTCTCAACTTTCCGATTAACGATTATCCTAGCGCTATATGTTAGGTGTTTTTGATTCAGGCTTTGGCGGGCTTACGGTGTTGAAACCGATTCACGAACTGTTGCCGAGCATCTCGACAATATATCTTGGCGACAACGCTCGCGCGCCATACGGCGTACGCACGCAAGATGAAATTTTTAGATTCACCCTGGATGGCGTGAAATTTTTGTTTGATAAGGGCTGTCCTTTGGTTGTGCTTGCTTGTAACACCGCATCGTCACAGGCACTGCGTCGAATTCAGCGAGAGGTGTTGCCGCGCGAGTATCCAGATCGTCGAGTGCTTGGCGTGATACGACCGGCAGTAGAATATCTCGCGACACGAGGACAACGAATCGGGATTTTTGGAACACCCGCAACGGTTGTGTCGGGTGCGTATATTCGAGAGTTTATAAATCCCCCCCCTGCCCGAGGGGGGGCTAGGGGGGGTGGGAGTCCGATCCGTATTTCCCAAGTCGCCTGCCCTGGATTAACTGACCTTATCGAAAAAGGACTACACACAAGCTCCGAATGTGACGGGCTCGTAAAAAATTTCTGCGATGAGATGCTGGCGCTGGATCCTGCAATTGAGGAGGTGCTTCTTGCTTGCACGCACTATCCGCTTGTTTATAATCTCTTCCGTCAATACCTACCTGCCCATATCAATATAGTTACACAAGGAAACATCGTGGCAGATAGTCTAAAAAATTATTTGCTACGCCACCCACAAATTGACACGCTAATTGACAAAACAGGCACCCGTGAGTATCTCACAACAAACGGATCCGACGTTTCGACTCTCGCTTCACTGTTCTACGGAAGCGACTTGTTATTTGAGAAGGCAACGATTTGACACGACCATCTGAATCGTTGCAACCAAACTGAAAACGTGATATTTTTTCGCCTAGACAACACTCCCGGGTCGTCTAACGGCAGGACAGCAGCCTTTGAAGCTGTGAATCTTGGTTCGATTCCAAGCCCGGGAACCACATTAAAACACCAGCTTGTCTGGTGTTTTAATGTGCAGGTATCCACATGGGAATGCCACTCTACAAAAACACTTATGGCTCTTTTCCCGAATCCGCGATACAAACAGCGACAAAACCTACTGCGCAATCTCTTTCGGCAATTCAGGCCTAATCTGAATTGATGTTGCGGTTATACTATCATCTTCATTCGTGGTACCTGCCACAAACACATTGCTAGCGGTAGTCAAATCAGCAATCGTGCCGTCAACTGATTTTATTACTTCTGTTAGATCAGAAAAATATACAATCTTTGATCCTCCATTTATCAATTGAATGATCATACTCCCTCCATCAATAGAAAAAACCGAACCTGAAATTGATCCTCCGCCAGCACGCACTCTCTCTCCAACGCCCTGAAAGTCTCTCGCAATTAGAGAGTTACTGTTGAACCTGTTTGCAAAATCTTGAGGTATATTATTTTGATTCTTCGAAAATAAACTCCCACCATAAAACCCAACTCCAGCGGCTAAGACAAAACACGCGACGAGTGAAACAATGTATTTCTTCATAAAAAATAAAATTACGTTATTATTCGTATCTTAATGCGATAATTGGATCCAAACTGGCGGCACGCTTTGCTGGGTAGTAACCAAAAATTATCCCGATAACAACCGAGACGACAAACGCCAGAACAATAGATGGAATTGAAATGCTCGTTTGAATTACTCCAAAAATTGATAGCATAAAAGATACACAAACCCCCAAAATAATTCCGACAACACCGCCTACAAGTGTTAACACAACTGCCTCCATCAAAAACTGCGTATTGATCTCACTTCGCTTTGCGCCGATTGCTTTTCGCAAACCAATTTCCTTAGTGCGTTCAGTTATAGATGTAAGCATCATATTCATAATTCCAATTCCGCCAACGAACAAAGAAATCCCAGCGACTGCTGCTAGGAGCGTTGTAAAAGTGCCCGTCACGCTTGATGCAGTTTCGACAATATCAGCCTGATTCAAAATATTGAAATCTGCCAAAGACACGTCCGAGATATTATGGCGCTCGAGAAGCAAATTAGTAATCGAGTCTTGAAGCTCGGTCATTGAATCTGAATCAACTCCTTGCACGCTGATTGTCGTTATATATTCATTTCCTGTCAGATACTTTTGTGCTGTAGAAATCGGGATATAAACCATGTCGTCTTGACTTCCAAAACCACTCCCCCCTTTTTCTTCTGTTACTCCGACAACAGTAAATTGTATTCCATTGATTCGAATTATTTTACCGACCGCCTCACCATTTTCTCCAAATAAATCATCGCGAACCGCAGAACCAACAACCGCCACCTTTGCCAAACTCTTTGATTGTTGATCTGAAATAAAAACTCCTAATTCAACACTTACGTTTCTCACATTTGGGTACGCCTCCGTTACTCCAACAACCGAAGTATTTGTATTCGCACCTTTTGTCGTAACCTGATAGCGTGAGGAAACTTCTGGCGCGACAGCGTTTACGAATTCTATATTGGCCGCGATCTCATCAGCGTCATCAAGCGTCAGAGATTGCGCGGTACCACGCCCAGAACTCACCCCACCGCCAAAAGATCTCTTTGCGCCTGGCATTACCTGAACCAAATTCGAACCGATCGACTCAATACTGGATTGAATTGAACTCTGCGCACCTTGCCCTATTGCTACCATAACAATGACAGAACTAATACCAATCACAATCCCAAGCATTGTCAAACCAGAACGTACCCTGTTTGATGAAAGCGCTATAAGTGTTTCCTCGAAAAAATCTTCAACTTTCATATTTTAGTGCAGATTTTTTTGATTCTTTGTATCACTTACTACCATGCCATCTTTAAAATGAATTATCCTATCAGAATGTTCAGCAACATCTTTTTCGTGCGTGATGAGAATTATTGTGCGTCCCTGTTCTTGATTTAATCGTTGAAAAGCACCAAGCACGATCTCACTAGTTTTTGTATCCAAATTTCCAGTCGGCTCATCAGCTAATATCAAAGAGGGGTCATTAACCAACGCACGCGCGATTGCGACCCGCTGGATTTGCCCACCAGAAAGCTGGTTAGATAAATGGTGATAATGTTCTTCGTAGAGCCCAACGGATTCCAAAGAAACTTTTGCTCTGGCCTCACGTTCTGATTTTTCAACACTCTTGTATATCAATGGGAGCATAACGTTACGCAATACTGTGGCGCGAGGAAGTAAATTGAATGACTGAAAAACAAACCCAATTTGCCCAAGACGGATATCAACCAATTCATCCTCGCATAATGTAGAGACGTCTTTTCCATTCAAAAAATATTTCCCAGATGTTGGTGTATCAAGTGCTCCTAAAATATGCATTAGCGTTGACTTTCCAGAACCAGAGGGTCCCATTATCGCAACGAACTCACCATCTTCAATTCTAAAGCTAACTCCGCGCAAGGCCTGAAATGACCCAGCTCCTGTTTTGTATGTTTTTGTTACATCACTTAATTCAATCATATCAACGAACAAAATCTCCAAGTGGTTTACCTGAGCCGCTAAAAATATTTTGCGCTGATAACGACGAAGAAGATGTATCCACTTTTTTTGAATCAGTGATCGTTCTTGTAATGATAATCTCGCCGTCACTTAATCCTGAAAGAATTTGGGAGTCTATGTCATTTGATAATCCAACTTCAACCACAACCTGTTTTGGATTATATCGCGAAGTCACCCCTGAAGGATTTATAGATGATGTATCTACCCCATCAATTGTTTCCACGTATTGGATGTCCCCCTGCGTTTTCACGGCAGAGCTTGGAACGACCAACGCGTCTTGAACAACCTGTGTCGTGATTATCACACTAATACTCATCCCAGAAAGAACGCGCTGGTCTTGAGTATCTAATGAAATTAGCACGCCATAATTAACGACTCCAGAGGATGTTGACCCGACAATATCTATCTCAAAAACTTCACCAGTAATGGATAGATCTTCAATCGCGTCAAATGTTACGTTTGCCCTATCACCAAGATGAACTTTTGCGATATCTACCTCATTCAAAGAAATGCTGACCATCATCTTGTCAGAAACGATCGTGGCAATTTCGCCGCTAGATGAAACACTCTGCCCAACATAAGCTGATAGATCGGCAATCTTCCCTGAAAAAGGCGCGCGTATTTCACACTCCGCATAATCTTCAATTGCGTCGTTAAGCGCGTCATTTCGTTCTTGAACTGATAATTGCGAAGACCTAAGCTCAAGCTCGTCTGTCCCAGCCATCAAATTCTTTAGTTGTTGTAACTTTTCCTCTATCAACTCTTTTGCCACCAAAATCTCATCAGGATCTGCTCCATCTATTACGTCTGCGAGATTCGTCCTAGCGTCAGTCAATGCCCCTTCCGCGTCATCAACTGAATCTTGCGCGCTTGCGATTTTATTTGGAGCGCTTAAATTTGTATTAAAGATGTTGTCAGACGCGGATTGCAAAGAAGAAATTAGATTATTTACAATTGAAATGTCTCCTGGAATTATCGTAGTCATTTCATCAATATGGCCACGAATCGCAGACCTTGAATACCCTTCTTCATGAATTTTATTCAAAAGCGTTTGAGCCGCGTTGAGTGTGTTCGCAATGTCTCTGCAAGCCTTAAGTGTCAATTCGATTGATTCTGTCTTAGTATCAATATCACTATCATAATTTGACGCGCTATAAACCACTCTAGCATCATTGTATGACTCTTCAACGTCAACGTAATATTCAAGAACATCTTCTGTATAAAAAGATCCTGCAATCAGATCGTAATATCCAATGTGTTCATATTCGATTGATTCTGTCCCAACAAAATCAGCTAAATCATCTTTTACGGATGAAAGCTTTGTGAACGCCTCGGCTACTGTGCTATATCCATTTTCAGATGAGGATACGAGATCTTGAGAAGAAGAAACTTTAACCTCTTCAAAATTTCTTCTTGATTGTTCAACAGAACGCTCTGCCTTGACCACGGCGTTTTCTGCTTCCTTTACTTCTTGTTCGCTCGGATACGACTCAAGATCAGATAGCGTTCTCTGTGCTTTCGCAAGCGCGTTTTGTGCTTGAAGCAATGATAGCGTATCAACGGTTTGCGTTAGTTTTTGGTACGAAAGCTTTGCGCTCTCCAAATTCCATCTTGCGTCGCGAACTGACTTTGCATAAGTAGTTGAATCAATTGTGGCAATTACTTCCCCTTGTTCAACCAGCCCCCCATTCTGCGCGGCAATACTAATTAATTTTCCACTAACCTCAGGTGCCACTCCAATCTCAATAAGACCCTGAACTTGTCCTGTTCCTGTAACCGTCGTAACGAGCGTTCCTGTTTCTACGGCAGATAGAACATAGCGCGTTTCAATCGCGCCATCATCTACAACCTGCCCAACAAAAACACTTCCGCCTATTATGATCACCGCGCCGAAAGCCGATATCTTTTTCCTCCTTTTTACCGCGCGTAATATTTTTTTCATAATTCATTTTGTTTAAAGTATAAACAATCGTGGATGAAGAAAGCGTGAAGAAAAAAACAGCGTCATTATCGATGCTGTTTTTCATAAATAAATTATTATGCAATTGACAAAACTATTTCAACGGTGGTTCCTTCTCCAATTACACTTTTTATCTTGATCGAGCCACCATGCGACTCTACCACTGATTTTGTTATTGATAACCCAAGCCCGCTTCCGCCAGTCTGTCTTGAACGACTTTTTTCAGCTCGATAAAAACGATCAAAGACTTTTTCAACATCTGCTCGCTCGATTCCAACACCAGTATCTTCTACTATTATTGAAGCGGTTCGCCCATTGTTCAATATCAAAATGCTTACACTGCCTGCTTCCTTATTGTATACAATCGCATTATTGATTACGTTCATTAAAGCACGGGCAAGCAGTTCTCGGTCTGTTACCATTACTGATAATTTAAAGTCATCTAATTCTTCGAATAAAATAGAAATGCCATGCTTTGTCGCTATAGGTTTAAGACGTTCCACTGTTTCCCGCACAAGCGAGTAAAGATCAACCGGCATATAATCCTCCACGGTGCTATTTCTTGCGTCCAATCTAGATAAAACAAGCAAGTCATCAATAAGAGCGCCCATCCTTTTTATTTCTTCTAAATTGCTAACTATTGAGTCTCGTGCGATTGGTGATTTTGTGGCATCGAGCTCGTTTTCAATATTTGTTTGAAGAATCGCCAAAGGGGTTCTAAGTTCATGCGAAGCGTCACTTAAAAATTGACGTTGCTTCTTATAAGCTTCCTTTATTGGTCGCATTGTGAGACCTGCAAACCAATAACTCAAAACCCCGGCTACAATCAACAACAAACCATTGACCGCCAACGTCGTTTCGAGCAAATCACCTCTTACATCTTCAGTTCTTGGCGGTGGCACGCGGTTCGCTCTATCTTCATTATACATTTCAAACCTATTAAAGCGATTTTCAAGCTGGTGAGAAAAAATAAACCTTGTGATGCCACCAGATGAAAACAGCACGACCACTAAAATAATCACGTATACAAACGCAAGCGTCCAGCGTGATCGGAAAAATTGTTTCTCAAACAAGTCTGTAACCTTTGCCCCAGACCGTTTCAATACGTTTTGCATATTCCTTTGGTAGTTTTTTGCGTAGATTTTTTAAGTGCACGTCAACGACGTTGCTGAACGAATCAAAAAATTGATCCCAAACATTAGTTAAAATGTCCTCGCGTGTTACAACCGCACTTTTATTACGCAATAGATACTCGAGCAGATCATATTCTCGTAAAGTTAGATTTACCACTTTATTCTTTATTCTTGCGACTCGAGAACGTGTGTCAAGTTGTAATTCGATCCAACAAAACACATTTCCGTTTGAAAAGTGCGGCCGCCGCAGAAGCGCGCGCACACGAGCAACCAATTCTTCAAAAGAAAAAGGTTTCACCAAATAGTCATCTCCACCGAAATTCAATCCTAAAATTTTATCTTCAACGGCATCGCGCGCCGTTAAAAATAATACCGGGGTTTGCGTGCCATGCGCGCGTAGGTTCTTACACATTTCGATTCCATCACGCTTTGGCATCATTACGTCTAAAAGAATTAGATCGTACGCGTTTACTTTTGCCATCTTTTCACCCTCTTCGCCATCAAATGCGGAATCAACAACATAACCTCGGTGTTGTAAACCAATAACAAGCCCCTTATTCAATTTTGGTTCATCTTCAACAACAAGAATTTTCATACATCACCACTATAAAACAAAAACAATGAAGAGAAAATGAAGCACAAATTGGGCACGTAAGGAATATGATTCTTGACCCACAGTTAACTGCCTCCGACATCTATGTCATACAAGAAAAACTTAAGAGACCTCTGCAAAACTCGCGATCTTGCGTTTCACGGGCGCCCCCGCCCGAACGACTGACGTCGTTCAGTCGGGCGGGCGTCGACCCCACTCTACGTAGATAACCTACGTTTCGTGGGGCTCGACAGCCCGTTCAACGCAATCTCATCGAGTTTTGCAGAGGTCTCTTAACAACACCCCCCTCTCAAAATCCTTTGATACAAAAAAGCCGATGATCACTCAAGGGAATTCATCGGCTGAAAAGTGGTGGTGCACTGACGGATTGATTAATTTCTTTGTTCTCCTCACCACTCAACCTATCTAACCATTCTTCATTTTCACTTCCATTCGGAAAAAACTCGTAATCAACTTTGTGAAAATAATACGTCTTGCATTTTGGACACGCTAATAAAGTTTGCGATCTCGCAACGCCAGGAGAAATCTTCTTGACCTCTCTGAGATTCTCAAACGCCACAGGAAGTTTATTACAATCATCGCTCCCATCTTTGTAATAAATATATTCGTGATCTTTCAACGATCCGCAAATCTCGCACCCTTCATGTTTCATGTTTTGCATAACGCGATACTAAAACTTTTATCAAACAGACGACCAGCGGAATGGAATGATGCACGCCTTCGATAATTATTCCGTTAAGGAAAAACCCCTTACGATATTAGTTTATCATTCCTTTAACAAACTTAACAAACTTTGCTACCTCGGTCGCATCGAAAAAAACGGAAAATACGATCCTTGACCCGCCATGAAAAACAATGATAGCCTATAAATAGGCACCCTTCCGTGCCCCTACGCAAGGAGTTCGTCATGAGGGATGGAGACAAGCAGAAACCCGCTACCAAGGCGGTTTCGCTCAAGCCCACCGACCGCGCGAAGATCTTGGGGAACATCCCCAAGCCTGGTCGGGACTTCGTCGACTGCTGCTACACGTCCTGTACGCGCTGCGGCTAGCGGTAGATCGAGAACCTCAACAAGGGAAGGTGGAAGCAAGCGTGTTTCCCCTTCCCTATTTATTTGGAGACACATCATGCAACTTTCACGTTGGTGTCACACGTTTCATCGGAATGGAGTTTCGGCGCTCGTGCATTCTTTGACGCTTGGGGTGGTCTACGTTCCCACCGAAGAACTTCAATCGCTGATCACACGATTGCCCTCCACAGACAGCCCAAGTGAAGATGAGACGCTTAGTCTCCTGGTCTCGCAAGACCTTATCGTCGAAAATGCTGAGGAAGACGAACGCCTGATCGTAAAAATCCGCGATCGTTTGAAGGCGGCAATCTCTCTTGAGTTGCTCTATCTGCTAGTTACCGACGGATGCAATTTGCGCTGTACATACTGTTTCGAAGAGACGCCGTCGCTCGCAGGAAAATTCCGGTCAACGCGCATGGATAGCGAAACAGTAACAAAATCGCTCGATCTGTTCGCAGAGATGGCAACGCACCGCGGCAATCCAGCCAAGAAGAAGGTCATTCACCTCTACGGCGGAGAACCACTCGCGAATCGCACGGCGGTTTACCAAGCGATCAAATATGCGGATACGCTCAAGCGGCGAGGCGCGTTACCGATGACATGTCAGACCACGATCGTCACGAACGGAGTGCTCCTCACTGAGGAGGACGCGCGGCTTTTTGCTAAATACGGAGTCACGGTGGGTCTTTCGATCGATGGTCCGTCGTCCATTACGGATCGCTACCGCATTCCCAAGAGGGAAGGCATCAAGGTTACGGAACGCGTGACTTCCGCCTTTCGCATGCTGAAAAAGCATGGTGTGAGCGTCGGACTTTCCGTCACACTGACACCGGACGCAATCGAACATGGTGACGACTTTTTGGAGTTCTTCACAAACGGGACTTTCCGCGAAGCGGATGGCGTCAGCTTGAACCTCCTTCACTTCACACCGAACGTAGACCTTTCGGACGAGTACTACCGGAACGCCGTCGAACTTCAGATCAAAGCGTTTCGCAGATTCCGCGAGACTGGGCTCTACGAAGAACGCATCATGCGCAAGGCACGGGCGTTCGTGGATCAGGAACCGATGTATGCTGATTGCGGCGTCGTCGGTTACCAGCTGGTTGTCGCCCCAGACGGACGCATCGGCGTTTGCCAAGACTTCATTAAGCCGAGAAAATATTTCCCGCGTTCAGTGTACGACGCCGATCACGGAGATCTAATGGAATCCTTGTTCGCGGATTGGCGTGATCACTCACCGTTTTTCCTGCCACTATGCAAGGACTGTCAGGCTCTGGGCATCTGTGGTGGAGGATGTCCTGCAAGCGCAGAACTCCAGACTGGGAACCGGAACAATCTCGACGAACGCGCCTGTCATCAGAGCAAACAAGTTTTGGAGTGGCTCGTCTGGGATGCCTACGAACAGCTCGGCAACGAGCGGCAATAGGTCGTGGAGTCTTGAAAGGTTATCTGCTACGATGGGAAGGCAATTTGTCTCCCCATTTTTTTATGTCCACACACCCAACTGTCCGTTTCCACTTGAGCGCGGCCCAAGACAAACGAACGCTCCGTGCTTTTGAAAAAGATGCCATTTATGATCAAGGAAGAAATCTTGAATGGGCAGTATTCAAAAAATATCCAACACTAAAATCGGAATATAATGAACTTGGGCGCCTGACGCACGAACAACCCATGCTTCGTTTTATCAACGAGACCTATCGATCCCAGCGTCCTCAAATGGAACGCACAATGCTAGAACACAGGAAACGCTGGGAACGAATCGCACCCAGTTATTTTAAACTTATCGAAAAACTTTTTGACCACCGAACATGGCCGCGCGGAAAATACATCGCCTACGGGACGATTTGGGGAGTATATCCACGGTTTCTCGAGAACAAAACGTTTCAGATCCCGTTTCGACACAAAGTTCCACAGTACGTTCCTGTCGTAATCGCACACGAGTTGTTGCACTTCTTGTTCTATGATTATTTTTACGAAAGATTTCCCAAATTGTCCAGACAGAAAGATGCTTCTTTCGTTTGGCACGTTTCAGAAATCTTCAATACGCTTGTCCAGAATTCTCCGGAGTGGATGAGTTGCTTCAAACGTAAGTCGCTTGGTTACCCTGAACACGACAAAATTGTAGCAAACATGAGCCGCAAGTTATATCGTCAATCATCGTGGAATCTGAACGACGTTGTGGATGAAATCATCAAACAAACACAAAAAAAAATTAGAAAAAATTCCGTTGTCCGATTCTGACTCCAAGGCTTCCTTACTTGTGCTCAAACGTTTGAGTTCTTTAAAATTTAATATACTTCTCCGCCTCCTCATGGATCATACGTAAATCCTGTGGAGCATCCCCGTCTATCCATAGATCTTCGACACTCGGAACAGGAAGAACTTCTTGTCTGTGACCCCTCGAACAAGAGCACGGAAACCTTTGAGCTTTGCATTGAAGGATTCAGCAGAGGCGTTCGTGGAACGGTCAGGGAAGTAATTAAGGATGGTGTCTTCGTGAGCTTTGAGATACTCAGCGACAGTGACGAATAAATCGAATCCTTTTTCAGTGACGGTTTGGTACCAGTCTTGCAGTCGTTGGTAGGCACTCTCACGTGTCCAGCAGGTTTCGTAGATTCCTCGGAAAGCCATCGTTAGTTTGTAAGCCTCCTCAAGTTCGGGAAACATCTCAAACAAAACAGCCGCTCTCTCTTGTTGGCGGCGTGTCCATTTACTCTTGGGTTTAAAAAGAAGATAGCGACTTCTGGCAAGGAGTTGTTTTTTTGTATCCCCGTTCGTGTATATCTCTGGGATGTAGCGTTGACCATTGCGCGTGGCTTTCTTCACTCTTGCGTTTTCTTCTTTGAGGGCTTGGTGACGCAGAATAATCCTCATGTCTTGGAGTGCTTCACTCACAATCTTTTGCACATGGGGCATTAACGCTTAATTTCTGTTGGTAACTTCGGTCGACACTTCACGGTTGGATGAAACCAGAGGAAGGCGGTTATCCAGTGAATGAGTGATTCGGGAG
>JAGVQB010000012.1 GCA_020051955.1 bacterium | reverse complement strand
TTTCTTGTCTTTCAGAACAGTGGCGAGGTTGTGAGTTTCGTAGAATAAGATCCACTTCTTGCGGATCTCGGAGAAATCGAAACGAATTTCTTTGCCTTCCCTGTCTTGAGCGAGGATTACATCGGCGCCTTTATGCTCTTTGCTTTTAATTGCATCCTCCAGCGCTTTTACTGACGCCACAAACAGATCCTGTTCTTCTGGACTTGCTGTACCGGTTTCAACTTTCAAACGCAAAGCCGCAATCGCTTCAGCGTGTGGCATTAATTGCTTTGTTTCGGCAGGAGACCATTGGGGTTTGCCGTCGGGTCGAGAAGGCATAAATAAATGCTCAATATGAAACTTATTATCTCCAGTTTACACAATACGAGGTTGATTGTCAGATACTTTCATCACTACCTTACCACCCCTCCCCATTCAATCACTTCAAAACCATCTCGATCCGCTCGTGGGATTATACGAGGGGGTTGGGAAAGTTCGCGCGCGACGAGAGGTTCATAGTCCATCAAGATACGAAACACGTGATCTGGTTTAACTGAAAGACTTAGCGGTGCCAACTCGTCCATAATGCGCGTGTCGTGAAAACCAATTTTGTAATATGGCGACCCTTGCATTCGGGGTAACCAAAACTCGATAAAATCCGAGACCTCGTGTTCGATCAGACCCATTGCAAAAAGTGTCTCGCCCAAAAACCTCTCAACCTCGACACGCTCAACAACCCAGTACGTTGACGGTGCCTCGTACAATCCGCCCCTCCCCTCCCAAAATAAATACGGGTAAACCTCACCATCTTTTCGATTCACAACGTGCCCATCTGGATACGCAGTCACATTCCATCCAGTACCGTACTCCGGCTCGGTATAGCTGAACCCACCTTTTGGATTGAGTGTAACAGTCAGATCAACAGGCTTCTCCGGATACAAATAAATAACTGGCTTGCCACATTCAACTGGCGGGATAATCTCGTTACTCATCAACTCCACCCAACGACCAAATGAATCCTGAAAATAGAGATATGGGTGCGAGAGATCAGCAAATGTTTTCTTCTCTTCATTGAATTGCTGAAACTGTGTCGAGAGCGCGTTGAATCCTTCGGTGTAATAAACATCGTCGTACGTTGACGGCTCAAAAATCGGAGTCTGCGATCCGTCAGCGCCAACGCCAGTTCCGACGCGTACCATATCTGGTAAATCGTCTATTTGCTTCTGCGACAAAACGTTCGTTGCCCTCACAAACCCGCATCCGCCAACGCGACCACTAAAGTACACGCCGGAGTTCATTGTCCCATCATTCCATTTGATTGAAGGAGGATTCTGTTGCCCAATGTCCTCTCCTTCATAATTCCAAAATGGAATCTCAAGTGAATACCACAGCACGCGCCCGTCGTTGTCGATCAGATAAAATTGCGTTGACCCAGTAGACGTTGCGTCTGGCACAACCAGGGTTCCGTCTTCATTCTCTTGATTGTACAAAAACATTTTCTCCCCGCTTTCCAGGCTAGTAGAATCTTTATAATGATCCAAACCTATTGCTGATTGCGAATCATACCTGCCTCCAGTCCCAGTTAATCGGAAACATCTTCCGTTTGTGTCAACGAGCCTGTGCTCTATTTCTAATTGACCAATCTTTGTTATCGAATCAATCTCCAATCCAGCCAACTGGTCTAATTGTGTGGTTGCTCCCAAAAATCCAGTATCTGTGTCGTTCGACAAACCATAATTATTAGTCATCCTCATGTATTGGTCTAACAAAACCGACTTAGTCACAGCAGACTGTCCGCTTGGATCAAACGGAGCGCGCAAAAGATAAAAAGACACCCAATAAGTTCCCATCCCCTCTTGCGCGAAAGTGTGCATCTCTAAATATCTCCCGTCGTATTCGCCGCCGCGCACAATGCCAAGCTGATATGCCTTTGCGTCTGGAACAGGATTTGCAACCCCATTTAAGTAACTCACGCACGTGCTTTGCAAAGTCCCACCAGCTTCATCAAATGAATCTTTATCAACAACTTGTGGCTGACATAAAACATTGAAAAGCGTCGGGTCAACTGTTGTTTGCTGTTGATCCTCTGGCGAGATCCACTCAATAGCCAACGATCCTGGTTCCACAATCTGATCCTGCGTTGTGACAGAAGGAGTCTCGTCCTCAAGCGCGACTCCATTCACGGCAACATCCGCGTTAAATAATTTTGTAACAAACACTCCCGCCGCGAAAGCGACAACACAAATCAAAACGCCAATAACAATCGTGATCCATAATCTTGACGCGTTCGAAGGTTGATTAGGATGAAAGTTCACCATAGGTAAAATTGATTATTGAGCTGGGGATTGAAAGTTTGGAAAAAAGTTCATCTGCCTCCTCATCTGAAAGCGGCGTGGGTTGCGCGTCAAGCGTTGAGACTGGCGACAGAAAGAGTGTACCACCCGCGCGCCCAAGTATCACACCGACAGTCATCCCTTTTACTGTCTCATCAAACTCTTGATCAAAAACAAAGTTCCCCAACGAATAAACAACGGGCACGCCATCAATCGTTTCGATTCCCTGAACAACATGCGGATGAGAACCAATGATAAGATCAGCGCCTGCGGCAACCATACGTTTTGCTTTTGCGCGCTGACCAGCTTGCGGAGTTTGGATGTATTCCTCTCCCCAGTGCGGATAAACAATAACGAAACGTTTTGCCGCGTTCTCCAGCGCGATAACCTCCTCAAGCTCTTCCATGCTCACACCAAACTGGTGATACCCGATGATACTAATCGCGATCCCGTCTTTGTCGATTCGATAAACTTTGTCGCTGGAAGCATAACCACCAAACCACGGCAAACCAATCTCATCGAGTCGCTGATGCGTTTCAACCTCTCCGCTTGCCCCATAATCGTCAGCGTGATTATTCGCGAGACTCACAACGTCAACAAACGGTTTCATTACCTCCACGAACGCAAGCGCGAAAGTGAAAACAAACGGCGGCTCGTGGGTCATCAAACTTTTTTTCTCACTGATCGTGCCCTCGAGATTCGCGATACGATAATCCGACCCAAGCAAATATCGTTCCATTTCCTCCCACGGATAATCAATTCCAAACTCGTTAATCTTCTCTCGCACGCCACGATCCAACATAACGTCGCCAACAAAATGCAAACTCACAAACGGGTCATCCGCAGGCTCACCTGGGGAAAAGTATCCGAGAATGTGACTTGTGTTTTCTTTCCAATCTTTTGTCGCGCCCATCGCAAGCGAGCTTCCGTGATACGTCTGTACCCATTGTTGCGTGCCACGCAGACGGTTGATTTCAAACAGCGTATCAAGAACAGAGTTCGTATCAACTTCCAAACCACACTCGCCGTCACACCTACCTTGTTGGATTGATCTAATCGTTACTGCGTCGTGATATTCCTGAATGTGCGCAGGAAGGTTGTGCGACATATCAACGCTCGCGATAACTATCGCGTCGGGTAACTGCTCGACAATCGCGGTGGCAAGTGTGTTGGTTTGCTCAAGCGTTGCTTTCTCATGAATCGAAATCGCCACGACCTTTGCCTCGGGGAACCACTTTTTTACGAACGGAGCGATGGCTGACACGCCGTGTTCTTTTTCAAACGTGTCTGGTTCAATAAATAGGTCAGGGACACCTACACGCAACGATTCAACAGTGTGCTCATCCGCAACAAGTTCGCCATACGGAGTGCTCCACGATCCTGTCGTTGTCTGCGTTGCTGATCGCCCGAGAGAAAAATGGTTGGGTGATAAAACCACGACGGTTTTTTCATTCCCATTTCCGAGAGCCGCGAACGTCCGCGCGATTTTGTCCGCGACAAGCAGGTGGTGCGCGACAATTCCAGATAACGCACCAGAACGCGCAGCCCCTTCAGCCGACTGATTGGCTTTTTCGTAAAGCGAATCCGACGCGAACGGATAAAAAAAGACAGACTCCAGCGGCTCGCCTTGATCTGCCACCGCGCGCGTGACCACCTTTGATTGAACCACGACCCCCAATATGAAACATGAGACAAACAAAATAGTTAATCCGAAACCCAGCATTATTTTTTTATATTTTCCGCCCACACTGCTTAAATCTTATCACATATTTATGTTCAAAAAAGTGACATTGAGGACAGCGTGACGTGTTGGTGGCCGCATGGTGGGCAAAAACTACGAACATCTTCCACTGGATAGGCCCGGCTCCAACACGGCACGCTGGACCAACGTCACTTTTTTGAACGAAAAACAGAGCACGCGCTCTGTTTTGTTTTTTTTATGCTCTTGTTGGCCCACTTCCGCGCTTCTCGATAATTTCTTTCGCGACATTGCCTGGCACTGAATCGTAATGATCGAATTCCATCGAGTAACTCGCGCGCCCCTGCGTCATTGATCGCAAGCTCGTCGCGTATCCAAACATTTCCGACAGAGGGACGAACGCCTTAACGATCTTCGCGCCAGAGCGATCAAACATTTCTTGAATCATTCCTCGCTTCGCGTTCAAATCCCCAACCACTGGGCCCATAAAATCTTCTGGCATTGAAACCTCCACTTTCATCATTGGTTCCAACAGCTCAATGCCAGCCTTCTTTGCCGCGTCCTGGAATGCCATTGATCCAGCGATCTTAAACGCGGCTTCTGATGAGTCAACTTCGTGATAAGAACCATCAAACAACACAACCTTCACGTCCAAGAGTGGATAACCCGCGAGCACTCCTCGATCCGCGGCCTCGCGCACTCCTTTTTCAATTGGGTTGAAATACTCTCGCGGAACCGTGCCTCCCTTCACTTCTTCCTCAAACACCACGCCAGCTCCTGGCGCCAACTTTTCAATGCGCACAAGCGCGTGACCATACTGACCACGTCCACCAGTCTGACGAATATATTTCCCTTCCCCTTCAGCGTTTCCCTTAACTGTCTCACGATATGAAACCTGCGGCGCGCCGACATTACATTCAACGCTAAACTCGCGCTTCATTCGCTCAACAAGAACATCCAAATGCAATTCACCCATTCCTGAAATAATAACCTGATTAGTTTCCTCATCAGTGCGCACACGGAAAGTCGGATCTTCCTCTGAAAGCTTCTGAAGCGCAATCGCCATCTTTTCTTGGTCTGCTTTTGTTTTTGGCTCGATCGCGATTGAGATAACAGGCTCTGGGAAGACAATCGACTCAAGCAAAATTGGATGATCGGGATCACAGAGCGTGTGCCCAGTAAACGTACCCTTGAGTCCAACCATCGCGGCGATCTCTCCGGCGAACACTTCGTCCACGTCCTCGCGAGTATTCGCGTGCAAACGCACGATACGACCAACGCGTTCCTTGTTGCCAGTAGATGAGTTCAATATATACGAACCAGCTTCCACATGCCCAGAGTAGACACGAAAAAACGCGAGCTTGCCCACGAAAGGATCTGCCGCGATCTTAAACGCAAGCGCGCTAAAAGGTTCCTCATCAGACGCGTGACGCACGACTTCCTTTTCTGGATCATCAGGGTCTGTTCCATTGACTGGCGGTGTCTCAAGAGGATTCGGCAAGTACTCAACAACCGCGTCAAGCAACATCTGCACGCCTTTATTCTTGAGCGCAGAGCCACACATAATTGGAACGAATGTGTTTGCGATTGTTGCCTTGCGAATCACCGCTTTAATTTCTGGTGTTGTAATTTCCGAGCCAGCCAAATACTTTTCCATCAGCGTCTCGTCATTTTCCGAAACTGCTTCAACCAACTTCGCGCGATACTCATCGGCCTTGGCTTTGTACTCTTGTGGAATATCAGTCTCCTCAATTTCCTTACCCATCTCATCCTTATAAACAAACGCCTTCATTTTTAGAAGATCAATAATACCTACGAAGTTTGCCTCTGTTCCGATCGGCAACTGGATAGGATGCGCGTTCTTTGTAAGCCTGCGGTGCACTGACTCAACGTCTTTGTAAAAATCAGCGCCAGTGCGGTCCAGCTTGTTGATGAATGCAATGCGAGGAACTTTATAATCATCCGCGTACCGCCAGTTTGTTTCTGACTGTGGCTCGACTCCAGCGACTCCATCAAACACTGCCACGCCACCGTCCAACACGCGCATCGAACGTTTCACCTCAACTGTAAAGTCAATGTGTCCAGGAGTATCAATAAGGTTCAAACGGTGATCCTTCCAAAAACAAGTGGTAGCGGCCGCGGTGATTGTAATTCCGCGCTCACGTTCCTGATCCATCCAGTCCATTGTTGCTTCTCCCTCATGCACCTCGCCGATTTTGTGCTTCTTGCCAGTGTAAAAAAGTATGCGCTCTGACACTGTTGTTTTGCCAGCGTCAATGTGAGCGAAGATTCCGAAGTTACGTATCTTATCAAGTGGATATTCTCTAGGCATATATTATCTTTTCGCGAAATGAGCAAACGCGCGGTTGGCTTCAGCCATGCGCTGTACATCGGTCTTTTTTCGCACCGCGTCGCCCTCGTTGTTGGCGGCGGCAAGCAATTCATCAGCGAGCTTGTCAGCCATACGACGCCCCTTCTTTGTGCGAGCCGCTGTGATGAGCCATCGGAATGCCAAAAGCGCGCGTCGTTCTCCGCGCACTGGAATTGGCACCTGATAGTTTGCTCCTCCAACGCGACGACTTTTAACTTCCAAAGATGGCATTGTGTTCTTGAGCGCGCGATCAAAAAGTTCCAAAGGATCTTGTTTGCTCTTCTCCTGCATTAAATCAAAAGCATCATACACAACGGTTTGAGCAACGTTCTTCTTACCGCATGTCATGATGCAATTCACGAGCTTGGACACTAAAAGATTGTGGTACTTAGGGTCTGGAAGGATTTCCCTTCTTGGGGCTTGTTTGCCTCGCATAGTTATGAGTTTATCTCGCCGTTTTTGCTTCCCCCCTGCAAGTGGAGGTACTCCGGCGGTGAATTAATAATATAGGTGGCAAGGTGAACAAGGTGGCAAGGTGATTCCGAACTGTTCGGGTCACCTCCCACACCTCCCACACCTCTTCCCACACCTCCCACACCTCCCACACCTCTTCACCTTTTACTTCTTCGGTCTCTTCGTCCCGTACTTCGATCGCCCTCGTTTGCGGCCATCAACTCCCTGCGTGTCATACACTCCTCGCACAACGTGATAGCGCATACCAGGAAGATCCTTCACGCGCCCGCCACGAATCATCACGATTGAGTGTTCCTGAAGGTTGTGACCCTCGCCAGGAATGTAAGCGTTCACTTCTGTTCCGTTTGAAAGGCGCACGCGCGCGTATTTTCGGATAGCGGAGTTTGGTTTCTTCGGCGTCATCGTTGTCACCTTCACGCACACTCCACGCTTAAACGCGCTTCCATGAGGAAGTGGCGTTGTCTTGCGATGAAGAGAATCGAGCGTGTACTGGAGCGCTGGCGATTTGGTCTTGAAAGACTTTGGATGTCGTCCTTTACGAATAAGCTGGCTAACTGTTGGCATAAATAATGATGTTGGTTGGTACCAAGATGTTTGAATTGATAAACAAATGCGCCAAGAGAATATCACGGGGAGTGGAAAGGGGTCAAGGTGATGAGGTGAAAAAAAGAGACCCGTGCGTTGGGTCTCGTCGTTGGAGCTAGAGCGCGGCGCGTTGGATGGGAACCCTGGATCTGGACTGAAGCGTCTCGGCCAGAATCCTCGTAAGTTCCTCCTCCCACTGCGCCCGGCGAGGATCACCCTGCCCCATGAAGAAGAGAAGTTGCTCGACCAGCCAGAGCCGAACCGCGGCCCCTTCCTTTGAATGGATGAACCGCTTGGTGTCAGCGATTCTTCGGATCGCCTCGATGATGCACTCCTCGCGCTCACTCAAAGCCCGTTGAGTTGGACGCAGAGAGAGATCCGCGATCTGCGCAAGCAGTGGAGCGGCGGTGTCTTGAACAACGTTGCGAAGCTGACTGTCGTGCCGCCTGATCCTTCGCATGCTCTCCTCGACCATGGTCGACCAGCGCTGTGGAGGCTCGTGAGACCCGCAAGTGAAGTATGGTCGCTGATCATCTTGCGATGACAAGAAGTCAACAGCTTCATGGATCAACCTCGTTACAGAATCACCACGATCGTCAGAGACTCGTACTTCGATTCCGCGATGATCGAACTTCACGAGCTCAACCTTCCACGCGCTATTCCACCAATGACCAGCGCCAGTGTGGAAAGGACCGTGATTCCAAATCCCGCACTTACGCTTACCGCCAAGCGGCGCTACGATCGCGAATCGCGGATCGAACTCCTCGATCTCGCCAGTGGTCTCACGGCGCTTCTGATCCAGAATGAGCCCAGGCTTCCACCACGACGGATAAATGTCGTAGAGAACCTTGTTCCCATCAAGCTGGCACCAGAGGCTGTACCCTCTGATGTTCCGTTGCCAAAACGCCTTGATCCAGGACACGGGCTTGAAGCGATGCCCGTTGATTGGATCAGAAAGCGCTATCTGCACGAACAGCGTCGCAAAAAGGAACAGACCACCGCCCGCGATCATCCTGGTGAGTGAAATCCCTACTGGGCCACTCACTCCTCCCACCACGCAACACACCGCGGATGCGACGAGCAGGATGACGAGCAAGATGTCGCGCTCGCCTCCTTCGATCGGTTGGTAGTTCTTGATCTGTGGAGATTGCAGGTTCTCAATTCGCATCTCTTCCTCCGATTCCCCGCGTGGGGCATGGGAGGCGCTGTGGGTGGGTCTTCACTTGCGACATTGCGAGCGACCCCACCGACACGCCAGAGTCGGGACGATTCCCAGTGGGTAAAGTAGCTCAACTGGGGGAAATGTCCAGATTGGAATAGGTGTGGGAGGTGTGGGAGGTGTGGGAGGGAGGCGAGGTTATCAAGGTGGTCAAGGTTATCAAGGTTGGAAAGGGCGACAGGAGTGACAGGGGTGACAAGGGTGACAGGGGTGACAGGGGTGACAGGGGCTGAAGGCAACCCCCCTTATCCCCCCTCCGCCTTCGCCAAGGCTTCGGCGGACAGGTTGGGAAGGGGGGAAACTACATCGAACTATCTGTAAAATCTGTAAATCTGTAAGAATCTGTAATCTGTAGATAACCGAAACTCTTGTACTAAAAAAGAGGCTCCGTCTGAGCCTCTCAAAGCACTACACTGCCTGGCGAGCAAGCGCCTCGCTCGCCAACAGGAAGAAGACAAACCCAGCCGCTGACCCAGTGATCTTGTAGGCCATCAGCTGGGACTTGTGCGGCAGAGCAGAAGTCTGAACCGCCAGCTTGCACCTCTGCATCATGTCATTTGACACGTTCCACGCCTGGCGAGCACGCAGAGTGTCATAGGCGTCCTTCTTGGAAAAACCAACACATACTTCCGGATTACCCTCACTATCAATCCCACAGGACATAAAGTCGGGGTCCGGCGCGATGTGCCTGAAGCTTGCGTGCTGTTCTTTGGTCGTCGCCTCAAAGACAACCAAGTAAGGATGGGAAGACGTGAGCCCCGCGCTCGGCGGATCGTTGTCGCCCTTATACCTTCTGCGGATATCGAGAATCCGCGCGGCAGTGTAAGGGCTAACCTCGAAAGACAAGCGAGTATCATGGGCAGGGAGAGAGGACGCGACAGCCTCTTGCAAGAGCTCTGCCCTTGCTGTTATCGGATCAACGTCCCTACTCAATTCCAGTATCTGGCTCTTGGAAAACAGCACTGACATCTGGACGCTGTCCTTTTCCCCAATGGCAACCAGCGCGCTGGGCTGGAACCTCGAACCTGGCTTGGGGAAGCTCGAGAGGATTAGTCGCATTGCTTGACTCCTTCCTTTGTTCCCACAAGGACACTATAGAAAAAACACGCCTGGGTCAACGGAGAGGAGGGAACAAAAAATCCAAAACCCAAAATCCAAAAATCCAAACCTTATTATTTCGAATTCTTCCTCTCTCCTTTTGGATTTTGGTTCCTGGATTTTGGATTTTTTTTCCTCCCCGTACTATCTGTAAAATCTGTAAATCTGTAAGAATCTGTAATCTGTAGATAACGGTAACTCTTGTACCAAGTTACATCCTCGCAAAAATAGCCGCGAAATACCCACCACAACTCTGTCCAAGCAGTGCGTCACACGTTGCGAAAGCGGGGGCGCTGATAAAAAAGAAAATGTTCAAAGAAGTAAACGCGCTCACGAGTACTGCTACCATCAAAATCTGCGGACCGCGAATTGCCACAAACGCGCGCAGTGCTGCGTACTTTGGACGATCAAAAAGCGCGAAGAAAAGTTTTGATCCATCCAGCGGGTGCACTGGTATCACGTTGAAGAACATGAGGAAGAGGTTGAGCAAGATTGTGAGGAACAAAAAGACCGATAATAAATTCAGACCACTGATTAGCCCACCCCCGACCAACAGACGAAACGCGACCCCGGCCAGAACCGCCATCAACAAATTCGCCAATGGCCCGGCAAGCGCGATCCTCACAGAATCCCATTTTGGATCTTTCAAGTTGTATGGATTATACGGCACAGGCTTTGCCCAACCGAATCCAAACAACAGGAGCAAGATAAGACCCATTGGATCAACGTGCGCCATTGGATTCAACGTCAGCCTTCCCTCTCGCTCCGCTGTCGCGTCCCCTCGCAATTTCCCAACCAGCGCGTGTGAGAACTCGTGAATCGTAAGCGATGCCGCGATCGCGACCACCCAAACGATCGCGACAGCCGGAGAGCCAAACAAAAGATTCAAAAACATAGTGCGATAAGTTTATCACGAAATAAAAAACCCGCGCAGCCTAGGCTACGCGGTCGTCTCAATGTACGGCTGAAACTCGACAAGCAGGTCAAGGAAACGTCGAGCAGGATTCTCGTCATCGAGTACTTCCTGCACACGCTGACGAACTCCGAGATCTGGTCGCGCCTCATCCAGCTCCTTCAACCTCTTTGAGGCAACCACCATTGCTTGCGTATCATGATCTTCCGACAACGGGTCAAGGCCAAGCCGTTCAAGAACGACAGCCCCGAATTGCGCGTTCACGGCCATTGTTCCTTTCTTCGTTTGTGACATCGAGTTGTTGTTATTATCAGAACCAATCATAAATGTCAATTGAGTAATGTAATTATCTGCTCAAGCCGATTTAATAGCTCCGTATCCACCAGCTTCCTCTTCTGACAAATCTTCTGTGCCCCTGACCGTGTCAACCAAATACCGAAACTCAATTTTCCCAAGACTTATCCGCGGTTCTGAAAAATGAGCCGGAACTTCACAATCGAACTCATCAGCTAAAACTTTTAATCTTGAATACAGCTTAGCCATTACATAGAACCGATCCAACGAATTGAGATTTTGTAGGTTCTCATACATTTCAGAAATTTTTTCAAATGTGCTAGTCAATATATCTAGTGCCTTTTCATCCTCAAAATCAAAACTAGGTTCTGGGCGACGACCAAACAACTCTCGTCTCACCCAATCAGCATCAAATACAAGTTCGTCTCGTACGGCTCGTTTCCTCCCTTGATAACGAGTAGCAACCGCACGGACCTCTTCTTTTGTTAAACCTTTCCTAGAAGCTTTCGCCTGATAAAGAAACAAATCAAAGATGAGACAATTTTTTTGCCAATCAAAACGTGCTTCAGCGCCAACCAAGTCAACTCCATAACGTGTGTCGATATTTACACCCGTTGCAAAAATCCGATCTGGATGTACGCGCGACTCACTGGCAATGAAACCCGCAAGCTGAAAAACGCTTGATTCTAAAGTATCAAGATTTCTTCCCATCTCTTCACTGGCATCCATTGCCAAACGCGCTTGCTCTGGTTCGTCTTTAACATTTATCGCAACGCGTTTCCTTGCGATAATTTCTCTTGCAGTTCTTGCCATTTTTTGAAAAAACAACTTCCCGTTCTGCGTCTCTCGGATGTGCGTAGGTAATCTTAAAAAAGATCGAAGCATGAGATCGTTGAATTTTGCTAAATCCTCTAATTCGGCAGAATGTAAAAACGTATCAACCGCACGCTCCATTTGTTTCTTCATTTTATCTTCAAGCGTCCTCAAAACTTCCTGCTCTTCTTTTGAAGCGCTCTCACACGAAACCAAAACAGGAATAACTTTCGCGTATTCTTCCCGCGATGGTTTTTTTACACTGGAAATACCCTCTTTTCGTCTAAGCATATTGTGTTATCAAACTCCTGACATTTGTTCTCTTTGAATCTTCGCACCCACTCCTTTCAACTTCTCCTCCAACCTCTCATACCCGCGATCTAGATGGTGGATGCCAGTAAGAATTGACGTGCCCTCCGCGACAAGCGAGGCAACAACGAAAGCGAGACCTGCGCGGATGTCGGGAACTTCAACTTGTTGCGCGCGCAATTTTGATGGGCCAGTGATAACAGCGGAGTGTTTATAATTCTGCCCCTTGAATCTACATTTTATCTCACCCAAGCAATTACTGAAAAGTGTGATGTCCGCGCCCATACTCTTCAGCGCGTCAGTGTATCCAAAGCGTTCCTCATAAACAGTCTCATGCACAACGCTCATCCCCTTTGCTTGCGTGAGCACTACCACGAACGGCTGTTGCCAATCTGTCATAAATCCTGGGTGTGTGTCTGTTTCCAATTCAATCCCCCGCAACTCGCCTGTGCCAGAAAACAAAATTCCCTCGTCGCGCACTTCGTAACTCCCACCGATTTTTCGTACCGCGTTTAGAAACGTAATCATATGTTCGTGTCTGGCACCTCGCACAAAAATCTCACCGCGAGTCCCAAGCGCCATGCACGCGAAGGATGCCGCTTCCATTCTATCAGGAATGACTGTCACTTCGGCGCCGTGCAATTTTTCCACTCCAATAATTTCGATTGAACGATTCGCGTTCACTTGGATTATCGCGCCCATGTTTTGCAACATCATTATCAACGCTTTCACTTCTGGCTCCATTGCCGCGTTGTGGATTACTGTGCGCCCAACAGCCAGCACGCCTGCGAGCACCGATGTCTCGGTTGCCATTACTGACGGATATGGAAACTTGATTAGCGTGCCTTTCAACCCGTCCTTCACGCTCGCGTGATAACCGTCGGGCTGTTCGTTGATCTCCGCGCCCATCGCGATAAAAGTGTTCAAGTGAAAATCAACCGGGCGCGGACCTATCTTGTCACCGCCAACTCGTGGGACAAATGCTTCCCCTGCTCTGTGCAAAAGCGGCGCGATCGCCAGAATGCTAATACGATTCTTACGGCTTAACTCACGCACGGAGTTTGAAGAGATGTTGTTTGTTTGTGTGCGAAGCGTGTGATCATCCAACCATTCAACTTGCGCGCCAACAGCAGTGATAATCTCTTGCGTGATTTGCGTCTCTTGCTGACGTGGCACATTGCGCAAGGTCACTGGCTCGTCAGTAAGCAAACTAGCGATCATCATTTTCGATGCCGCGTTCTTCGCGCCGGAAATCGCAACTTCACCATGAAGAGGAGTGCCGCCTGTGATCTTGAATGTGTCGGGCATAGAGGACGTGAGGGGGAAAGGGTTAGGAGGGGAAGGAGGATTAGGAGGGGAAGTCGAATCGAGACTATCAGAGAGTCCCAACCGCGTAAATCGTGCTAGTCGCGAGGAACACCGGAAAAATCCAATCAACAAAATTCAAAAACCAACATTCGCCAACGTAAAAAAAACGAAAAACCACAAACTCGATCATGAGCGAGATTCCTATCGCGACAAGCGTTGTTGAAAACACTGGCGCGCCTTCTCCAAAAAAACGAAGGTAGAGCGCGAACACACCGCCAAACGACAACACCACAACAAGATAGTGATTGATAATGTATCGCGAGCGAGAAAGCCCGTGGCATGTGTTAACAAACGTCTCGATCAAAAGCCACGCTATAAAAGAGTGGATGCCGATAATAAAAATCGATAACACTGACATACTAGGGATACTGTACACCAAAATGACAAATGGGGAGAGGAAATAAAATCCAAAATCCAGGAACCAAAATCCAAATAGGAGGAAGAAAATCCAAAGACCCAAAACCCAAAAAATCCAAACCTAATTATTCCTGTCAATTCCTTTTTGGATTTTGGTTCCTGGATTTTGGATATTTCCCCCACCACTTGCTTTCCTCAACAAACATTGATATACAAACGCCCTGGCTCATGCCAGACGACAAGGAGACGCGATGACAAAGTGGTCCAGGTACGAGAAAGGTCTCAACGGCAAGTACTTCGATCACGTGCTGAAGTGCGAGGATCCGCTCTACAAGCCAACGATAAGAGTGGGGCCAGAGGACATCAAGATCGACCACCTCTTTTCGGCGCCACGTAGCTCTGACGATTCTCGCTTCAGTCTCTACGCGCCTTACTTCCTTGGCATCGTTGTCTACGACGCAGAGCAATGGGTCGTATTCGAACTCAGAGGAGATTGCCCAGGCATCAGCACTCCCCGCGTCGCGCGCAAGGTCACAACCGAGGAACGCGAGAACCTCGAGTTGTACTTGCACAAACACAGCTCACTCACCTTCTTCGCCCGGCGGCGCGACAGCATCCTCAAGGTGGTTGGGATCAGTCGTAAATCCTGTGGGGCAACCAAGCAAAAGGAGATATCCTTATGGGCATATCTCCTTTTGTTTTTGTCTATGACCCAATCAACAATG
>JAGVQB010000058.1 GCA_020051955.1 bacterium | reverse complement strand
TGTCCGAACCACCTCCCCACCTCCCCACCTCCCCACCTCCCCACCTCCCCACCTCCCCACCTCCCCACCTCCCCACCTCCCCACCTCCTATGGATCTCAACGATTACCCAACATCACAACGCTCCATCCCATGGAAACCAGTTTTGATAATAGCTGGCGGGGTTGTTGTTTTGATCGTTGTGATTGTTTTGTTGGTTCGACTGCTTGGGCAAGACTCTGGAGAGATATTTGTACAAACGGTGGAGGAACAAGCACAGGGTGCTGTTACAAATTGTGAATCAACCTTGGACCCAGACGGCTGTCGTCAACAAGCAGTGACAGATATTGCGTCAGAGACAGGTTTGGTTGAAACTTGTGAGTTGCTCGAAACAGCGCAAGAGATGGATAATTGTTACTGGATTGTCGCGATGGGAAAAATGGATTCAACATATTGCGATGCTATTTCAGACGAGGTTTCAAAAAACCAGTGCGCGGATGGCATTGCGCAAGATATTGCTTTTGAAAGTAAAGATGCCGGGTTATGCGATAAGATTATTGAGTCTAAACGCGCGGCTCGATGCAAGGCAATTTTGAACGAGGTGCCAGCTCCAACATCTCAAGATGCAGATGAGGATGGGCTGACGGATGAACAAGAGGTTGAATACGGAACTGATTCCGCGAATCCAGATTCTGACGGTGATGGTTATCTCGATGGTAGCGAGGTTGACGCTGGTTATAATCCTCTAGGCTCCGGCCGTCTCCAATGATTCCCCCTCCCTTGCAGCCCTTTAGCCCCTTCAGCCCTTTAAGCCATTTCAGCCCTTTAAGCCCTTCCCCTATGTTCGACGACAACAAAGAGCCCGAAGATATTTTTTCACAAGCGGACAAAGTCGTGCCGCAGGTTGCGCCACCAACCGCGCCTTTGGCCGCGCCAGCTTCAGCGCAGTCTATCGCGCCCGCGTCAGCGATCGCTCCTGGTGCCGCTCCTGTTTCTACACAGCCATCTATTGAGGAACGCATTGCCGCGATTTCTCCAACCCACGTTTTTCCATGGAAGCCGATTGTTCTTGTTGTTGCCATCATTGTTGTGGTGGGAGCGGCGTTTTATCTCTCTGTACAAATTTTGGGTTCAAGGACACCGGTTACGCCAGAGCCGCCGGTGGGAAGGGAAGTAGGGAACAGTGAACAGGGAACAGGGATTAGTGAACAGGGAGCAGGGATTAGGGAACAGGAAGTGGAAGAGGCTGTCGAAGAGGAGGTCGTAGTGCCATCTACTGCTGACACTGATAAGGATGGGCTTACGGATGAAGAGGAAGCGACAGCAGGTACAAGTTCTCGCGCCGCGGACACTGATGGTGATGGGTTGTTTGACCCAGAAGAAATCAGAACATGGGAAACCGATCCTTTGAATCCTGATACTGATGGTGATGGATACCTCGATGGCGAAGAGGTAAGCGGTGGTTATAATCCAAACGGTGAAGGAAAACTAATTGCCGCGCCGACAGAGTCGGATTGATAAACACGTCTTTACCTATGCTCACGACTGATTTTCAAAAACCTCCTTCCGCAACCCTGCCGGTGCCTCCGGCTCAGGGGATACATATTTTTACAATGCCGGAGCGGTATCGTCACGGCGCGGAGGGGAAGATGCACGAACCAGAAAAGAAAACCCAAGTCGCGTCTCATGCTCAAGTCCAGGCGCCGGTCGCTCCGACCGCGCCAGTTCCCACGAAATCCGCAATCCCAAAAAAGAAATCATCAGCCCGCAAGTGGATTTTAATTAGCGGCGTGGCAGTAGTGTTGGCGTTGGCTGTTGGCGGGTATTTCCTTGTTGGAAAAAAACAGAACGAGCCAGTACAAATATCACAACAACCGATAACTCCAATCCAGCGTCCCGCACCGACAGTAGAAACAATAGTCACAATTGTTGATGAACCAGTGATTGAGGAGCCCGTTGTCGAGCCAGAGCCTTTCCCGATTATAGCTGTTCCAGGAGTTGATACTGACTCCGATGGGCTAACCGACGTTGAAGAAACAACGGTGTATAGCACAAACCCTCGTTTGCCAGATACGGATTCCGATGGATTTTTGGATGGCAATGAAGTGTTTCACCGATACAACCCAGGTGGGACTGCTCCTGGCACACTACTTGAGTCTGGGCTCGTGAAAGAACAGGTAGGGGAGATGAATGGGGCACGATATGCTTTTTATCATCCTAGTAATTGGGTAGTGGAGTTAGATGGAACGGAGTTTGTTTTAGATACTGGAACAGGAGAGGGATTAAGAGTTTCGATTATTACAAAAAGCGCGCAGCAGTCACTTAGGGAGTTTGTGGCTACTGCTTCTACATCTGAGAATGTGAGGCAGGGTACAACAAAAAACGGACTTCTGTTTTTTCAGTCAGATGACCAGCTAACGACCTATATTGATCTGAACCCAACTGTGGGCGCCGTTTTGGTAGTGAAGTATGAGACGGGAACAAACGCTCGCGTTGATTATTTGCAAACACTTCAGATGATCATAAATAGTGTTCAAGCGCTGGGCGCTATCCAAGAACCGCAAATTGGAGAACCTGGGGTATGATTTTTGTTGACTTGAACCAGTCGTTACTTGCGTCTTGGCATAGACTGTCTGAAGAAGAATTGGCACGAGTCATGCGTGCGATCGCGAAATACACAAAGACGCGTGGCAAAAAAATAGTTTCAATAGCTTTTGTGAGCGCGAGAGAAATGCGACGGTTGAATCGCGTACATCGGGGGAAAGATAAGGTAACAGATGTACTTTCTTTTGAGATTAAAGACGGTTGGCTAATTGGTGAAGTGCTTGTCTGTTTTGATCAAGCAAAGAAACAGGCGCGCGAGATGAAGCATTCGATCAAAGAAGAAGTTGTTTTTTTGATGGTACACGGAGTTTTGCATTTACTTGGGCACGACCACGAAAAGGGGAAAGAGAACGACAAGATGTTTACTGTTCAATCGCGGATTTTGGAATCTTTGGGGACCGATCCAAGAGTATGATCCATCTTCAACAAATGTTTTGTAGTTTCAAGCACGCCTTGCGCGGCGTGAAGCTTGTGTTTGTTTCTGAACAAAGTTTTCGCGTGCAGGTGCTTGCGGCGATTTTTGTGATCGCGCTTGGGTTTGTATTTGGAGTCACGAAGAATGAATGGATTGTCCTCCTGATTCTAATCGGAGCCGTTACATCGTTGGAACTCTTAAACAGTATCCTTGAGCGTATTGTGGACACTTTCAAACCTCGCATTCATCCAGCTGTAAAAGACATAAAAGACGCGATGGCAGGGACGGTTCTCATTGTTTCTTTTATCGCGGCAGTAATTGGTATAACAATTTTTTTACCTCACGTTCTTGTGTTCATTGGTGAGTTTGATACACTGAACCCCAGCTTATGACAGAAGAAATTTTTACAGGCCTTGATGTTGGCACATACTCAATCCGTGTGGCAGTGGGGAAACTCATGCCATCTTCGCCTGGCGGTGAGCAGATCCACATGATCGGCGCGGTCGAGGTGCCATCAATCGGAGTAAGCAAAGGGACCATCACTAATTTGGAGGATGCCGTATCTTCGATTTCTCGCGCGCTCGAGCAGGCCGAGCGCATCACGGGCGTGGCTCTCAACAAAGCATGGGTGGGAATTAACGGCAGTCACATAATTTCACAAGA
Organism: bacterium; assembly: GCA_020051955.1. Classification (GTDB taxonomy): domain Bacteria; phylum Patescibacteriota; class Patescibacteriia; order UBA9934; family GWF2-40-263; genus JACRJW01. Next base: position 6,414 of record JAGVQB010000058.1, on the reverse strand, counting down.
GTCGCGTGGAGTTGTGGGTGTTGGGCGTAGCGATGGTGAGATTCGTGAGGAGGATGTTGAGCGAGCGATCGAGGCCGCGCGAACAGTGGCAACTCCGACCAATTACGAAATTATCCACGTGATTCCAAGGAGTTTTACAGTTGATGGGCAACGTGGAGTAAAAGATCCCGTGGGGATGAATGGAATCAGACTTGAGGTCGACGCTTTAATAATTCAGGGGCTTGGTTCGCAGATTAAAAACTTGACCAAGGCTGTATACCGGACAGGGTTGGATATTGAAGATTTGGTTTTTTCGATTCTGGCTACCGCGGAGGCCGTTGTTTCCGAGCGTCAGAAGGAGCTTGGTGTGTGTGTTCTAAATATTGGTGCCGCGACAACGAGTTTGGTGGTTTATGAGGAGGGTGACGTGTTACACACCGCGGTGCTTCCGATTGGATCGGACCATGTGACGTCGGATATTGCCATTGGGTTGAAAACTTCGCTTGAGGTGGCAGAGCAAGTGAAGCTAAATTATGCCACGTGTCAGCCAGATGAAGTTACCAAGAAAGAAGAGATTAATTTGGCAGAGATGGGAAGCGTGGAGGATGAGATTGTTGGAAAGAAGTTTGTTGCTGATATAACAGAGGCACGCGTTCAGGAGATTTTTGAGCACGTTGATTTGGAGCTCAAGAAGATTGATCGGTCAGGCATGCTCCCTGCTGGTGTGATACTTACTGGTGGGGGAGCAAAGTTGCGTGGTATTCGAGAAGTCGCGAAGTCGTCTCTGCGCCTGCCTGTCACTATTGGTCTGCCGATGGGGGTCACATCAGTTATTGATAAGATTAACGACCCAGCTATGAGCACGGCGATTGGATTAGTTCTATGGGGGCATCACATTAGGTCGTTGGGTGGGAAGGGTGGGCTAGGGAACATCTTTTCAAAAGTTGGTGATTTAAATAAGATTACTTCAGTGTTAAAGAAATTGTTCAGATCTTTAAAACCTTAGCTGATGATAAAATCGAGATATGCACATCTCGATTTTTATTTTCTTGACAGTCCACTATGCGGTGTTAAAGTGATTATGATTTTTTGTGCTCAGCAGAGCAAATTTCGAGCACAATATGTGTTCAATAGATTTGTCTAAACAAATCGTTGAGACCACTAAGTGTTCATCATCATCACTCATATGGCTCAAGTTAAACCAGAGATTGAAACGTTTGCGAAGATTAAGGTAGTTGGTATTGGAGGAGGAGGGAGCGCGGCAGTAAATCGCATGATTAGTGACAACATCAAGGGTGTGGACTTTATTGTGATTAACACGGATGTCCAAGCGCTTAATCAGAGCTTAGCTTCACGCAAGATCCCGATTGGAAAAACAATCACGCGCGGGCTTGGCGCTGGGATGAATCCAGAGATTGGTTCGCGCGCGGCAGAGGAAAATCAGAATGAGATTCGTGAAGCGCTTGCTGGGTCTGATATGGTTTTCTTAACGTGTGGATTAGGCGGCGGAACTGGAACCGGAGCAATTCCAGAAGTCGCGAAACTCGCGAAAGACATTGGTGCTCTCACGGTCGCGGTTGTGACAAAACCCTTTACGTTCGAGGGGGCGCAACGACGTCGGATTGCCGAGGATGGCTATGACCGTCTCCTTCAACACGTTGACGCTATCATCACAATTCCAAACGATAGAGTGCTTCAGATCATCGATAAAAAGACATCGCTTATGGACGCGTTTAAGGTCGTGGACGATGTTTTGCGCCAAGGTGTTCAGGGCATCGCGGAGCTCATCACGATTCCAGGCCTCATCAACGTGGATTACGCGGATGTGAAAGCGATTATGGAAGATTCAGGGTCAGCGTTAATGGGTATTGGAAGAGCAAGTGGCGAGAATCGCGCGGTGGAAGCGGCAAAGCAAGCCATAGCGAGTCCGCTGTTGGAGCTTTCAATTGATGGCGCAAAGGGCATTCTCTTTACCATTTCTGGTGGCAGTGATCTGGGCATGCATGAAGTCGCGGAAGCCGCAAAAGTAATCACAGGATCAGCAGACGAGGACGCGAAGGTGATTTTTGGCGCAAGCATTGATGAGGATATGAGCGAGGAAATTCGCATCACAGTTGTCGCGACAGGATTTGATTCAAGAGAACGTCGCACAAAAGCGCCAGGTACTGTGGAAGTTCAGGCTCAAGGAACTTGGAGCGCGAGTCCATTCTTGCGTCCTCGTGATGATGAATCCCTAAAGGTCCCGCATCAAAAAAAAGTTTTTCAGAACACAACGCCGGTTGAGCGAACTCAACAAGCTCCAAGGGTCGACCCACCAAGGTCCCAATTCCAATCGAAACCTACCCCCACGGTGATTCAGCAGAAAGAAGAGGACGAGATCGAAATTCCAGCCTTTATCAGAAAGAAGATGATGTGAATCCCAACGCCCCTTTCTCTCGCGAGGGGCGTTTTATGTTATAATGCAACGACTAAATTAAAAGTCTTCGTATGTATTGTGCTGTTTGTAGTCACAAGGACACAAAGGTCGTGGACTCTCGCATATCAAGTGATGGGGCAAGTATTCGGCGAAGGCGCGAGTGTGAAAAGTGCGGGTTTCGATTTTCTACATTGGAGGAAGTCGAACTTTTGGATTTGACTGTGATTAAGCGCGACGGGCGACGAGAATCATACTCGCGCGAGAAGCTCGAAAGGGGATTGCGCAAGTCACTAGAAAAACGTCCTTTTACCGACCAGCAGTTTCAAAAACTTGTACACAAAATTGAACGCGATATTCAAAAGAAGCGTTGTGGGGAGCTGACAAGCCTGGAGATTGGCGAGATCGTAATGAGGCACCTCAAAAGTTTTGACAAAGTTGCGTATATTAGATTTGCGTCAGTGTACCGGTCTTTTGAGGATGTGAAATCGTTTGAGGCTGAGCTTAGAAAACTTAAGATGCGACGCGGAATTCGCGTTGTGAAAAAATAATCCTATGCAAGAGACGATCAAGAAAACACACCAGACATTGGTCGTAATCGCGCTTGCCCTCACCGCGGTAGTTGGTGCGGTTTCGGGGGCAATCGCGGCTTTGGTAGTAGCCACAACCTTTCAGCCACTTCTTTCCCACTTGAGTCCAGACGATTCACAACGCGCGGTCGAGTCCAAGATTGTTGAACTCATTGAAGAAGAAAGCGCGACGATCGCGGTTGTGGAGCAGATTACCCCCGCGGTTGTAAGTGTCGTGGTGCAAAAAGAGCGTGGTGATATTCAAGATGTCTCAAATGGTGCGATCTTTAACTCCTTCTTTTTTTCCGAGCCTTTGGATGAGCAGAGCACTTCTGAATTAGTTGAGGTAAGCAGTGGCACCGGGTTTTTTGTGACTGAAGATGGGTATGTTTTAACGAATCGTCACGTGATAGATGAAACCGACGCGACCTACATTATTGTTACAAACGAAGGGAAGGAGCTGGCAGCCACTCTTGTTGACGTGGATCCTTTTCAAGACATCGCGATTTTGGATGTTGACGGCGAAGATTACCCGACAGTCCAGCTTGGCGACTCTGATGAGATTCGAATCGGGGCAACAGTAATTGCGATCGGCAACACGCTTTCAGAGTTTCGTAACACTGTGACTAAGGGCGTTGTTTCGGGAATCAACCGACGAGTAACAGCCGGAGATTCGTATAACACGGAGGTGATTGAGGCGGCAATTCAAACGGACGCGGCGATCAACCCAGGGAATTCTGGCGGGCCACTTATAAACTTGTTGGGGCAGGTCGTTGGTATTAACACTGCCGTAAGTTTCGAGGGGCAGGCAATAGGGTTCGCGATTCCAATAAACGAAGCCAAGCGCGCGGTCGCGGACGTACGGGAGTTTGGACGCATAGTGCGACCATGGTTGGGGGTTCGATACGTGCTTGTGCAGGCGCAGGAGGGTCAAAATATCGAGTATGAAATTGGCGCGCGGATTATCGCGGGGGAACAACCAGGTGAGAGTGCTATTGTCGCAGGTTCGCCAGCGGATCTCGCGGGACTCAAAGATGGGGACATTATAATCGCGGTGAACAGCACGAACCTTTCGCAAGACCAGGCTCTCGCGGAGCTAATTTCCGAGTACCGTCCAGGCGACAGCGTGGAGTTGTCAGTATTGCGAGATGGGGTGATGGTTAAAATCATGGTGGAGCTGGCGGAGTACGGAGAAAGTGAATGATTATGAAAACACGAACAAAAATTGTGTGCACGGTGGGACCCGCGTGCGCGAGCGCGTCAAAGCTATCGTTGATGACGCGCGCTGGGATGGATGTGGCACGACTTAATTTTTCACACGCCACTCACGAGGATCACAAGCGTTTGATTCGCGCTCTGCGCGTGGCCGCGAAGGGCGCGGGTAAGTTGGTGCCGATAGTGGGTGACCTTCAGGGGCCAAAGATTCGGTTGGGAAATCTTCCTGAATCCGGAATGGAGCTGGAGACCGGATCGCGCGTAACGCTTTCAACAGCGGCGAGCGTCGCGAAAGATGGGATAATTCCAGTCACTTACAAGGGTTTACACAAGGACGTAAAGAAAGGCGATCGAATTTTTATTGACGATGGCTTGTTGGAGCTCGTGATCGAACGAATTGAAGGGCAAAAGATTCATGTCCGAGTCGTTAATGGTGGGCGAGTGAGTTCGCACAAGGGGATGAATTTTCCGGATTCGACCCTGCGCGTTGTGGCATTGACCGTGAAGGATCGAGAAGACGTGCTTTTTGGAATTGCGTATGGGGTGGAATGGTTTGCTCTGTCGTTTGTTACAAACCCAGAGGACGTTAGGAAGCTCAAGGCGATTATTCAGCGTGCCACGCCAAAAGGTGAAGTGCCAGCTCGTGTCATTGTGAAGATTGAAAAGCACGAGGCAGTGAGTCGGTTTGACGAGATTTTGAAAGTTGCAGATGGTATTATGATCGCGCGTGGCGACCTCGGAATCGAAATCCCCGCGCAGGAAGTGCCCGTGCGACAAAAAGAGATGATCGAGAAGTGCAGACTTGCTGGCAAGCCGGTGATTGTCGCTACCCAAATGTTAGATTCGATGATTCGTAATCCTCGTCCAACTCGAGCGGAAGTTTCTGACGTGGCAAACGCGGTGTTTGATCATACTGACGCAGTAATGCTTTCTGGCGAGACCGCGACAGGAAAGTATCCGCTTGCCGCGGTGAAGACGATGTCAAATATCGTAAAGGAAGCTGAACATTCGCGCTATGACGATATCAAAAGTAAAGATTCTTTTTCGCGTTTAGCAGTTGAAGGTTTGATTGATGGGGTTCTTGTCTCTCATGGGCTCGCGCCATTGGCGGATACTGTTTTGAGAAATCACCCAGAGATTCCACTTTTTCTTGCTTGCGCGAATGAACGCGAAGCAAGGCAACACGCGTTGCGTTGGGGAACTGTGCCATTTGTGATGAGCTCTCAAAAAGAATCAACGTTTGTCGAGCGAGCAACAGCGATGTTGAAAAATAAAAAGTTGATCAAGAAAGGCGCGCGTTTGGCAATTGTGATGGGCAAGCGGTCGACGCTGAAGGTCGTTTCTTCAAAATAAAAATCCGCCGAAGTCAGGTTGATTCGGCGGGACGTGGTGCTAGTTCGTGCGCGAGCGCAGAAGGGCGTTGTGAGCCTCGAAGATCTCCTCATGACCCGCGAGCTCGCGCCAGTTGATGCCGGCCTCCTCCAGCGCCTTGGCTGCGGCGCCGAGCCTGGCCATGTTGACGGTTGCCTGACGACTTCGCCATGCGTGTTCGCGCTCCTTGCGCGAGTCGCCGCGAGTGAAGAGCTCGATGCAGGCCTGGCGACCAGCGATGTGGTCGGGGAATCGCAGGAAGTTTCCGTCCCTGGGTCCCTCCAGGATCGGGAACTGGTTGGTGGTTGCGCCTCCAGTGTGGGGAGTGGAGGTCGTCTGCTGAACAGCGGTAGGGTCACCCACGGGCTTCTTCTCCACTAGGTTGTTGACTCCTGGCCAGTCCTCTCTGAACCAGGATGGGGGAAACTATAATGGAGGTATTTGAATAGGTCAAGGGAAATGCGGCACTCACACAACACTTAATTTCAGCCCTGGTCGCCCCAGGGGTAGAAGGTTGGTGGGGAATCGGGGTCTTGAATTGACGGCCGGGGTTCGTGGGTAGCGAGGGGCTGTGCTCCCGGGGGCTGAAATTAAGTGTTGTGTGAGTGCCTGGGGAGAGGAAGGAGGTGAGGGGGAGGGAGGTGGTCAAGGTTATCAATGGAGTCGAAGGGAGGGGTCAGGGGTGGTTATCCCGCACTATCTGTAAAATCTGTAAATCTGTAAGAATCTGTAATCTGTAGATAACCGAACCTTTTGTACTAAAAAACCGGGATCAGTCGTAAATCCTGTGGGGCAACCAAGCAAAAGGAGATATCCTTATGGGCATATCTCCTTTTGTTTTTGTCTATGACCCAATCAACAATGAGC
>JAGVQB010000010.1 GCA_020051955.1 bacterium | reverse complement strand
TGTGTCGCCGTACATGATTACGATTCCTGATCGTATGGAGGCCGAGTACCACGACGCGTACATTCTCATCACGGACAAAAAGATTAGTTCAGTGCAAGACATTGTGCCTTTGCTTGAGAAGGTCGCGGCAACTGGGAAGAAGGAGCTTGTCATAATTGCGGAAGACGTTGATGGCGAGGCGCTTGCGACACTCGTAGTAAACAAATTACGAGGCATTTTCAACACGCTTGCTATCAAGGCGCCAGGGTTTGGCGATCGTCGCAAGGCAATGCTTCAGGACATCGCGGTGTTGACTGGAGGCAAAGTAATTTCTGATGAAGTAGGTTTAAAACTTGAGACCGCTGATTTGCATGACTTGGGTCAGGCTCGGAAAATCGTTGCTGACAAGGACGAGACGACTATCGTGGAAGGACGAGGGGACAAGGAAATGCTCGCGGAGCGCGTGAAGTCATTGCGCACACAGCTTGAGATAACAACTTCGGATTTTGAAAAAGAAAAAATTCAGGAACGCATCGCGAAGCTTTCCGGCGGCGTGGCTGTGATAAAAGTTGGAGCGGCGACAGAGACCGAGATGAAAGAAAAGAAACATCGCATCGAGGACGCGGTCGCGGCAACAAAGGCCGCTGTTGAAGAGGGGATCGTGCCAGGCGGCGGCGTGGCGTTGGTTCGCGCGATGTCAGCGCTAGATCAAGTCAACGCCGAAGGTGACGAACGCGTGGGAGTCGGTATCCTGCGCCGCGCGCTTGAGGAGCCTTTGCGCGTAATCGCGATCAACGCGGGCAAAGACGGTTCGGTCGTGGCAGAGAAAGTGCGCGGGCAAGTTGGCGCGTTCGGTTACAATGCCGAAACAGACGTGTACGAGGATCTTGTTGCGGCTGGTGTTATTGATCCGGCGAAAGTTACTCGTTTCGCTCTACAAAACGCGGCTTCGATCGCGATTATGATTATCACAACAGAAGCGGCGATTACGGATATTCCAAAGAAGGAAGAACCAGCTGGTGGAGGCGGGATGCCAGGCGGGGGAATGGGCATGTACTAGATCGGTAGTCGGATGTCGGAAATCGGTAGTCGGATGTCGGAAATCGGTAGTCAGTAGTCGGAAAGGGGCGGGGGCTTGGGCTCCCGTCTTTTGGTTGTTGGGGGGTGGCGTTTCTGATACAATTCGCGGCATATGAATGAAGAAAATACATCACTACCTCCTCAAGTGGATCTCCCAGACGACCGTTTTTTGGCGGCCATTGGATACCTTGGGATATTGTGCCTTGTACCGCTCTTGTTAAAAAAAGACAGCCCGTTCGCGCAACATCATGGCAAGCAAGGACTGGTTCTGTTAATTACTTGGCTCGTACTTTGGATAGGCAACGTGATCCCGATTCTTGGTCAAATTGTTTGGATGTTAGGTTCCATTGCGCTCATCATTGTGATGATAATTGGAATCGTAAATGCATTACAAGGAAAAATGTGGGAGATGCCAGTGCTTGGTGGGTACGCTAAGAAGATTAAACTGTAGGTGGAAAGGTGAACACCTCCCCACCTTCCACACCTCCCCACCTTTCTCCTATGAAAGACCTCATCAAAAAAATCACAGACCTCCAGGCAAGAGTGGACAATGCCTGGGGGTTACTTTGACCTTGATACCACGAGGGTAGAATTAAAGTCGCTTGAGAGTGAAATGGAGGGAACAGATTTTTGGCGTGACGCACAACACGCGCAACAGGTCGGTCGTGAAGCTTCGCAGAGACGCGATGAGCTTGTGGTTTGGGAGTCTTTTAAGAAAGAAGTAAATGACCTCCACGAGTTAGCGACGCTTGCGCAGGGGAGTGATGAAAGTTTGCACGATGATATCGCTACTAAACTTCAAGACCTCGAAACGCGATTCGCGGCTCTTGAGTTCGCCACGCTTTTTGCCGGGCAATACGATCAGCGTCCGGCGATAGTCGCGATACACGCTGGTTCTGGCGGAACAGAGGCTCAAGATTGGACGCAGATGTTGGTGCGAATGATAACTCGGTTCGCAGAATCAAAAAATTGGGAAGTAAACGTGCTTGCTGAATCGCGCGGTGAAGAAGTTGGTTTGAAGAGCATCACAATGAGAATAAACGGGCGATGGGCGTATGGGTATCTCAAGAGTGAGGCAGGCGTGCACAGGCTTGTGCGCATTTCACCGTTTGACGCGGAGAAAATGAGGCACACAACCTTCGCGCTTATCGAGGTTATCCCAGAGCTTGATGAAGTCGCGCATATCGAAATTGATCCAAAGGATTTGCGCGTTGATACTTTTATGAGCGGCGGCAAAGGCGGGCAGAGCGTGAATACGACATATTCCGCGGTGCGCATCGTTCATATTCCAACGAACATTTCAGTGTCATGCCAAAATGAACGTTCACAACAGCAGAATAAAGAGACAGCCCTCAAGATTCTAAAATCAAAATTGCATCAGCTTGAGCATGAGGCACAGGCAAAAAAGAAAGCAGAGTTGCGCGGCGAGTATCAGTCAGCGGAGTGGGGGAGTCAGATACGTTCGTACGTTTTGCACCCCTACAAGATGGTCAAGGATCATCGTACGAATTACGAAACATCTGACGCGCAGGCAGTGTTAGATGGCGCGCTCTTGCCGTTTATGGAAGCGTACCTACGTAACGAGCTTGCTCAGTCAGACAGGTTTGAGAAGGCGAATAAAGGGTAACGAATGCGAATCTCGTGCGAATATGCGAATAAGGCAAAACTGCTTTAGAACGAATGCGAATCTCGTGCGAATATGCGAATAGGAGAGAATATGAGTGAAGAAGAGAAACTTGAATTGATTTATCCGAATTTGAGCTACCAAATAGTTGGAAGCGCGTATGAGGTTTATAATAGTCTCGGCTCTGGGTTACGTGAAAAGATATATGAGAATGCGCTTGCCCTTGAATTTGGTAAAAGAGGAATAAAGTATCATAGACAGCTTTATGTTCCAGTTGAGTATGCAGAAGAAAAAGTAGGAAGCTATTTTCTCGACTTTCTTGTTGATGACAAGATCGTTGTGGAGTTAAAGATTGGTGAACATTTTTCAAGGCAGGAGATTAGGCAGGTGCAGGAGTATTTGCGCAAACTTGGATATGCCCTTGCTCTAATTATCAAGTTTACTAATAGAGGGGTTCGCCAAAAGCGCGTATTACATCCCGACCAACTTCCTAAAATATAATTGTTCCATTCGCATATTCGCACGAGATTCGTATTCGCTATGCCAAATTATAAAACAGCTCTTGTCACAGGCGGCGCAGGTTTCATCGGCTCACACATTGTGGACGCGCTAATCAAGCGGCGCGTCAAAGTCTATGTGATAGATAATCTTGCGACAGGGTTGAAATCGAATGTTAATCCAAACGCCAGATTCATCCAGATGTCTATCACCTCCCCGCAGATGCCATCGGTTTTGCGAAAAATAAAACCCGATGTAATTTTTCATCTCGCCGCTCAAGCAGATCTTCGTTGCTCTGTGCAGGATCCGCCAAATGATGCCAAGACAAATATTTTGGGCACGCTCACTCTCGCGCACATCGCTGGAAAAATTGGCGTGAAGAAGTTTATCTTTACGTCCACTGGCGGCGCGCTTTTTTCCGATGAGGTTCGTCCGCCGTATTCAGAAGCAACTCCTCCGTGTCCAATTTCTCCGTATGGTATCGCGAAGAGAGCGGCGGAAACATATTTGGAGTACGAACACAAACTGCATGGATTCAAGACGGTAGTTTTGAGGCTCGCGAATGTTTATGGCCCACGTCAGGCATTGCGAGGGGAGGCTGGCGTTGTCTCGATTTTTTCACGGAAAATGTCGCGTGGCGAGCAGGTCATTATCAATGGCGATGGAAAAAATACGCGCGACTATGTTCACGTTTCTGATGTCGTGTCAGCGCAGATGCTTGCTATGACAAAGCCGGTGACAGGCGTGTACCACATTGGAACAGGGCGCGAGGTTGATGTAAATACAATTTTTCGCAGGATGAATAAAATAATTGGCGGCAAGATGAAGGAGGTACACGGACCAGCGTGTCAGGGCGAGGTGAGACGTAGCGCGCTCGATTCTCGCCGCGCGCGCAGGGAGCTGGGATGGGAACCGAAGATTAAGCTTGAGGACGGACTCGTCAAAACGATCGCATGGTTTCAAAAACTAAAATAGATCAGCAGGTGTGTGAGGCTGTCGCTGTATTGCGGGCAGGCGGCGTTGTTGTTTTTCCAACAGAGACCGCGTATGGGTTGGCGGCTGACGCAACGAATGACCGTGCTCTGGAACGCTTGGCCGCGATTAAACACAGGGAGGTGTGGAAGACGCCACCACTTATTGTTGCCAGTCGCGCGATGGCTGAGAGGTACGCTGAACTAACGCCAGCATTGTCAGATCTCGTTGATAAGTTTTGGCCTGGGGCTTTAACGATCGTGGTAAGAACGAAAATCCCCCCCCTGCCTGAGGGGGGGCTAGGGGGGGTGGGAGTGAATCTGTCGGAGAAAGTTATCCGTGACTCCACCATTGCCCTGCGTGTCTCTTCTAATCAAACCGCTCGCGCGCTCTCAAAGAATCTCGGCGCGCCAATCACCTCAACATCTGCCAACCTCGCTGGGGGAAAGGAGTGTTATCGCGTTGAAGACGCGCGCGCGCAATTCGCATCGCAAATTCTCCAGCCGGATTATTATCTCGACGTTGGTCCGCTTGAGCCTCATCTTCCTTCAACGATAGTAAGAGAGGTGGATGGGAGGATGGAGGTATTGAGGCAGGGAGAAATTTATGTTCCCACGCGCTAAAAAATCTTATAGTCAGAATTGGCTCGTTGATGAGAGCGTACTTGAGACGATTATTTCTGCCGCGCGGATCAAGCCTGGCGAGAATGTTCTTGAGATTGGTCCTGGCACTGGCGTACTCACTCAAGCTCTTGTTGATGCCGGCGCATATGTAACTGCCATCGAAGCCGACCCTGATTTGATAACTAATCTTCGTAAACGTTTCGGCGACCGCATTGTTCTTATCCACGGCGATGCCCTGTCTTTTCCTCCCCCTCCTAACCCTCCTTTCCCTACTAACCTTTCCCACCTCCCCACCTCCCCACCTCCCCACCTAACCACCTACTCCCTCATCTCCAACATCCCCTACAACCTTACCTCCGACATCCTTCGCCATTTCCTCACGACACAACCAAAACCTTCCCGCATGATCCTCATGCTCCAGCGCGAAGTGGCTGATCGCATCACTGCCAAGCCAGGCGATATGAGCCTTCTCTCTGTTGTCTGTCAGCTCTACGCGCGGTGCGAAAAGATCGCCAACGTTCCGCGCGGTGCGTTTCGTCCTGTTCCAAAAGTGGATTCCGCGATTGTGCGTATGGAGATATTCAAAGAGGGAAGCGATCAAGAACGTGAGAATATTATCCGAACAGCCAAAGCTGGATTTTCTTCACCGCGCAAACAACTTCATGGAAATCTCGCGCGCGCTTTAGCAATTCCATCAGAACGCGTCAAACAGACGCTCGTTGACCTTGGACTTGATCCAAAAACGCGAGCCGAATCGCTCGACACAGCACAGTGGACAGCACTTACCCACAAATTGAATGAAAGTGGATGAAAACGTCTAGGTAACTCCTGGGCGTTTTGCTATAATAGAATAGAAATTGATTATGGCCATTCGGAAATTCTCCACAAGGCCTCCAACACCTTTGAGCGCGGAGCAAAAGGTTGCGTTCGCGCTTTTGATGTTTTTAGGATTTGGCGGTGTGATTCTTGGTTTCCGATCTTTTGGCGCGAACCTTATGCGGCCGATTGAGGCGCAGATCGCGAGTCTCTACACAGGTGAGAGTTTTCTGACAACAGATGAACGCGAGGCCGCGGAGTTGGAGGAATCTAAGAGTAAGGATACTGATGGTGATGGTCTTGTAGATTTTGACGAGCTGTATGTGTACAAGACCAGCCCCTACGTTGTTGACACTGATTCTGATGGTTTTGATGACAAGACTGAAACATTCTCGGGCAACAATCCTAATTGTCCAATTGGGAAAGATTGCGGGACATATGTTGCAAGCGGGGAGGAGGCAAACACTAACGACGCCGCTGTTGCGGAATTGTTTGAGGGGTTAAGTGAGGAACAAGTACTCGCGGCAGGGTCAGTGAGTTTTGAAAGCCCTGAGCAAGTTGAAGCGTTTTTTAAGCAGGCAACAATCAGCGAGATCCGCGCCGCGTTGATTGAGTCGGGTATGACGCAAGAGGAAATAGACACGATAGACGATGAGACGCTGGAGGCGTTTTTCAACGGAGCGTTGGATGAGGCAAAAATTTCTGGAGAGTTTGATTCGCTTGTTGAAGCGGCGCAGTAATTATGAGTCAGGTTTCACACTCAACAAAACGATTGATAAGCACAGGGCTGTTAGTTGTGTTTGTGTTTGGGCTTTCGAGCGTAGGAGTGCTGGCGACACGTGAGAGAGTGCAGGCACAAAAAGCGGACAACGAGAGCATTGTTGCCATTGTCGAAGCGGCCGCTGGTGCGTCTGAAGGTTCCTGCAGTGGGATGTCTCCATGTCCAGGGAAAGGTATAAAAGAAAATTTACGCACCATAAGTGGCAAAATTATTTCTCCAGCGTTTCGTATCGCGCTCATTCAAGCACTTCTCAATCTTTCTCAATTCGTACTCGACCGTCTTGCATACGAAGCCGCTGTCGCGATCGCGTCAGGCGGTCCTGGCGAAGGCTCGCTTTTTTATAAAAAAGAACCGGCCGAGGCTTTTAAAACTCTGGGACTTGAAGTAGCAGGGGAGGCTGTTGGAATGTTGTCAGAGCTTTCTTCCAAAGAGCTTGGTATCAAGTACAACATTTGTGACCCTGGCGAAGTGAACCCAGCGGTAAGTTTGATGCTCGCGATAGGCATCAAACAAAAGTACAAGCCAGCAGAGCCCAAGTGCGACATAATGGAGGTTGGAGCGAATTGGAGCGCGTTTTTTACAAACGCGTATCAGACGATCTCTGATCCGCAAATGCGCAAAGACGCCATTCTTTCGAAGTTCGCTGAATCTCTAAAGCCTGGTAATAATGAATTGACCGCGACCCTACGTCTTAATATCGCGATTGATGAAGAAGTGCGCGAGGCAAAACTTACACAGTTCCTCCAGCAAAACGAAAAGGAATATAAACCAGTGACCGATTTTATTTCAGGAAATGTCAAAACGCCCAGCGCCACATTACAACAGAATTTCGAAACTCAGCTTGAAAAAGCAGGAAATAAAGGTGAACAAATTAAAGTGGGGGAGCTTGTGAACGCTGGTGAACTCATCGGAGGTCTCGCGCTCACAACAGCGTCTACTTTTACAAACACATTGTTATCCACGCTTTTGAATCGTGTTTACACAGGTCTTTTTGACACAGAGTCTGACGCGATTGACCCGTTTAATATCGAGACGCCAGGTGGCGGTGGGCGAGAAGCGGCTCAAGAGCGCTTTGCTTCCATCATTGCGACAAACCCAATTGCCACAACCGAATACAACGCGCTTTCCGATTTTGTCGTGTGTACGGCAGAAGGTGTTACAAATCGCGGGTTGTATAACTGTGTGATGGACGTGAATTTTTTGGCGGCAGTGAGCCGAGGAACCAGCGGCGCGCAGGCGGCAGTGACAGTGCAGGAGGCGATTGACGAAGGCCTTTTGAATGGCGACTGGCCTGTTATCGGTCCTGATAACCTGGCGGCAAACCAGGATCCGCTTTGCTACACGTATGGATATTGTTACGGCAACCTCGTGAAACTGCGCAAGGCGCGTGTTATTCCTGTTGGCTGGGAATTTGCCGCGTTGCGCAACGATGTAAATAATCCAGCGACGCTTCAGGAAGTCATTGATGGATTTAATAATTGCACAGAGGATGGCACGATCGGACCAGCGAGCGCGACGAACTCTGACAGTAAGTGGTGTCATTTGATTGATCCAAACTGGGTGCTCAAATATCCAGAAACTCAATGCCGCGCGGTTGGCATTGGCGACATAAGGCTTTCGACATTGAGCCCAGGGCGTAACAGCTCGTGCGTGGACGCGCCAAGTTGCATTGGTGAAAATAACGACGGCGAATGCGCTGACGGTTACGGCTACTGCGTGCAAGAGAAAAATGTATGGCGGTTCCGCGGTGACGAGTGCCCAGAGCAGTACGCGACTTGTTTGGCGTTTAAGAACGTGGATAGCGGGGAGAACGTCGCGTATCTTGTGAACTCGGTTGATTACTCCGTATGCAATCAGAATAACGCTGGGTGTCTGTGGTACCGAACTGGCAAGTATTTAGAGGACGCCGGAACAGCATTAAACGTATCTGATGATACGTACGAATGGTTGCCAACAGGGGAGGTTTATGACACTGCGGCGCGAGAAAATGATTGGCAGTATCAAAACGAAACAAGTGGCGCTGTAGCGCGGGTTTCTTATCCCTACACTTCGGTTTCTGGAGAGACATACACCTACGCCACGTACGCGTATGAGGATCGGATTTATCTCACCAACAACGTCAGTGCGTGCGGCGAGGATGAAGTTGGGTGCACGCGGCTTTTTGAATTTAATGACGACGTGACCTTGAATCTTATTCAGAATCCGAGTTTTGAGGATGACGAAGACGCGGATGATTTTCCAGATCAGTGGATGGATTTTACCCCGGTCGCTTCAACGCAAGGATTATCTGCCGGCGCGGCGCAGTACGGACAGAATGTTTTTGAGACAGACTCGAGTCAAGTTTCCCAGGTTGTTTCCCTGAATCAAAACAATTTTTACACTTTGAGTTTTTACGCAAAAGCGAGTTTGGCATCTGGTGTCGGAAGCGTTGCGATTGTCTTGCGTGGTGAGGATGGAAAAAGTGTGAGCACCGCTGGCGCGTCATTTGGTGGAGACTGTGTGGCGCCTGTTGATTTGCCAGGCGTATATCAAATCAATAATTTTTCGCCGAGCACTTGGACAAGGTTTGATTGCACCTTTACCGCGCCATCAGGAACCGATTCCGCGACCATCGGTTTTATAGGGAACGATCTTCTTTTCGACGCCTTCCAGCTGGAAGTCGGCGAGAACGTGAGCTCGTTTACAGAAGGTTACAGCCGCTCCCCACGCGACGTTTATTACAAAGTGGCGCCTAGCTATTTGGGTTGTGAAGGAAACGCGACAGATCCAGCCGCTTGTGGTGATTACGCGCTCGCGTGTTCCCCTCAAGATGTTGGTTGTAACCTGTACACTCCTCAGGACGGCGACCCGTCAGTGCCCGCGATCATCTCAAGCCTGGATGTGTGCCCTGGCGAGTGCATTGGATACACGACATACAAACAAGAGGCGACAGAATATGAGAGCGAGGACTTTCCACTTTATTTTATCTCTGACAAAGCAACGCAGTGCTCATCGCAATTTGTCGGGTGTAGTTCTTTCACTAATTTGGGCAGTGAATCAGCTGGCGGGGAAGCGGTTGAGTATTATAAAGATTTGCGTTTTTGTTTGAGCCCTAGCATAGCCGATGGTAGTAACACGCAAAAAACACCAGCGACATTCTTCACGTGGGAAGGTTCTGACAACGCGGGGTATCAATTGCAAACGTGGTACTTGCTTGAGTCAAACACCAACCTGACGACAGAGACGTTTGTTGGGGATCCTGGAATCACGGAGGCGCGACCAGATTTGGCGCCATGCACCCACATAGAAATGAGTTCAGAGGATGAAGTGTTGTGCAACGACACATCCCTTCTTATGTCTGCGGACG
Source organism: bacterium (assembly GCA_020051955.1). Lineage (GTDB taxonomy): Bacteria > Patescibacteriota > Patescibacteriia > UBA9934 > GWF2-40-263 > JACRJW01. Next base: position 8,492 of record JAGVQB010000010.1, on the reverse strand, counting down.
TGTGGGCGAACTGGGAGTGCGATGAGCACGACGATATTTTTGACAATCCTGACTGCCGCGAGTTTTTCGATACAGTTGGCAACATCCATTACCGCGAGTACTCGGATACCATTTCGATTTCTGAAGAGTGCGTCGCGTATCGCAAGGATGTGAGCAATGAGGAAGACTGCGAGATATTGTCAGGCGGCTACTGGACGGATCAGGGCTTCTGTCGTTATTACGTTTTGCCTTCTGAAAGCGAGTCGTGTCCAGCGGAACAAAACGGTTGTCGAGAGTATACGGGAGGCGCGGGGCGCAACGCGTCAACGATTTTGTCGGAAAATTTTGAGGGGGGCACTTATGATGATTTCGTGATGGCGGAAGTTGGTGGGACAACATCACTTTCAATCAGCAACGAGTCGCTTGCCACAAACGGTCACTCACTGCGCGTGCTCGCGCCGTCTGCTGGCGCTGGTGGTTTTGAAACAACGCAGATTTCGCTTGGCGAGGTGTTTGATAACGAGACAACGTGCACGCTCAATGGTGGAGTCATTGTGAGTGGCGGATGTGAAATTAACGCGGACGTGAACGATGATGGATCATTTGACGAGACATGCGTTGTCGCGGACGGACAAGAGAGTTGCGGAGTATTCACGAACAGTTTGGTGGGAGGAAAGACATTCGTTGTTGAGTTTTGGGCAAAGGGGTCAGGAAATCTCTACGTGACTTTTGTTGAGAATGGGTCGCCAGGGATCACGCGCGATATGGTGGATCCAGAGAACAACACGTCTTCCTCTCCAGACAGCCTTACGCTTACTGGAGCTTGGCGGCTATATAGCTTGGGGCCGCTTGATACAAGTAGTTTTGAAGACTTTGACGAGAACGCTGTGTTGCGTTTTACAACAACAGAAGGGGAACAGTTTTACATTGATAATCTCTCACTCAAGCAAGTTGAGGAGAACATCACGATCATCAAAGATTCCTGGGTCGTGCCTTCGACGTGCGACGCCAACCTAAGCGATGAGAATCCCGGGCAATATCTTGGTTGCGAGGCTTACGATGACAAAGACGGCAACGAGGTGAACCTTTATCAGTTTAGCGACTTGTGTTCCGAGGATTCCGTTGGTTGCGAAGGGTTTTATCACACGTACAATTCTGAATCTCCGTATCAAGAGATTTATAACGCGCGGTGCGTGTACTCCAATGTTGACAAGGACTTAACCGATGGTGAGATCGTTACCACAAACACTCCTTGCGTGGTTGATGGAAGAACTTATTGCACGATTGCGGTTGGGGAGAGTTATTGCACGTTTGATGTTGAGCAGAAGTTTACCTCGCCGCTTCCACTTGACGATTCGGCGACGCCAGAAATTTTTGGAATCGTGTACGGCCCAGAAACGGTCGTGGCGCGCGCTGATGGGTCAGTGTATTTGGTGGCGGATGACGATTTCGCGTGCGGTGAAAGCGCGATGGGGTGCCAAGAGTTTGGTCGCCCAACTTTTAATCAGGATCAGTCGCGGGTCGTAAGTTTTGAGTCGGTTTATTTCATCAACCAGCCAGAGGAATACAGCAGTACGTTGTGCGACAACGAGGCTCTGTTCTGCGCGGAGTGGTCGTCAACGCAAGACGGCAATTTCTATTTCAAAGATCCACTTGACAAGGGGTGCGAATACAAGACCTCGGTGACGATAAGCAATCACGAATACAAAGGCTGGTTCCGCACTGGCACAAACGAGCCGTGCGATAGCGAGTATTTGATAGCAGGGGAGGAATATGGAATCTGGCGCAATGGGGATGAACAGTACGTAGGCTGGGTCGCGAACTGCGGAAGCCAGTATGATTTGTGTTCCGAGTTTATTGATGTGGTGGACACAAGTGGCGGGTCTTCAACAGATGAGGGGATGTCATATTACTTCACCAATGACGAACTTTTGAGCGAGGATACGCTGACCGATTCGCAACGTTGTAATGGCAGTGTGAGCCAGAAGTTTGGTTGCGCGCTTTTCAACAACACAACAGTCTCTGATCTGAACTACAACGCCAGCGCGAGCTACGTGGCTTCCACGCACGCTGACATTTTGTTTGGCGAGGAGCCGAACTCACTGCAGGATCCTATCAACTGTGACATTGAGGGCGGAGGGGAGTTTGAGATTTCGGAAAGCGACGCGCAGGAGTTAGGATTGGATGGGGTAGAGGTGGATTTGTGCAGTAGGAGGTGTGTGTACACGATTGATTCGGATGATAGTTTGGAGACTTCAGGCGCGCAGAGGATTACACAATTGACTGGCGCAACACACTCGTATTTTGAACGTTCGTGCTTGGAAGATTCTGATTGTCCGATAGTTACATCAAGGTTAGGTGTGGAAGTGGATGGAACTTGCCGACAGCCAGATGATTACGCAACAACTATCATTCCAGCGTATCAGTGGAGCGTTTATGCACTGAGCAATGACACCAATGAAGTTTTGAAAGTGAACCGCGACCGCACGTGCTCCGCGTGGTTGGCGTGTGAAACCTCCAAGAATAGCTGGAATATGCTTACGAATAGGTACGATAGCATTTGTGAGTCAATCAATCTTTGCGTAGAAGGCACTCAACAAGGTGACAGCGCGATGTGTACGCATTGGATCGAAAGCGAGTCAGAGGTTTTAGACGCGTATGAATATTCCGCGCGCGACGTTAACTGGACTGGTTACGAGTTTTCTGGCAACTCTATTCCAAATCAATTACCGATTGACCTCTATGACCAGTTCAACATCTCGGCACAAGCAGTATGTCGTAATCCGACCGGGCATAACATTAATAATGATATAGGTTTACCGATCGCGTGTGATACTTATGAAGACTGTCCGCACGCGACAATGCCACCCACGTCTTGCACCACAAACTCGCAATGTACTGGCGCGGGATATGGCGGTTGCGATTCGGTTACGTTAACCTGTTTTTATTCCTGCGAAGTTTCAAACGAGGTTGATAATAGGCTTGCGTACAACGCGGGCCCGTGTGATTCAACTGAAGCTGGAGACGGAAACGGAGGAGGCTGTGTTGTTGGGCACTGTGAAGAAAGCGGAATTGCGTGCGCGAGCGAGGATGATTGCGATAGTAGCGATTCGTGTGTCGTTGGGTATTGTCAGGTGAGCTCGCTCACTTCGTGCGGCGCGAACTCAACGTGTCCTGGCGTACTAATCTGTGACATAGCGCGGGGGATGTGTGTTGATCAGCTTATTCCAAACGAGGATACGTGTGTTACAAACGATGACTGTGGTGCGATTTCGAATGGGGCAGTATGCGTACCATCCGCGGCTTCAACAATCGGCTCGTGTTTTAACAATCGTTGTCTTTCAGACAGTGTTGACGAGAACGCGGACGGTCACGCTGATCCTCTCAACGTGGATGACGCGCGCGAAATGGCGTGTCGTTCGTATCCAGAGATTGATTCCCCTTTCCCCCCAGACGTTGTTTCCGAGTGGGTGAGTTATGAGGTTGGGCAAGATGACTACACAAGTAACGTATCAGAGGTCGATTCGAATTACCTTCCGTATCAATACGCTAATGGGTTTCAAGATTCGACGGTTTGTGGAATTGAAGCCAATGGTAGCTTCGCGGATTGTGTTTGTAGTTATGACAAAGCCGAATACGGACAAGGCATTGCGTATCGTTACTATGAAATAGGAACAGGAATGGATTCAGATGATATTCCGCGGGGTGTTTGTTCAGGTGGACCAAGGGCAGGGACTCCTTGCATTAGTGATGATGAATGTTCAGAGGGTGAACAGGCTGGGACGTGTACGTACTTGAGCCGAGTTGATTCGGTTTATGGCTGGCCAGGGTTCTGTATTGAGCGCGACACGTCAATTCAAACAATGGGATCAACGGATCAAGATAATCAAGCGTGCTTGAGCTGGCTTCCTGTTGATCAGCTAACAGGTGCGACGGATTTGTATGGCAAGTTTACTTCGGCAGGGTTTGCTTTGAGCAACACGTATTACTGCGCGGAGATTAGGCTGGCTTATAACATCAGGACAACAAGTATTGGGTGCGCGTCGGATCAAGATAATGATTGTAATGATGTGGACTGGGATGCATTTAGGGATGAAGCGGATAATATCCCCGAAGACCCTGGAGATATAGGAGGCGGTGAAGACGATTGTATCGCCGCTGTGTGGTGTCCGAATGGTTTTTTCGCGGTTATGACTGGCTGTGGCGATCAGAGCGTGGATCCTGACGGGGATGGAGAGATGTTATGCGAAAATGAAACCAATGTCCCAGATTGTCCATTTTTCTGCGTGCCGAAGTATTCGTATAAGACACAAGCAGATGGAGGAGGGGAAGTTGATGATGAGTGTAGCGTTCCTAGTTTGCCGAATAGTGATACAAGTCATATTTCAAAGTCATACATTATTGAAATTCAAGACGTTGATGAACATATAATGAATGGATACAATCCTACTAATTTAGGAGAAGCTGACATACGGATTTTTGTTCTGAGGCCTGATTCTTTTGAGACTGCGATTGATTATTACGACGATTGTTTAGTTCGTGGAGTATTAGAGAATGCCAGTGAGTATTACCTTCCTCAAGGCGGGTTTAACGACCTCCTTTCAACACAAGAACCAAGTGGTCCAGCAACTAGGGGGTATTACGGTTTGCACTTTGATATTGATTCCTACGCCGCCTGCGCGTCAATAGCACAAGTTTCGTCAAAGAGTTTGGAAGATGATAATTATTTACCTTTTGATGTTTATAATTCCGCGTGGACAGATAGAAATTGGGGGGGTACACAGTTTTCGAGCATTGAAAATACTGAGAACGACGACCTTTTTGGGTATACGTATCAGACTGCGATCGCTCCTTATGGGTCGGCTTTGGATTATGAGGTGATTGAAGGAGACACTGATCCATATCCACACGAGGTAATAATGTGTGAAGACACAGCGTCTGATATGGCGGCTGTAGTCGCGCCAGCTGTTAACGCGTGTCCGACCGGGTCTGCACAGGAAGGCAATGACGCGAGAGCGTTTATGGATGTAGAGATTACTGGGGTCGGGAACGCTCCGTTGGGGGTTTATTGTATAAATGCCGACTGTTCTTGCGAATATACAGTTGAATGTAATGATGGGATTACTTGTAGCAATTTTGTTTGTAACAACGACAATTCAATTTCGTGCGTGACTGACCTTCAATGTCCTGACAGTGAATGTGTTGGTGAGTGTGTTGGTCACAATGATGGGCAGGATTGCACCTCGGTTGGGCAGTGCCAAGTAAATTATTGCAATCAGAATGATGAGTGTAGAATTTCGGAACCTCAAAACATCGCAACTTTTGGTTTGGCAGAGAATGATTCGCCGCAAGACGCGGTTGATCGTTTGGGTCAGATATTTGGGAAGGTTTATAGACTTTTCACTTTTAGTGATGGGTATGAAAGTGTAAGCGCGATCACACCAGGGAATATGGATTTTGGGTTAACGCGCGGTAGTTTTACAGACGTTTCTCCAAGCGTGGACTGGGATTGGGATGTGCGTTTAGAGGGGGATGGGGTTGAAAATCCAGACGCTCCAACAGTCGCATCAGTAGGTAATTGTTCTGGTTTCGAATGTTACGAGGGTGAGGAAAACGCGTTTTCGGTCAATTCCACTTTGGATGGCAACCTTGAGGGAGAGGGGAGCCTGATGGCTTTCGCGAGCTTCTTTGTCTATGCTGATTCAAACCAGATGCCATTGCGCAGAGTGATTGTTGATTGGGGAGATGACTTTACAGGAGCCGCGTCGGTTGACGTGGATGTGTGGCCAACTGGGAATCAAAGCGGGTCAACGGCGCAGGATAACTTCTACAAAAACAACCGTGGGTTGGATATGAATGGTAATGAGATGTGCTCTGGGTCAACAGAGTTTGGAAAAACGTCTGACGCGTGTACAACGGGTTATGTGAATTTTTCTCACGGTTATGTTTGCACGCCAGGCAGGCTGGAGATTCTTACGGACGCGGATTCAAGTGGCGTGTATCGTGAGTGTATCATTGATGAAACAACTGGCAGGCTCGTAAACTCGCCATGTACTGGCGGAGATGTTGGTGAACCCGCTGTCGACGCCTGTGTCTTTCAGCCTCGCGTCCACGCAATGGACAACTGGGGATGGTGCACAGGGGAGTGCGAGAATGGGTCTGTCGACCCGAGTGAGGATGAGAGGTGTTGGGGGGTGCAGGAGTGTGAGGTGCAACAATGTCCAGGAGGAAATGACTGCATTGACCAAGCGAATACAAGTTATATTGATAATCCATGGGTTAACTGGGGAGGTTACATAATCGTGAGTCCTGATTAAAAAAAGACGGGGGTCTCTGATCCCGTCTTTTTCTTTTGGTAGCCACAGGCTTTCATCGACCCCCCCGTAGCTTTAGCGAAGGGGGTAGCCTGCGTGCGATTGGATGATGTCCTCCAAAAAGCGCAGGCTGAAGCCTGTGGCTACCACTGATGTGGTAATAAAAAACCGGCTTCGTGATAAAACCGGTAGTGCGTGGTGACGTCTACTGCAGAAAGAGCGTATTTTCGGTTTCGCTTCCGTCTTGATTGATCCTGTGGTAGTAGATCTCCTCAAGATCGTCGGAAATGATCCCGACGTCGTAGTTCAACTGACCACATGCCCCTTCGAAGGAGTCATCTGTGACAGGAAATTCGCAGCCCATGCTGAGGAAGACGATGAAGATCTGCTTGTCGATCTCCTGGGTCTCGATTACGAGGTACGAATTGTCGCCGACGTACGTCCCCTCCGGCGCGAGCCCGCACTGGGCTTCGCCTGTCCAGGGGGTGATCATCTCGATGATCTGGCCGTTGTGCGCCTCGCCCAGGAGCTTGTCCTGGGGAACGCACATGAAGTTCCAGCCCTCGATCTCGAGCACGTACTCGCCGGTCTCCTCGACATCGGCGTAGCACTCGGGCTCGTCTTCGCACACGGTCTCGCCGTTCACCGCGAAGTCGCCGACCCAGTCGTAGGGGGCAACGATGTGGAAGGTCGCCTCGAAGGCTTCCGCGTCATCATCATCCCCGGTCGCGTCATCGTCCGCGCCGGTGTCGTCGTCCACGGGTCGGGTGTCGCACCCCACCGTGAGGAGAACGTTGAGAACGAGGAGCAGGAACAGGAAGAAACGGGACATGGCATGCCTCCCTCCGAAATCTCGGAGTGTTAGGTTGAAGGAACGACTATCTACTTCCATTTGACACGGAAATTAGCCTTTTGTCAACAGATATGGCTATTTTTATCAAAAAACAAGCCCGTTTCTCATTAGGTGTGGATAAGTTATAGGTAAAAATACCGTCGATGGCGGAGCTTCCTCTTTCAAAATTTAACCTTCCAAATCTTCATAGGCCAGCTGATCCAAGGAAACCGTTTTGGCTGTTTAGTAAATGAAAGTCGACCATTTTGGATGAAACAATTTCCTTCATCTGTAAAAATAAATACAACGTCGTCGTCCCTCGGTATATTGATGCTTTTAATTCTGTAACTCGTGTCGTTTATCTCAATGCTATCACCTGACTTCAGGTGGTTGATTTGATCCAATTGATTGTTGTCTAATTCAATGTATCGCATATGGGAGATCATAAATTTGTTGAGGCACACTTAAGGCAATAACGTCACATATATATCACGATGGATTAAACGTAAAACAGTGGCGGAGCTTCTCATCATATTTTACAGATATTCTCCTGACAATTTTTTCGTCGATCGTGAGAAAAATTGTCACCCTTTTTTTGTGCCATTCCACGCCACCTCAAGCCATCCGCGCGCGGTAAACACGAACCCATTTATCCAATTTCATCATCCGCACAAGGAGCTCAAGTTCATGAACGACGTTCTTGTCGGAAATCCAAACGCTCAATTGTTGTTGGCGAAACGAAAGGTGTTTTAGCATTAGGCGAAACGCGTCGCGTGCCCTCCTTGCCGCTTCTGGAAAATCAAAGGTGACAAGAGCGAAAGTTCGAGAGGGGAGACGGGTTGTTTTTGTTTGTATTTTTGATTGAATTGATTTGACTGCGGCATCGTAGCGTAGGGTGAATTGAATATTTGTTCCTGATCGACGGTCAGCAATCCACTTCTTGTCCCTCAATCTTTTAAGAGCGCGTTTCCTTCGCTGGTCGCAAAATATACGATCCCACTCATCGCTACTTATTCTACCGTGCATTTCTCGACTGAACTCGTATGGATTTTGTGCCCAACGGAAAGTAATATCCCCCAGGTCAATGAGCGAATCAATTATTTCCATTGTGACTCCTAGCACTCGCGGTGGTTTTTTCATAAGCAATTTTTTCGTCGATCGTGAATAAAATTGTCAGAGTTGATTGAGATGTGTTTTTGATGTTTGGGGAACTGTTTCATGAGAAGGCTTGTGGTGGACTTTCGATCGGAAGAAAAATACGCGAACAAAAACGGATCAGTCGTAAATCCTGTGGGGCAACCAAGCAAAAGGAGATATCCTTATGGGCATATCTCCTTTTGTTTTTGTCTATGACCCAATCAACAATG
>JAGVQB010000037.1 GCA_020051955.1 bacterium | reverse complement strand
GAAAAGGAATACATCAAGTTACACTCGGCCCAGCTCAGACTGTTTGACGGCGTGTAGTCAACCGATACCCCGCCAGCTTGCTGCGGGGTAGTTCATTTTGGATCCCGGCGTTGTTATTTCCTGGATTGATCAATATAAGGCAGACCCAAAGGCGAGGAAAAAACACATTGCTAGCTATCTTGAAGGAAGGCTCACGGATTATCTTTCGCAGTTTCCTGATGATGAGCAAAAAATCGTGGAGAAGTATCTAGCGTATTTTAACCTTCCAAAAACCACAGAGGAAACCAAGCCGCCAGCACGCGTCCTTACTCCTCAAGAAGTCGGTTATCTTAACCCAAACGTTCCACGTCCGCGCGAGGAAGGTGCCCCGCCTAGAACAGAAACTAAAGACATTATAGATATTGAAACGGGTGATGTTTGGGGTAAATATGTTGAAAAAGAAGTGGCTGGTTTTCAACCAGGCACGCGGTTAAAAATTAAGGAAGGCACAACGACTGGATTCCATGATGACATGACGTTGCTTGGTTTTTTTGCTGATCTACAAACAGAAGCAGTTGATGAAAGTATGGCTGTTGTTAAAGTTGGAGATAGGTACGAAAAAATTTCTGTTTCAAATTTGCGCGCGTCGTATGAGCGTTTTGAATCACCCCCACCCCCTGAACCAGGTGAACTCCTCCCATTCAACTACGAATCTGCTGAAGCAAGAAAATACGGCTTCTCCGAGATTTCGATCGAGGCTCATCCCAAAGCCCAAGCGTTGGTTTCTGCTATCTATGCCCGAGACTCAGCCTATGTCACGCTTCACAAGGCGGGTGATCCTGACCCGGACTCAACCTCAACGCCTCCTGACATCCTAACCGCGGACAAGTACAAACTGAATGAGACGGCTATCAAAGCGTACTGGCTTGCCAACTGTGCCAACCTTCCAGACACCCCGGAGAAGTCCTTGTGGTACTTCCAAGCCTTGGCAGATCACAGACTTTCTAACACGATTGATTTAGATAGTGCCGCCACCATTAACAATCCATCCAAACCTCACCACCCAGCTTTCGGTCAGAAAGAATTCCTTCTTGCAATGGACTTCGAGGAGTTTGATTATAACAACGCCATAGACAAACAAAGCGCCATTACTCCACAAACCAAGAAGATCCTTCAAGCCCTCTTTGGTAAGGATGACCCGACATCCATCACAAGAGATGAAGTGAATACGGCTTTATGGAGTAACCACGAGGCTCGCATTCAAAGCAATAAAGCCAGGACCATCATCAAAGAACTTCTACCAGCAGGTGAGAACCCTGACAATTACGAACTTCGTCTTCTTCGTCCAGATGAGTACCAACGTGCATCTCAATCTTTAGGATTTGGACAGAAGAACCTTTGGACTCATATGGACGGTTACTATGTGCACGACGACGGGAACCGCAGCTTTCTTATCGGCGGCCACCGTGATTATGGTGGCGCGGCGTACGTTGACCGCAGTTTCCGCGACGCTCGGGGTGGCGGTATCGGTGTCCGTCTCGTGCTCTCGCGCAAATCTTAGATTTGGTTTTGGAAATTGGAATTGGTTTGAGATTTGGAATTTGAATTTGGATTTGAGTTTACTGCTTTAATCCATCCACCAAGCATTTTGCCAATCTCGCCGAGGATTGGAATAAGTTTCAGGTAAGTTTTTTCCTGAAGGCAATGGGTGTCAACCGCGATGCGAATGTATAGCTTGAGAGTATCAAAAAGCGCGGATGCGCGCGCGACGGACTCGCGTTTTTTCTCGCCATGTTGGATCACTGTCGCGGTAAAGCAACTTTGGATGCAGTCAAGAATAAGTTTCTCGATCATGACACCAAGCGTGTACCGCTCAAGTTTTTCAAAATCACGAATTGGCTTTGGTGCGTGTGCAATGATAGTATTTACACTAGCTGGCTACAGAACAACAGCGTAGTTTCGACCGTCTCGTTGTCGCAGTCACCGACATAATATGGCAAGCCCAGAACAAATTGGAATGTCACTTGAGGAAGGGCCACGAGTTAAGCACGAGCGTCCTCGCTTAACACAGGACGAGTTGTTTGGATACAGCGAGTGGAAACATCAAGTGCCAACGGCTTTGCGTTCCATTGTGGAGGGGAAGATTCTTGGGCAAAAAGTGCGTGTTGATCAAAGTGAGTTGCCGTCTGTGGCGGAGTTTTACCGTGGCGCACAGAAGTTACTTGATGACCCGCGCGCGGATGTTGAGACATTGGATGTATCGCCAGCTGTTAAGAAACAGCTTGTCGCGCTCCAGCGTGTGCGAGTCGGGGAGGAAACAATCAACATTTTTTCCGCGTTCGCGGATGAGAAGATCGGATTTGACGTGAAAAATAATTACGCGCAATCAAAGGTGATTCCACGAATTGAGTTTTTGCGTTCTCGCGATCTGCGTCTTTCTGAGCAAGTACAAAAAAAAGATGAGGGCACAAATGTTACAGGCGAGGAAACGGAAGAAGAGTATTCTCCACATCGCGCGCCAACTCAAGAATCAGAAGGCTTGCCAACAGAAGCTGTCGCGACAGTGGTGCCATTTTTTGGGGGTCTTTACACTGACGCGGTTTATGATTTGTATGATGAACAAACTCTAACGTGGAGGAAATCAGCTCGGCGGTTTGAAGATGTTACAGCGCAAAACCTTGAGAGTGAGCGCGCGCGAACATACGCGTCAGTTGTAAAGTGCGGGCGCGGGAGCGTGAAGCTTCCTCGTTGGTGGGGGATAGATAAGGAGAGCGTTTTGTGGATTAAAGATAAACCCGAGTCGTGGGATATTGTTCGCGATCAAGACGGAATAATTTTTATTAAGTCGGGTGATGCCACGGCTGACTATCCTTTTCAAATTCAAATCGCGCCTTCGAGCGAAGCCATTGACCTCGCGCCGCCAGAAGGCGAATGTCAGCCCGCTTGCGAGTCGTTTCCAGACGAGCTTTGCCGTTTCGCGGACGAACTGTTTGCCACGCGTTTATCGCACGCGGCAAAAGTGCGGAAGCTCGCTTCTTTTATTCGTAGCCATCTCGAATATGACATGGATCCAAAGTGGGACGCGGTGTACAAGGCTGACCCATCAAAATATCTTGACGCGATATGGACGAACAAGAAAGCTAAATGCGATGAAGCAAACACAATGCTTGTTCGAATGTTGACGAAGATGGGCGTGCACGCGCGATTTATCGGAGGTCATTCTGTTCGCTCGAAGTCGCCGCACGGTGAGGCGATGTTGCTTGATGGCAACCGTCACGCGTGGGCAATGGCATGGGACCCAGTTGAGAACGAATGGTTGCGGCTTGACGCGACTCCGGCTGGGGATCCAAATGTAAATCAAGAGGAACAAGAGGCAGATTTAGGCGAGGGTGATTATGGCGAGCAAGAGGCGGAGTTGATGAGCGAGGAAGAGTTGGAGAAAAAACTCGCGGAATTTGAGAAGGCGCAAAATGAGGAAGAAGAAAAAAAAGACCCAGTGCTCGCGTATGCCAAAGAGGCAGGGTGCACACCAGAGGAGGCGCGCGCTGTGCTGGACAAGATTGATGAATTAAGAAGTCGGCACGCGCGCGTGTTAGACGATGCTGATCGCCAATGGCAGAGATTGATTCGCGAGAATGTTCGTGAGCGCATTGAAGATCGCGGGCCAGTTCCTCTTTCGCAAATGGACGAGGTTGATCCTGACGAGATTGTGGCTGGGTATATTGAGATGAGGGCAGGGAGTAAAGATCCGTTAATAGGTATGCGGGAGGAAGTTAAGGAGAAAAAGGAAAAATGGTTTGGCGGTTATGAGGTTTACATTGCCGCTGATATGAGTGGTTCGATGGACGCTACTATCAATGGCGTGAAGAAAGTTGACGCGCAAAGGGATATGATTTTTTTGCTGGTTGATTCGTGTATGAACTCGTCCGCGAGAGTTAAGAAAAAAACGCGACAGCTCAAAGCGCCAATGCCAGTGAAAGTAAGTGTGACTGTTTTGGGAAACAAGATTGAAATCGTCTTGCCGCTTACTGAAGAATGGGGACCAAAGGAGCAGATAAAATTATATCGCGCGCTTGACGTGGGGGCCGGAGGCGGAACGCCGGATCACAAAGCACTTGGGCTCATCAAGGGGCAGATACTTGATTCGGTTACCGATGAAACAAAAGCGCGAAGCAAAAAAAACGTTTTGAAACGGCACGGATGGAAAATGAGGAGGTTTGTAATCGTTACGGCTGATGCCGGGTCAGACAGGCCAAACGCCGTAAGGGAGATTAACAAAGAAATAGAGGCAGAAGGCGTGGCGGTCGATCTTTTCTTGATTGCGCCTGAAGAAGATAAGAATATAAAAACCGTCGCGGAGAAAGCATATTCATCAGTCACACCAGTGCCTGACGTGACTGATTTGGCAATAAAGGGTCTGGAGTGTCTAACGCGGAGAATTAAGAAGGCGTATACAAAGTGATATGCGAATTTTGGGGATTGACTACGGAGATAAAAAAATAGGGCTGGCGTTTGGGGATACCCAGGCGCGAGTCGCGGTTCCGCTTGAGGTTGTGGCAAACGTGGGCGAGCAGACACTGCGAGTATTCGCGGATCGCGTGAGAGAAGAGGATATTGAGCTTGTTGTCGTTGGTGTTCCTCTTTCGCAAGGCACTCATCATGGATCAGAGCAACTTGAGAAGACGCGCGCGTTCATCGCTAAACTTCAGGCACAGGTCAGTGTCCCTGTGGTTGAAGAAGATGAATCGTACACGACCGCTGAAAGCATCAGGCTCCAGCGCGAGGAGGGGTCGCCAGCGCACGAGGATGCGCTCGCCGCTATGTTAATTGTTCAATCTTACATTGATAAATTATGAAGTCATCAATTCGTTTTATACTTTTGGTTCTCGTCGTGGTTGTCGCGGTGTTTGTGTGGAACGCGTCGCGAAAAACAGAAAGCGCAATCGAGCCACAAGAACAGGCACAGACGCAGTATGTTTCCGAGCGCGGAGTCGCGTTGATAGTCGAGGAGCCGTTGAGAGGGTCGGTTGTTACTTCTCCGTTAACGATAAAAGGAGAGGCACCAGGTACATGGTACTTTGAGGCAACATTTCCGATCGTTGTCGTGAACTGGGACGGGCTCATCATTGGGGAAGGATACGCGCAGGCGCAGAGTGATTGGATGACGACCGAGCCAGTGCCGTTTGTGGGTACGGTGGATTTCAAAGCGGAAACATGGGACGCTGACTTTTCAAAAAATGGCTCGCTCATTCTCCAGCGTGACAATCCGTCTGACCTTCCGCAAAACGACGACGCGCTAGAGATACCGATTAGGTTCAAGGAGTAGAGGAAAAATCCAAAACACAAAATCCAGAACCCAAACTTTTATTCTCTCTTAGGGTAAATACCCCGCAGCTTGCTGCGGATGAAAATGGTATCCTGTCCGCATGAGTCTCTACCTACACAAAAGCCACAATGTAAG
>JAGVQB010000011.1 GCA_020051955.1 bacterium | reverse complement strand
GTGGGGAGGTGGGGAGGTGGGGAGGTGGGGAGGTGGGGAGGTGGGGAGGTGGGGAGGTGGTTCCAAATTGTTCGGAAACACCTTACCACCTCCCCACCTAACCACCTCGCTAATAAGGGCAATACATCATCTGCAAATCACTAAACTCAACCGTCTCTCCGCCAAAAAACGAACTGCGCATAGGAATTGTCTGCGCGTTACTTTGACACGCAAACGCATCTGGGAAAGGTAGAACAACGTTGTTCCCGACTTGCACTCCACCAGTTGTAGTCGTTGAGTTAATCGTAAAAGTCACGCTTGCGACGTTAACGATTGAATCAGCTATCGCGCCATACATAGAGGTAACGTCTTCAATTGTAGAACCAGAGAGCGCGTAACTACCCGAACAATCAGTAATCGAGTCAATTCCGCGCGACGGAACCGACTCGTCCCAATCACAAACATTACTGGACAAGTGTGCCATTAAACCCTGTAGCACTGGAGTGGTAGTAATCGCGACAGAATAAAACACAATTTCTGACTCATCGATTAAATCATCAACTATATCTGCGTAACAAGCTCGAACATATGAATAGTTATCTGATAAATAATTTTTAGTGTCGCCAGAACACGAGGACTCGTCTGGTGAAACAGAATAGAAAGTATCGTTTTTTGATGTAACCGTACCTGAAGTAATCACAATGATTTTTACATCCGCTACTGAAGCGTTGAGCATTTCTTCTGCAGTCTCAATCCCTTTATAAATAGTTGACGCATTGGAAGAATTTGAAGTCACACACCCTTCGTATGAACCAAGATCAGACAAAATGGCGGCTTCAAAAGAAGCCCCAGACAATGGCTGATCTATCCACGCGCCATCAGTCGTGATATCGGAAGATGTTGAATTGCAAAAATTAAAACCAGGATTGCCAAAAACAAAATCGCTTCGATATTGACTTGAATACGAAACGAGCCCGATGTTAATTTCTGAACCCAAACTGCTGTACGCATCAAACAATTGAGGAATCGCCTCCTGCATTGCGTCTGCGACCATATTTATTCTTCGAGCACCAAGATCGGCTGTATAGCTTCCATTTGGCTTTCTGTTCATTCCAAAACTTAAATCTGTCACAAAAACAATATCAACATTCGGCCTCTCCTGGCTTGTCTTGCTCACATCCGCAGTAATCTGCGTTGCAACAGAACATGCAGGAATAAACAACGCGGCATTGTCAGGCAAATCTCCCTCGTCGTTCATATAGCTGTACAGCGCAATCGAATCCAAAGGATACGCGTCCGGAAGCCCACTTTGAACAAACAAGCCTGTTGTCTCATAAGCAATCGGACACGAGGTTCCACAACCGTCCGCGCACGCTGGCGGGACACATTTTCCAAACATACAAGAATTTGTATCGTCTGTATCGTCTCCTGTCGCCAAATTATCAGGCGCGCCCACGCCAGAATAAACATCATAATTCAATGTGCAAAACTCCCCGTTTTCCGATCCGCCATTGCACACACCCAACCAACGACAAGTGTAATCATTCGATTCATATGTTGTTGTAGGTGCGCTTGCTGGTGGCACATACGAACAAGTGCCAGGCAATTTTGTGCCTGTGCCTGAATCAAAATATCTCAACACCATCGAATACTCCCCATCGCACACTTCCCCACCGTTCACCGTGCCATCCCCACAATAACCACCAGACATTGTTTTGTACTGACAGACTGGGCTGCAATAATTACACGTCCCGCCGTACGGAGCCTCGCACGGTTCGCCATTGTCATCTCCGTCATCACAAGATTCAACACCAAGATAAGTAAAATCATCTCCGCAGATATTTTCCACGCACGTGTTCAAACAGCCATCGTTGTTGGAGGAATTACCGTCGTCGCAAACTTCTGCTCCTTCAACGATTCCGTTACCGCAAATCTGCGTCCCACCAACTGGTCCGTTCCACTCGTCCCACGCACACTCATCTGTGCATGTTCGATAGCGGAATAAGTCGTAATTAAAATCAGGACATGAATCGGATAGGCATTCTGCGTCTGAAAAACACACCTCTCCCGCGTCAGAAGCGCTTGTGCACATCAACGCTTCACACGCGCCCGATTCGCACTGACTACTTGTAGTGCACGCCTCTCCCGCGTCAACATAATCAGCGCACACGTCCCCAACGCCGGCAGCCGCAGTAGGTATCTCTCCTCCACACTCTTGAGGGCTATCGCAATCACTATCTACTACACAAGTTGTGATCCCATCATCGCATAGTTTCCCCTCCCACTCCTCATACCCCCCATCACACCCCTCGCCACCATTTACAATCCCATCTCCGCACGACGGTCCTGGCTCTCTGCAATCATATGAACAGCTTGTTGTAATGTCAGACGTCCACTGTCCGTTTGAAGCGTCACAAGAATTAATATACGCCCATGAATTTGAATCATCCGCGATTGCGTCTGTGTAGTTATAAAGACCCGTGATGCCGCAATCACATTGTTCGCCTCCAGCCAAATATCCATCTCCGCAGTAATACGCGTCAGTCATTAGACAATTGTTATCGCAATGACCATAGGTTCCGTTCAAAGCTCCGTCGTCGCACGCCTCGCTATAAGTCTCGTTCGTTTCCACGATACCGTTTCCGCACGTGTAAGGCACGCACAGCGCGCCCGCGGCTTCCGCGGTTGTTTCGTCTTGATACCCTGAACAATCATCTAGACACGCGGCAAATAACCTGCCTGGCAAACCTGCCGCGGTTGAACAAATAATGCTATTCGTATATCCAATCTCGCAATCCTCTAAAGAACCACGTGTACCGTCGCCACACAATGCTGAGGTACCCCACGGACTCGCATTACAAAACTCCGCGGTTATCTCGAATCCGTCCTCAAGCGGCATACCATTGCTTGGCGCATATCCAAATGGATATTCGACAACTATCACTGCCTCGTCTGTCGCGCTTGTATCAATGTCGTAATTCCAAATCGCGTTATCAGAACTTTCAAGCTGGGCGTAAAGCTTATATTCCTCTCCGCCCACGCTTTGATATCCGTACACGTGGGATCGGTCTAAACACACAAATACTCCTTCCTCTCCATTCCAACAGGAAACTGGGTCATATCCACCAGAGACGTCGCATGAATAAAACTCGTTGATTGGATCAATCGCTGGCGCACTTCCAAGCGCGTTGCCAAACACCGCGTTCCATGAATCCCACGCGCTGTTTGTGAGAGCGGGCACGAACGTGCCTGATTGCATATCTGGGAATCCGGCCACGCACTCTTCCTCGCCAAAACAATCATTATCATTATCGCACGACTGACCTTTTGTAACTGAACAATGGCCGTTTGCCTCCCCGTAATTTTGCAATGCCGCGGTCAGGTTGGTTATATCAGTAAGACGCTTCATGTCTCGCGTGAGTTTCGCTTTTTGCGCGTCGCACTGCGCTTTTTCCGCGCCCATTTGGCAATCGTTGTTAGATCCGCAGACTTTACCTGTCACTGTGCATAATTCATCCTGACACGTCTCAAAACAATCTCCATCCCAAGAACAGGGAAGGTACTCGCCAGAAGTTTTTGTGATGTAATCGCCACCCGCGGCGCACAAATTAATATCCGTCACCACCGCGTCGTTCGCGTTAAACCTCCAGTTGTTCAACGCGCGCGCGAAAATCTCGCTTGCCTCCTCGCCCGCGTTTTCGTTGTAGGAAACAACATAAATGTTTGGGTAGATGGACGAGCCGCTCTGATTCGTGGAAGCGGCGTAAAGAGTGGTTCCGGATTGCACTGCCTCATAGCCATCCAATCGCGCGCCGGTGAACGAACCCGTAAACCCCTGTGCCTCAACCCAAGCGGCAGGCGAAAGATACCCGCCATTTGGCAAGACGCGCACGCCGATCGCGTCGCTTGTGCCATCCACTTTGAAAATTAACTCCTGAAGAATGCCCGCGGAAGCAAACGAAGTGACATCTATCGGATCGCCCAGTGACGGAAGGTCATCCTGCGTCCCGTCTTCTCCAGCATCTCTACAATAATAGAAAGAAAAATCGGTAACAGTGTCTCTGTACGGGAACCCAATTTCAGAACTAAGCCCTGGCCACGGGTTCTCGCACACAAGAGCTGTAACCTCCAACAAACCAGTTTCCGTACCCCCAACAGTTGATGTTTCAAAGATCGTGTCTGTCGTTATCGTCGCGGTCGCGATCACGTTTTCTTTGCCATCGTTTCCAACCGCTTCAAAATTCGTTGACGTGTCATTGCCAATGTCCCCTGGCGCGAGCGACACCACATCCACTACTTCCGTGTCTGGCTCTGACTCTTCTTCTGTGTCCAGCTCTGAAGAAGACGTCCATGACCATGTCCAATCGTAATTTCCCGCGAGCGGACTAATCTCTTCATAAGCCGAGCTCGCGCTACGTAGAGTTTGCGGTGTGGCAGTGAAAAGATGCTCTTCGCCTGTCGTGCTGAAAAACCCTGGCGATAGCGTTTCATACTCTGCCGCGTCAACGTCTCCCATATCCTCCACGCTCACGCGATCAAGGTCGCAAATATCGCTCCCAACATAGAAACCCTGCCTGAAACGATTGCTGGTGCAACCTTCCTGAAGGCACAAAACAGCTTGGTTCGCGCTTAACACGCCGTCCTTGGTGGTGTTGATTGCAGTGTTATCAGCAAGTACGTTGAGCTCGTAAATACCACCTTCCACAAGCAGAGAATTATAAAGCAAATGAACTCGCACGCTGTCGCCAAGCATTTCAACCTCATTATATGAAACAGGAAGATAACATCCCAAGAAGGGTGCTGGCGGAATCGTTGTTTGCGCTTGAGCGTCTTGCGCGAACACAAACACTATTAAAGATTTCATCCAGCCCCATAATTGCGCGACTGGAGATACTATCGAATCGTTAAACGCGACAAGACCGTTTGTGTACCCAGCTGGACATTCGCTCAACGAATCAACCGCGTTGCCGTTGATTGACAATAGCTCAAGATACAAATTCCCTTTGAACGTATCCTCATCCATATCCTGACTGAACTCAACCCAAACAGCCGTGTTGCGACAGTATCCACCACCGCTGGCGCCGATATTGTATGGCGGATAAGCCTCGCCAAGCATCGGGCGCGCGAAACAACAAGCGTTTTCACCGCACCCGTAGAACGTTGGGTTGCCGCAAGTGGTATCAGTCGAACACGCGCACTGCAGAGTGAGATTGGCAGTGTCGTTTTTTCCACCAACGACTACGCTAATATGCGAAGTGGCATAGCCCGTTGTCGCGTTCACTTCTTGAGGAGCACCAGTGGCAACCTGCGCTACTGAATACGGACCAACGCTAAACTCCGAGGTTGATAACGCGTCGCACTCTTCACCGATTCCTTCCGCGTTTCCATCACCACAGAAAGAAGGTGTTGAATAATCAACCGATGAACCCTCAAACAAACATCGTGTGGAACATCCCTCTTCTCCATTCATCCCACCATCGCAATCCTCACCGCTCTGGACAACGCTGTTGCCGCAACACAGAGGGATAAGCGGACCACATGTCTGACCTGTCAAACAATCGTCATCTGTCGTACAGCTGGTGTGCGAGACTGAACAAACATAAACACATTGATTCCTCCCCTCGTTGAGACACGCGCTCGAGCATCCGTCTCCACTCACCGCGTTCCCATCATCGCAATCCTCACCTTCCTGCGGCAGGCCACCGTTGCCACAAATGGCATAGACGTTTTCTTCCACGAGCGACCCCTCTTTCAAACAGCTTGAAGAACAACCATCTCCACTCATCGTATTGTGATCATCGCAATCCTCACCGCCAGTGCCAGATTCCCAATCCAAACTGTCATCGCCGCAGTCCGCGTCAACGGATCGTGATCCTTCGTTTTTACAAACGCTGGAGCACCCGTCCCCACTCGCTGTATTCCCGTCATCGCAATCCTCGCCACCCAACGCAAGACTCCACGTCCGTACTCCATCCCCGCAACAGGGCGCGTTTGCCATCTCGCAAGTGTCTCCAGTGTCAAACGGACAGTCGCTAGTTACTAAACAGACCTCTTCTGAAAGTGAGCACACGCCTTCTTCGCAAATTTCTTCGCAACTATTATCGTTGACACAGCTCGCTTCAGAACCTTCACACTCATAAGAACACGCGGTCTTCCCTTCGTTGAGACAAGTCGCGGAACACCCGTCCTCGCTCTCGGTTCCTCCGTCATCGCACTCTTCGGACGGCTCAAGCACGTCATTGCCGCACACGCCTTGCGTAATTGTTACTGGCGCGCCCGCGTTCAAACAGTTTGACGCGCAAGATGCTGGAAGCGCGCTTGAAATTGAGATCGCCCCGTTCGCGATCATGTACGCGACTATTCCATATTGATCATTCGCGTTCCCAGTCGCTGGCGCGACAACGTTTGGGGTATCAGCCGCGGTCCACGGACTCCACGCGTATGAGGACGCTTGCAGAGCCTGACCGCTTACCGAACACGCGTCCGGCGCGCCATAAGCACACGCGGAATATTCTTGCCGCTCCCCGATTACGTTTAACGTTGCTTCCTCTGGCAATATTTCTACCGAATCAATCGAACAACTGACGTTGGAATCCTTTGTTTTGAACTTCCACGAAAAATCGTTAGCAAAATATCTATTCTCATCTGTGCCGTAATTGGATCCAGAATCAGACAGAGGATTCCCGGTCGCGCTCTTTATTACCCCACCACTCAACACGACACGGTACCAAGTGTCTGGTAAAAGATTATCGCCAACTGGAAACACAAGAGACACTTTATCTGTAATTAGGTCGTACACAACTACAATCTCTTCAGGCGCCAACGGTAGCTCACTCCGCGCGCACAACGAATCTTGGCATTGATAAAGTTTTACGCTTGATGAAGTTAAAGTCGTCGCGTTCATTGCCACATTAAACCGCGCCCATGGCAAGACATTGACACAAGCCTGCGTACAGCTTGGGAAATATTCCGCGACTTCTGGATCCGTAAAGTCTATCGTGAGCTCGCCTTCTCCTGATGGATGATTTTCTGAATTAAGAACTTCCGCTGAAATTATCGCCGGGTCGTTTGCGGGAGTTTCCCAAATTGGGTCAACTGTGTTTGTACATACACCAAGAGGTTGAACGGGGGTCGCTATTTCAGCTCCGTCAAAATCAGAATCCCAACCAATTTTGTATCCAGCACAGCTTAGCGCCACGCACATATCATTCGCGGCAACAAGCTGTGAGGTGTAAGCGACATCAACTCCTTGCTCGCTAGTAAGATAAGCCGCCGGACGCACATTCACGTCACCAACTTTGCAATTCGCGCTTGAATTTCGTGTTGTGAATTGCCAGGTGAAATCCTCACTCATCAAACCCCCAGCCAATGAAGTCACTGCTTGCGTATCGTTCGCGGAATCCTTGCCATCAATTGTCACTCGATAAAGCGTGTTCAGTGACAAACCTGTCGCGCCAGGAATCCAGCTGAATCCTGTCGCGTCAGGCGCGATTCGCGACGGCGTTTGCGCTGTCCACGTCTGACACTGCCCCTCTTCACCCAAATCAGCGGTTTCTTCCGCGGCAGTAAAATAATCCGTACACGCGTGCACCAAAATCGTCGTCGAGTTCAAAGTGCTTTGTTTCATCGCCATGTCAAACTCCGCCTCGATCTGGCTGTTCAAACAAATGTCTTCAGGCAAACTCCAACCTTCCCACGGCGTAGGTGATGCTCCATCGGTCGTACATTCAACAACGACTTTGGGGGTTAATGGAGTTATGCCCGTTGAGACGCGGTACGCGTAGTGCGCGACTGGCGGAATAAACGTTTCGCACGACGCCGAACACGATCCATCAAAACAGCACGACGTGCCAGTCAAGCATAAACTCGCGCTGTCTCGACAATCACCCACTTCAAAATTGATTGGATTGGACGCGTAGCCGCTAACAGATTCGTTCACGACAACTGGACCCGTCTGCGCGTCTGCTGGCACATCAACGTTTCGCACCTCATCATTGCCCCACAAACCAACGGTCGCTGTCTCGCGATCGTAAAACTCGACACTTCCTGGAGCGCCGCCAAAGTGGTCGCCGTAAATCTTCACGTCAATTCCAGCAGGACCCGCGCTTGGATCAATACGACACATTGCGGGTCCTGGAACATCATTCAACACAACGAAGCTTGTTGGTTCTGATACGGCTGAATCCGACCGCGTCAATGTCAAACTGTGCGCTATGTTTTGGATAGGAGCCAAGTTACTGTATGCCTCTGGAACGATGACCGTTACGTAAGTGTCGTGCCAAAAATTTTCTTCGCACGCGTCGGGGAAATCAACGCTCGCCAATGCCGTGTATCCCAAAGCGTCATTACGCAGACGAACCGTTCCGATCCCTGTCCCGAAATTCGTTCCATAAATCGTGACGTATTGACCAGGAGGTCCCCAGTTTGGGGCCGCCTCACACAAGCCTGGGAGCGAACAATCCGCGTTCACAGCACAACGTTCACCCGCGTCATCACCGCCCAAACACGCTTTCCAACCAGTTTCGATTGATGAAATCGTCGGGGTCGTACTTACCAAAGTATCAAGCACGTCAAACCTCACCTTGTTTGATCCCACGCGAACCGACACACAATCTCCGCCAGTGTTTCCGCAATCCGCGTCCGCGTCGCAATACTTAAGCGTCTCGGAACACCAGGATGTGGCACAGGTTTCTTTCAATACGGCATTGCAGTCGCTATCTTCCTCGCATAGCGTCGTGGTCGGGAGTCCAACAGCTGACACGCAAACAAAATCACCAGTGAAAACCTGCGTTCTGTACAGACGAGAATCTACATTCGGCACCGCGACAGAAAGCAAGCCATTCCCCCAGGTCATGTACGAAGAAGCTTCGTAGTCAGTGAAATAAAAAGTCGAGCTACCTTGCGTAGCGCCAAAACCGTTTCCGTAAACCGACACAGAAGTTGATGTCACGCCTATGACAGGGTCAAGCTCGCAAATACCAGGCCTCACTATCGCGTTCACGTCAAAGTTGATGGTAGGCCCATAGTCGTTGTTTGTGCTGTCAGTTTTGGGAACGGCCGCGCCTGTTCTCACCATTATCGGACCATCAATGGCGCCCTGCGGCACCGCGACAATTATCTGACCATCAGCCCACTGTGCCACGTCATTACAAACGGCCGCGCTTGTTGTCTTGTCGTCCGCGCCCGAACTCGATCCAAGAAAAACCACTTGTCCAGCAACAATTCCAAACCCTTCACCAGAAATAGTAATCAAGTTCCCAACCGCGCCATCCCCAGGCGACACTTCATCGATCCGAGGCGTGACCACGCAAAACCCATTCTCGCAGTGACCTGCCGCGCAATCTGAATTCTCCTCGCACTCCCCGCCTGCGCACGCTCCGCAATAATATGGTCCAGAAGTATCTTCACCACCACAATCAATTTCAGTCTCGCCAAGATCAGTATCCGTTACGTCATTATTACAACTTGCGGCGCGCAAAATAATTTCAACCTTCGCGGAGGTCGCGTGGTTTCCCGCGCAATCCACTCCGCGCGACCAAATATCGTAGCTCTCATTTGTCATGTAACCGTTCGTGTCCCACTCCTCGCTCACGTCAGTGTAAAAAGGATTCACCACGTTTCCGCCGACCAGCCTGCGCGCTGTTGAAAAATTTAACCCTGAAGTAAACACAGCTTCATCATCGTCAACAACGTAAAAATCGGTTGTTGATACTCCAGTGTCATCACTTGTATTGGATTGCAAAAGCGCGATCGCGCCAGCGTAAAGACTTTGCCCGTCGTCAGGCGTATCCATCCCCACTACCGGCGTGTGTGTGTCAACTCCTGAACCTGTCGTAAAAGAAAAATTGCATGGGTACGTCGTGTTGCACGTGAGGCTTGAACCGGAAGAAGACTTCAGAACGGACTGATTGATCTGAATCTGATAAGGGGTGAGGGCGTCAAAACAGAACAGGGTCGCGTTGGGAGCTGTGCAGGCTGATGACGGTGTGAAAGTCACTCTTCTGCCCGACACATCAAACGTGCCAGCGACTTTTCCGCCATTAACCTTCGACACGACGATGCCGGATCCAACAGTAGTCTTGTTGATATTTTTGGAAAAAACAAATTGAAGCTCAAGGTTTTGCAGAGCTGACGCGCAATCGGTATTCACTGACTGCAGATAAAACAATGACGGTCCGCCAGAGGAATCGAGAAACGTATACGGCACACTGTCGGTTTGCGTGATGGTAGAGCTGGTTGCGTCAACAAGAGAATTAAGCACGAACTGAACAATCGCGAACGAGGAGAACACAATCAAAAGCCCGATGATCGCGTTGGTGAGAATTGACTTGGCTTTTTTCAATCGGTCAGGATTCCCGCCAGCGGTCATCCACATGAAACCGCCGAAGATAATAAACACGACCGCGACAACTCCCACCATTGTGATGGCAGTGCGAATCAGCCTGGCGATTATCACGATAATATCGTCTTGGGTTGAAAATCCCGCGGTGCGAGCAAAGTCCTCAAAATCTCCCGCGAGCGTGGGATGCGCGAACAAAACCCCGACGCCAAGAGAGAGCGCGAGCAGTGCCATTATTCGTTTGGTTCTGCCTGGGATCATTAGGGTGGTGAATTATCCGGTAATGTGTCGCCGGAATTTGTTTTGCATTTTGTGCTTGATTGGATTCCGTTACAGCAATACGGAGCGCTCGCGGGACGATTAGCAGTACAAGAGTTCGGACCAATCGCTGGATACATACAAATCTGGTACGCGCTCTTGATCCCCTGCGTCAGAACCGGCCAATAATCCCGACCACCCAGATCAGTGCTCACAAACGCTGGATGCTCAATTATGACCTTGTTAGCAATTGGAACAGGAGTTAGCGCTACAGGAGCAACGGTCGAATACACATCTCCCTTGCCAACCGCGAACCACATTTCATACCAAGGGTCTGGCCACAAAGACACGCTCGACGTGTCAACGGTTGAAGATTTGAGAAAGGTATTGAACGTAACATTCAAATCGTCAGTTGTGCTCACCCCACCTTCCGCTATCCCAGGATCAAGAGAAACAACCCGCGGCACAGTGGCATTAATTTCGTCAGTCGTGAGGAAACTCCATGAGTAATTATCGTTCGTGTTTCCATTCACGCAAACGATCGTGTCGGCGTTTGATCCACACACATCACCAGAATTATCTCCGTCCAAAGAGTTCATCGCCGCGTCAACAAGACCATCAAAAACAATGCCACTTGGAAGTGCCTGCGGAATTTCAGCTGGATTGAGTCTCGCGGCGCTGGCGATCGCGGTAATCCGCTGATTTGTTGGCAGACAGTAAATCGTATCTCCGCAAGGATCCTCTCCGCACGCGTCAAACGTTGTCAGCCCCACAGTTCTATATCCGTTGCTAATCTCCCAGATGCCCTCAACGATCGCCCCGTTCGCGCCCTGCGCTTTTATGTTCGTGAAAAGCGGTGGGGAAAGCGTGTCGTACGTGCCGGTCGAGGCAACAGGATCCATCGGCTCGCTAAAATTGATCTCAATGGTTACATTGCGCGGCTCGTTGGAATCAACGCGAGGAATCACGTTGACAACGTATGGCGGCGTAAGATCAATTTCAGTTGAAACTTCAAACGTCCATTCGTATCCACTAGAGTACGTGCCAGAAAACGCAAGACTGCCATCTGCTTTTTCAATATCGTTTGTGAGCACAACAGTATAATTCGTGTCTTCCTCCGCACTGCCAAGATACTCAACGGGATCAAACACGAATGTTTCAAACGCGTCGTCGTGCGTTACAACGACTTTGTTGTACGCCAAGGCGCTCACGGCTTTGGTTTTAGTTGGAAAAATCAACACGCCATCAAGATTCAAAGCTGTCGAGGTTGGATCAGTGTCGTAGCCTTTAATGATTGACGCGGGGTTAATGGCTTCCTTGAACGTGACAAAGATGCGGGTGTTGCGCGGAATATCGATCGCGTCACGTTTTGGATAGTGGTCATCAAGAATTCCCGCGCCCAATGAACCTGCAAGCGGTTCCGAATACTGATCCGATATCGCCTGCGAAGAGCTGGTAAATGCCGCGGCAAGTAATCTGCTCAAAATAAATGATGCGATGCCGTACGCGGAAAAAACTATGATGAGCCCGATAATGGAGTTTTGAAAAATCTTATTTGCCTTTTTGATTGGTTCAGGCGACCCCCGCGCTGTCAGGTACAAGTATCCCGCGTAGAGAATTAGGATCGTGAACAAAATTCCGATCACCCCCAAAACCGCTCTTATAATCCTCGCAACCAAAATCGCGATGCTGGTGGTTGGCAGACCAGAGGCCGCTCCCATTGTTTCAAGATCCGTTGGTTGTGCGTGAACAAAAGGTGCAAACACACTCGTAAGCGCAAAAAAACAAAACACCACAACGGCAACCAACACCGCGCGCGCTAGCAGACTTCTTTGTTTGATGCTTAAGGATCTCAGCATGTAAACACGCCTCAAGCGTGGTTATATTGTAACTCATTCTCGCGAAAGAACCGAAAAAAATGTGGATAACAAAACAGGAGCCCTTCGGCTCCTAGTCCTCAAACTAATACAGTTTCTGCAAATACACAGTGCTCACCGCAAAGACAGCGGCAACAATGATTGTAATAAAAATTCCTTGAGTAATCTTACCCATCGCGCAGAAACGCTCGTCGTCGCGTTTAGCATTGGTCATGTATTGAAATGCTCCGTTGATGATGAGTGTGATAGCGCCGATGCCAAACCACAACACAAGCACACGCATCAAGCGCAACCCCATCTCTACCGTTCCGCCCTCTTGCGCGATGTCACCCCCTTGCATAAGCGGGATCGACGCGGCATGAACCGATCCAGCAAGCCCGAGCACAACCATCAACACGACCACGGGCAACATCCGCGCGACAATCTCTTTTATTCGCGCGCCGTCTGCTTTTCCTTGCGCCGCTTTCACGCAAGCGCCCATCACACGTCCCATATCATCTTTGCTCGCCGCACCAGTTTGCGTAATCGTATCTTTTACAAGAACCTCCAACGCTTCATCGGACAATTGTTCAGGAAGATAGCGCGTAAGTATTTCAATCTCCACGCGCGCGCTTGCTATCAAATCCGACCGACTACCAGATTCAAACGACACAATCGAATCCTTAAGCTGTTTTACTTGGGTCTTAATTACGTCCTGGGTCTCCTCGTCTGATAACTCATGTTGTACATCAATCTTTTTATTCTTTACCGCAGAAAGCAAGAAACGCAACGTGGAAAGCGTTGCGTTGTCTCTGGCTTTCATTGCCAGCTTCATGTCGTCTGTGATTCTCATCAACAGCGCCATAATCGAATATTTTGATTAACGTCTAGTGGTCGGACGATGTTCTTCAACAATCGCGCCGATGCGCAACAAGTACTCGCGCTTTACGCGTGCCTGGATGCGTCGCAAGGCGCTAGCCTTCTGTTTGGGCTTGCTGGGTTTGGCGGCGTGAAAACGCTTTTTCTTGGTTTCAAGAACATTACCGCTTTGTTGCATGCGACGACTAAAACGCCGATACAAACTTTCAAAACTTTCACCTTTGCGTCGTTTTACATTTACCACAGAGTTTGCTTCCTTTTTAGTTTCTTATGATTAACAAGGCGAATAATGCTAAATCCGCGAGTTTCTGTCAAGAACTTGCAACCGCGGAACCAGAAGGAATAACCGGCTCCTCCTCTCTTGCAAGCTTGCGCAACACAAGCGCCACCACCTTCTTTACGTCCACAATCTCTTGCCCGCCCGATTCCATGTCACGAATTATGATCGTCCCATCCAACACTTCTTTTTGTCCCAAAATGAGAGTGAGCTCTACACCAAGCTTATTCGCGTTCTCAAGCTGGCTCTTTAGCGAGTTTTTTCCAAACGCCTCCGCGATTGGCACGCCTGCCTTGCGGAACTCCTCAAACAACTTCAAGCCCACGCGTCGCGACGCGTCACCCAATTGCGCAAAGAAAACTTTTGGCGCTGGACGCTCTGGAGGATTGATTCCTTTTACCTCAAGCGCCTTCACGATACGTTCAATGCCAATCGCGAACCCGCACGCGGGAGTCGGACGTCCACCCAAAAGTTCTACAAGGCCATCATATCGCCCTCCTCCACCTAAAGCGCTCTGCGACAATTCCCCTTGGTCTTCAGCAAGCACGAACTCAAATACTGTATGAGTGTAATAATCTAACCCGCGCACAAGATACGGATTCAAAACATACGGGATCTCCATTTCCTCGAGGAACTCCAAAACTTTCATGAAGTGCTCTTTAGATTTTTCATCCAACCAATTAAGCATCTGCGGCGCTTCTTTAAGAAGCTCACGCGTGGCTTCCTCCTTACTATCAAGAATGCGCAATGGATTCTTCTGAAGCCGACGCTTGTCATCTTCTGAAAGCTTGGCGCGATGAGCGCGGAAGTACGAAACAAGTTCTGCCAGATAGGCAGTCCGACACTCCGACGTACCAATGGAATTGATCTCCACCTTCACGTCCAACCCCATCTCGCGAAACATCTGCACGCCAATCACGATTAACTGCGCGTCCACTATCGCTTCATCTACCCCAAAACTTTCGAAACCAACTTGATTAAACTGGCGATAACGACCTGCCTGTGGGCGATCATGGCGAAACATCGGACCCATATACCACATCTTCACTGGTTGTGGACGGTCGAGCATACCATGGTTGATGTAAGCGCGCGCGGCAGATGCTGTGGCTTCAGGACGAAGAGCGACAGAACGGTTGGATGGATCAGTGAAGATGTACATCTCTTTTTCAACTACATCGGTGCCTTTCCCCAGCGTGCGCAAAAAAAGATCCGCACGCTCGAGAATCGGCAGTTCGACACGATCAAACGAGTACGCCTCCGCGAATTTGCGGACAGTGTCACGCACCAGGTTCCAGCGTCCTTGTTCATCAGACAAAATATCGCGGAAACCACGCAAGAGTTCAGGATACTTTGACGGCGACCCCTCCCCTTCCCCCTCCTCCTGCTTTGTCGCAGTTGGCGCGAGCGTTGGAGCAGTTACCTTCTTTGCGGCAACAAATTTCTTTTTTTGAAACATATGGTGTGGAACTAATTATATTCGGGCACTTCAAACGTCCCAATCCTTGATAGTGGCAATCCGCGCGCCCACACACGACCAATTAGATGATCGCGTGTCAGTGTGCCAAAACTTCGAGAGTCAAGCGACGAGTCACGGTTATCTCCCAGGACGAAATACTCATCCTCTCCAAGCGTCACGCGTTCTTTTCCATTTGTTCGCTCGCCCCCCAAGTATTCCTCTTTCAGCTCAAAACCGTTTGGATGTTCCTCGTTGTAGATGATCACATGGTTCTCCGTTATCTCGATTGTCTCCCCGGGGAGTGCCACAACACGCTTGATGAAATACTGATCTGGATCGCGCGGATAACGGAACACGACTATCTCGCCACGCACTGGCTCTCGGAAGCGATACGAGATCTCGTCAATGATCAGATACTCATGATCGTAGAAGTTTGGCTCCATGCTCGCGCCTTTCACGTAAAACGGCTGGATCAAAAAATAACGAATCGGGATGATGATGGCACTGGAGATAACGACAATCTGAATAACTTCCAACATGAACGCCAACACCGCGCCCCACACAGGTCCAAAGCGTTCGTAAATTCGATTCTCAAAATTAGCAAAACGGCTGGACATAGAGTAAAGAATCGCCTCTAGCGTACCAGGGAAATGAACCAAGGGCAAGGATTGACACGTTGGTGGAAAAAGATTAGGTTCTAGACAGAACTTCCCCTGGAGAAAATCATGAAGTCCTGGAATGATGCGGCAGAAAAGTTCGAGGCTCACAAACAACCTGTGGGTGTGAGGCCACTGACACAAGCAGAGGCCGCGGCTGTCAAGGAACTCATCGAGTTCCTGACAAGCGAGGACGGGAGACCGTTGAAAAACTCCAACAATAAAAAAGAGCCGTTAGGTCGGCTGGTCATGACCGCCCACTCGGGCGGTTTTGTTTTGTCCTGGTTGAAATGT
>JAGVQB010000030.1 GCA_020051955.1 bacterium | reverse complement strand
TGATGTAACAAAAAGGAAAATGATTACACTATTACTCGCTCAACCTTCGTTGCCGAAACGGAGAAAAAACCAACTGGAAAATGTCGTTTAAACCACAAAATCGGATCCAAACGGATCCGTTTTTTATTCGATAATAAAACCCGCGACAGATTGCCGCGGGTACGTCGTACGTTCGTGTCTACTTGTCTGCTGGTGGATCTTGAACAGTGCCCGTCGGCAATCCACTCGCCAGCAAGCTCTTCCTCAATGCCTCCTCCACGCGAGGCTGAAGGGACTCGAGAAGTTCGGCCGGCTGGTCTTCCATCATCGCCAGCACGCGCGCGTTGATCTGGGCACCGTGCCTACTGCGCCCCCACCCAAGTGGATCGCCCTTCCCAGTGAGTCGCACCAGGACGAGCAACTGGACGAGCATGTCCTCCACTTGCGTGCGAGCCTTCTCCTCATCGCCCCGCGCGCTCTCAATGTCCTTTTGTGCCTCCTTGCGCACGGACTCGATTTCCCGCGTCAGACGATCGATTCTAAGATTACGCGTCGACATCTCCAACTCAGTCTGGCGCGGCCACGTGAGGTCGTTGCGCAAGAGAGGAAGAATGTCAAACCACTCATGACGGAACAAGAGAGGGCCATAGCCAGTGTACCCGACACTCAAGTTCTTCCCATCCCACTTCTTCACGATCCACCAACGGCACCCACAGACTAGGCTGTCCTTGCGGAACCATCCGCCCAGCCACACCTCTACTGCCACTGTCGCATCAGTGAAATTGTGGCGGCGATACCGTTCCTGTTCGGAAACGACACCGTGGGGGTCTGTGCGCTCAAGGTGCACGCCGTCGTCGACGGGATTCAAGCAGTGGCGATGGAATCGTCCAGTCGGGTCTTGGAACAGGTATTCCAGCCTTCCGATGATGTTGCACGTGAGATAGTGCCAAAACACGAAGCCCACACCAACAAGAAAGGACAGGGCAGCGCACGCGGATATCAAGAGACACACACATTCGAGCACGGTCGTCGCGCCGAATCCACTTCCAAGCCAGAAGAAAAACAGTGAAACGAGACCGACAATCGAACCCCCAAGGGAGTGCATCATGATATCGCTGAAGGTAAACGGGTACCCACGGTTCTTCAACCACGTCGAGTATTCATCGCACAACACACACTCTTGCTGCTTCGCGCTCTCTCTTCTTCCATGACGTCCTCCCTCCTCGCTTTGCTGACCCAGTCTTCTCTCTGGATGAGCTAGCGCAGGAGAAGTTGCCAGCCTGGCCCTCCACGCGACCATCGCGTGGAATTACCAAACGGACGTCATCTCGCTTTAGCGAGGACTTAATATCACCACAGGAAAACGGCACGGTCAAGCGAGGGTAGGGGAAGGAGGGTTAGGATGGGAAGGAGGGGAAGGAGGGGGGAAAAAACAAAACATGCAACACAAAAAACAGCCGTGCGAGGGCTGTTATCTGTGTGAGACTGTTGCAAAACTCGATGAGATTGCCTTGAACGGGCCGTCGCCCGCCGAAGCGGGCTATGGCCCGCGAAGGGCGGGGAAGCGAACCGTCGAGACGTAGGTAAATCCTACGGTGAGGCGGTCGCGGGGTCCCCGTGAAAGGCAAGATCGCGAGTTTTGCAACAGTCTCTGTGTACGTTTTTTCACGATCGTGAATATTTGTCACCATCAGTCAGTAACCTCGAAATAATGTTCACCACTCTTCATCGCCTCAAGCACGATTCTTACAGGTTCAAACAGTGGCGAGGGGAGGGCGTCCAAAGCAAACCAACCTATCTCTTCTATTTTGTCCGGCTCTCGAATATAAGGCTCGCCGGAAATAATCTCCCCAGTGAACGAGATGTCAATGTAATGTTTCCCGTGCTTGAGCATATTCGTACAACTTACGAAAACAAAACCCCCAATTTCAATCCCAAGCTCTTCTTGCGCCTCACGTATCACAGCCTGTGTTGGCGACTCCCCGTACTCAACGTGTCCACCCGTTGATCCCCATGTTCCGCTTGCGCGTGAACCTTTGCGCTTGGCAAGAAGCGTCTTCCCGTTGCGGATGATTACCACACCCGCGCCTACTTTTGGTCTTTGCTCGTCCATATTTATTTCATCAACTTAACAGCAGTTAAATCCACCGCCACATCAGTGTGAAGCTGACTAGATTTTATTTGTTGATCAAACTCGAACAACAGATCGTGCACGGCCGTTAGTCCTTCAACGGTAAACGACCTTGCTTGAGCCAGCGCCTTCTGCGCGACAAACGGATTAAGCGCGAGCGCGCTTACGAGTTCCTGTTTTGTCACGCGTGGGTTTTCATCCAACATCGCGCGCGCACCCAACAGTATCCGCACCTGCCTCCCAAGCATCGTGAGTAACAAATGGTCATCTGTCCCAGCCAATCTTTCCTCTTGCAAAAGCCTGATCGCGTCCGCGCGTCTGCGCTGTGATATCGCGTCCATGAGAACAAAAATCTTTTTTTCAAAACTCGCGCCTACCAACTCATCAACTATCTTTGGCGTGATCTGTTCACCCGCGGCGTACGCGACAAGTTTTTCTATTTCCTGATTCATCTGCCAAAGATCTGACCCAACGCGCAACACAAACTCTTGCAAAGCACGCGTTGTGATTACTCCACCGCGAGCCTTTACGCGCCGCACGACCCACTTACTTAGATCCGCACCTTTAAGAAGTGAAAACGGAATTTTTAGAACCTCTGCCAAATCTTTCAATGCCACAAACAACGGTTTCTTTTCCAAGGAGCTTGGTTCAGTCGTCTCCCAAAAAATTACTACCGTAAAATCTGGCGCGCCCTTAAATCCCTCAACCCACATTTTCTCATCAGCGCTTTTTGTGGACGCAATCAGGTCGCGTATCACCACCATTCTTTTCTTTCCCAAAAAAGGCATTGACCTAACAGCGTTCATCACCTCGCCAACATCTATATTTGATTTGCCGCTAGTTGGAAACTCAGCCGTGTTCAACCCCGTTGGGTCATACTTCTTGCGGAACCCATCCTTCAAAAACCGCACCTTCTCTGCCACCTGAAAACTGTCATCGCCGTAAACAAATATGAGCATAGTGCGGCTATATTACTCTATTGATTTGACGGGGCGCAATCTTGACCAAACAATCAAGAAGTACCGGGACAGAGATAGTCACTTCCTCAACGACCCCTGGGACGCAGTTACCGCATCCTTTTTTTGTATCCGTATTCAAAACCACTTCAGTGGCGTCAGAGAGGAAAAATCCAAAACCCAAAGTCCAAAACCCAAATCTTATTATTTCGAATTCTTCTTCCCCCCCCATTTGGATTTTTCCCCATGAACTATCTGTAAAATCTGTAAATCTGTAAGAATCTGTAATCTGTAGATCCGTAGCTATTTATCATCTTCCATCTCTCCCCAACTCACCCCAGCTTCCGTATCCACCACCAACGGCACGACAAAACTCGCAACGCCCTCCATCATCTCACGCACTCCTTTCGCGACTGCCCCCAACGAATCCTTATCAACCTCGATCACTAACTCGTCGTGCACTTGCAAAAGTATTTTCGCGTCCCAACCGCTTTTTCCCAACCACCCATCCACTCGCAACATTGCCATCTTCATAATGTCCGCGGCGGTTCCTTGCACTGGCATATTTATTGCCATTCTCTCGGCAGAGGCAACAAGCATTGGCACGCCAGATTGAATCTCTGGCAAGTATCTTCGACGACCAAAATATGTTTCAACATATCCTTCCGCGTGCGCCTTTGCTTTTGTCGCGTCCAAAAAATCTCGCACGGCGCGATGGATTTCAAAATACCGATCAATGAACTGCTTTGCCTCTTCAATCGAAAGCCCTGTCGAGCGCGACAATGATCGCGGCCCCATTCCATAAATGATTCCAAAGTTAATCGCTTTTGCCGCGCTACGTTGTTGCTTTGTGACATCACCCTCTTTCACGCCCCACACCTCTGACGCTGTGCGCGTATGAATGTCAGCGCCTTCCTGAAACGCGCGAATGAAAGCCTGATCGCCCGCTAGCACTGCCACTAGACGCAA
Source organism: bacterium (assembly GCA_020051955.1). Lineage (GTDB taxonomy): Bacteria > Patescibacteriota > Patescibacteriia > UBA9934 > GWF2-40-263 > JACRJW01. The sequence goes on along the minus strand of JAGVQB010000030.1, from coordinate 6,625 downwards.
TTCAATCTGCGAATAATCAGCGCTCAACAACATTTTTCCACGTGGCGCGACAAACGCTTTGCGGATCTCACGCCCCAATTCTGTCTTGATTGGAATGTTCTGCAAATTTGGTTCAGACGATGACAACCGCCCAGTCGAAGTAACAGTCTGATTGAAACTTGTATGCACGCGTTTATCTTTGCCAACAAGTTTTGGAAGCGCTTCAACGTATGTTGATTGAAGCTTTGTCAGCTCGCGATACTCGCTCAACAACGGGATAATCGCGTGCGTGTCCCACAGCTTGTCGAGCTCCGCGGCCGCGGTTGAAAAACCTGTTTTTATTTTCTTGATTCCTTTGACCGGCAATTTCAACTTTTCAAATAACACGTCAGCGAGCTGGGACGGCGAGCTAACATTGAACGCGACTCCGGCAAGTGACTGAATTTTTTTGTTGAGCTCGTCAATGCGCTCACGGAGCGTTTTAGAAAGTACGCCCAACGCTTCCTCATCAACCTCAATGCCAGCCTGTTCCATTTTGTACAACACTGGCACAAGCGGCATTTCGATTTCATCAAAAACTTTTACCGCGCCCCCACCCTCAAGCGCCTCACGCATTTTGCGCGCCAAAGACGGAAGCGCGCGCACAACCTCGCCAAGCATCTCGTAATCTTTATCTTTTGAAAAAACTTGCGGCACCTCTGGGATGACAACCCCCAAAATTGAATGAGCTGTCGCGGATAAATCGTGCGCGCGAGTGCCAGCGTGCAAAAGATACGACGCAATCATCGTGTCAAAAAACTGACAAGACATTGGCTCCCCAAACTGTCGCATTAGATTTTTTACATCGTGAGAAACAACGAGCCTGGCTCCCATCAATAATTTGTGAATCTGCTCAAGCGCGTCTTTGGATGGATTCACAACCACGAAAGTCTGTTCTCCATCCGATACCCCAATGGCCGCAAGAGTCGCACCGAATAAATCCGCGGGCTGGGAAGCAAAAAGGATTCCGATTTCCTTCCCCCCCTGCCAGGGGGGGGTTAGGGGGGGGCTGTCTTCAAACTTTCGAATTATCTCAATCTTCTTTTTATCTCGAGAGAGCGCGAGCTTTTTCCCGTGGTCATCTTCTTCGTTAATTCGCGTCTGCGCGCCAGTATGCTTCCTCACCAACGTCCTAAACTCCAAATCCCGATACATCGGCAGAAGCGTTGCAAGATCCGGATCCTTCACCTTCGCATCTTCAAATCGAAAATCCGTCTTCACATCATCAACTACTGTCACTAATTTCTTCGACAGCTCAACAGCGTCCTCCTGCCCTCGCAACTTCTTCGCGTACTTCTCCTCGATCTCACCCAACGACTCGTAAATCCCTTCGATACTTTTGTAACGCTTGAGCAAGTCCGTTGCCGTTTTCTCCCCGATCCCAGCGATCCCAGGAAGATTATCAGACGGATCCCCACGCAGTGCCTTGTAGTCAATGAGCTGGGTTGGCGACAATCCATATCGCTCGCGCACTGCGGACTCATCGTACAACTTTGTCTCGCTGATTCCTTTTTGAAAAAATAAAACTTTTATTTTGTCATCAACCAACTGGAGGCTATCAAGATCACCAGTCACAATCATCGCGTCCATTCCCTCACGCGCCGCCTGCTTCGCGAGCGTTCCGATAATGTCATCAGCCTCATACCCCGGCGCGCTCACGCTTGGCACGCCAAAGCCCACAAGAATTTTTTGTATGATCGGAATCTGATCGTACAACTCCTGCTCCTTTCTCTCGCGTTGCGCCTTGTACTCCTTAAAAAGTTCGTGACGAAAAGTAGCCCCTGGCAAATCCCACGCGACAGCCATGTAATCAGGCTTGTGCGTCTCCATCATCTTCTCCAGAATCATCGCGAACCCATACGCCGCGTTCACAACCAATCCATCTCTTGTTGTAAGAGGTGGGATAGCGTGCCACGCGCGATGCAAAAGCGCGTTGCCATCCAAAACTAAAAATGTTTTTGAGGTTTTCATGTGGCAAGTGTACCAATCGAGAGGTGATAAATAAAGGATCGTAATCTCCCCCCTTCCCAAGGGGGGATAAAGGGGGGTTGCCTTTGTCACCATTGACCGTTGATGACCATTGACCCCCCCCCCCCCCACAAAAAATGTTTTACTAACCACGCAAAACGCGGAGGACGCGATGGGAAACAACCCACCCACTTTCGAGCTTCTTAGCATTCCGACCCAATCACAAATCGTCGAGCACCGTAATGATGGTGATGTGACAGGCTGTGTTGAGACCGTCTTCAACCACCGGAATCTGGTTGTGTACTGGTGGGATAAGTTCCCACGCAAAACTGAATTCCACCACAACGAGTGGAGTGTCAGTGACAACGGCTCCACAGTTGTACTCACCAGGATCGCCAATGAAGCTACCAATGACCGAAGCGACCGACCGCAAGCCGACCGCTACACAATCACTCGCCCTTTGGCTGTACCAACCACTCGTTCAAGATAGACCCATCTCACGCGCCCACGCTCACAGGGTGCGTTTTTTTGTGAACCTCATGCTGGCGAATCTGCAATGACGCGTTCGAATGATCAAAGCCGCGAAAAAGTCGGAAGTCGGATTTGACCCCACGTGTTCTTCGCGCCCATACTCATCGGGCGCGTTTTTTAATCTCTCATCCACAACTCACAACTTACTGATCATTTCCAACTGACCCAAAACCTCCTGACAATTTATTCGTCGATCGTGAGAAAAATTGTTATGTTCTTTTTCTGGTGAAACTCGGAATACGAATCACCCATGACGCGATCGGACGATTAAAGATCCTCATCAAAAAGTCGAAAGTCGGACATGACCCCATGCCGCCGCCTGATTGTTTGACGGAGATAGAGAAAAGGGGTAGCCTTCCCGTTCAGCAAACACCGCTCGAGTACTCACACGCCGCCTGGAGGAATGGTGGGGAACAAAAAAGAGAGCACAAGGGACACGCTCGTTTTTCTCTTCGAGGGGATCTTGATCGGTCTGATCCTTGTGCCGATCATCAAGTACGCGATCATCCAAAATACGCTTGGAGGAACTCTAAGCTCACTGATCGCAACAGTGGCGCTGTTCGTCCTTCTCTTGTCAGACCGCTGGCAACGTCGCAACCGCTGATGTTTCCCAGCGCAGATTGTCAACGCCATCGCAAAGGAGAGGGAATGTATCAACACATCATCTTCATACACACCGACATCAACCAGATAATGGAGCAAGTCGCCGCATATCTGGTAAGGTTGAACGCGCACAGCGTTCCAGGCACCAACCGTCACGTCGTTCACGGCATCAACCCCGCCTTCGTGGAAGAGGGTGGTGCCATCATGACCCAGCATTTCGTGACCGTCTTCTACTCGCACGAAAGCGCAATCGTGGCGCAAGAAGACGAGGACGCTCCCAGCGCGTAACCCACGCCATCACGCGCCGCCCGAAATCTCAAGGGCGGTTTTTTGTTTGACAATATCCCAAAATTTGATACTGTCCTGTGTCCAAATGGACGCAGGAAAGGGACGACAATGAGAAAAACCGACCGCGCTCTTGGATGCATGATTGGAGCCGCGGGAGGTGATTCCCTCGGCGCCCCAGTAGAGTTCATGTCGCTCGCCGACATTCTGGACACTTATGGCGAAAACGGGATCACGGATCTCGATGGCGCGTTCGGACTCCCAGCTGGAGTGATCACCGATGATACACAGCAAGCCATGGCCGTTGCGGAAGGTCTTATCACCGCCATGCTTCACAACCTCACCAGTGAAGCAGTCTGTGAGAATGTGTGGCGTGAACTCAAGCGTTGGCACGCCACTCAATCGATTCCATTTCAATCGCGCGCGCCTGGATTTACATCCATGGAAGCGTTGCGAAAAGCAATACCTGGTACTCTCAAGAAACGCACAAACAGTTCCAATTCGTGTGGGTCTGTCATGCGCGCGCACCCAATCGGGATCGCGTTCGCCAATGACCCAACGACTGCGTTCAACATTGGAATGGACGTCAGTGTCCTAACCCATGGCGATGACCAAGCCGTCACTGCAGGCGGAGCAATGGCCTCACTCATCAGCTCTCTGTGTGCGGGGGTTCTGCTGAACGAAGCTCTTGAGACGATGTGCGGGCTAATTGAAGGGATCGGGATCGCGCGCCTTCCAATCACCCAGCGGGTTTGTTCATTGAACGCGGACGAGCTCGCCTGTGGGTCAATGAAGAAAATCGGCCTGGGGTGGAATGCTGACGACGCTCTTGCAATGAGCGTCTTCGCGGCTCGCCGCTTCCCAGACAATTACCACCGTGCGGTTTGCTTCGCCGTCAATCACGACGGAGACAGCGATTCGACAGGGTCAATGACAGGCGCACTCCTTGGCGCCATGCACGGCCTGGACGCGGTGACGAGAAGTTGGCGCGACAGGCTGGAGCGACGCGCGGATCTCAATAGACTTGCATTCGCTCTCGCAACATAAAACCGGCAGGCACGAAACCTGCCGGATTTTTATTTTTTTGAACATCCTCACCAGATTCCCAAAGCATCATTCTTCTTTTGATGGTCTATCGTTGGGAACAAAAAAAGGGTGAGGTCGGGTTTTGTGAAGTGACCCACCACTAGATCATAGACACTATCAAGTATCTTATTTCCGTCACCACTCTGACTCGCATTAGATACGACATCCTTCCAAAAATCAGACACTTTTTCCAATGTATCTTCTGAAGTCGAGGCGGCGTCAAATTCAATCGCGCCAACACCCTTTATTTCAACAGCTAGTACTTCTTTGTTCCCCCATCCATTATGTTTTCGTTGAAGAACAACCTTCCACCCACCCGCAGATTCTGTCACCCATGGGAGCTTTAACGAATCTCGTTTCTCATCTCTCTCACCAATCTCTTTTGAAACATTGGACGCTTCAATTTCTGGTAGCGGTGGAGACTGATCATCGCTCCCCCAAAACGACTCGCTTTGAGCCCTTGCTTCCATCGCCTTCGGTGAACGATCTTCTGGAACATAATTGACCATCTCACGCCACACGGCGTGTTGAACAGTCCACGCAAGAACGCGCTCCACTGGTGAACGAGCAACGTCTTCAATAAAGAATCGCCCGAATTGAGTTTTCAAAACTCTCTGCGCTCGATCCGCGAACTTGGGCAATGATTCCATCCAACCGACAAAACCGCCAACGTTATTGCGTAAATCCATTCGCCTTTCTGTATGTTGCGCACTAATCAATCTAATCTGTTTGTCTCGTTGTCGAGCATATGGGTTACGATCTTTATCCAACGCAGTAAAGACACCTAGTGGTCCTGAGCCTGAATAACCGCCATCAATACCAAACATTTCCTGTGTAACACCTTCTTGCACAAGCCATGCTTTCATAATTTCCTTCATCTCCTGTGTTGATTGCATGTTCGCTAAAAACGGCCGCGAAACATTCACAAAGACCGTTAACTTTCGAGCGTCCATTCCTGGCATCTTCCCCCACCGCATAGCTTTTGCTGATGGATAGAGAGTCTGCAACGTATCCCGTCCAACATAAAATTCACCAGGGTGTTCTCCACCTCTTTCTTGAGTCTTCCTAACTTCCTCGTTGAGCCAGCTTACAAAATCCCGAAAAACAGGAACACCTCTGTCAACAACTTCCCGATACATTTTCAGCGTCTGTAACTCAACCTTCATCATCTGTTCCATAAATAAATTAACTCCATCATCATTCTGTCGAGCGTAATAAACAGCACCAGCGACGAACACCTCTAACATGTGCGGGAGAATCGTCGTCTCAAATGATGGAATCGTTCTGTCCTTATTCAATCTTTTGTTATGAACCTCAAGCGGCCTTCCTGACTCTGGCAACATTATGCTCTCTCGTAATTTTGCCAGCCGATCTATAATGTCTCTAACCTGTCCATCCTCACCATTAAATTCTTTGATCCCCCATGCCTGGGTTACAGCATCAAGAAGTTTATCAATGATCACCTTTTTATCAGGCGGTATCTCCCCCAACCCAATAATTTGCTCCAAAAGCTGATCCTGTTTTTCTTTATCTCCACTTCGGAAAGCAGATAATAAACTTCCGTAATCAGAACTTCGTGGGTTGCTTTGGGATGTCCGTTCAAAAACAGGAAACTCCGATGGCAGATGATAGTCGGTATCGTCGTGATCCTCTCTAAAACTAACGTACGTTTTGCCATCAAAATTAAACCAGTCAGGATGATATTCCAAGCTTGGCACAATCATCTCCACCTCAAGTGTAGTTGGGGTAGTGTCGTCACTATCTTCCGGCATTTCGATCGGCACATCATTGAGTTCCCGATATGGTTGCTTCTGAGCTATCCTTTGTTTCGCAATCTCTTGGACAGTTTGCGCATCAAGCAAAAACTCTTCAACTGTGCTCCAACGCGTCTCTGGGGATTTATCCCAAGAATCTTTGTGAGCTTCAAAAAAAGCCGATGCGATCTCTGTCCCGTATTCTTCAACTTTTTTCATGATTAACCGAATCGCCTGAGGCGAAAAAGCCTCTACGCATTCTAAAAAAACTTCGTTAAATTGTGACCCTGCAATATCTTCAAGAAGAAAGCACTCATCAGTAATTCTTGCCAAGCGCAAATACGCAACGTCCGTTTCAGCTCTAATAATGTTTATCACTC
>JAGVQB010000028.1 GCA_020051955.1 bacterium | reverse complement strand
TCCCACACCTCCCCACCTCCCACACCTCCCCACCTCCCACACCTCCCCACCTCCCACACCTCCCCACCTCCCCCAACTTCCTTGCTCCCTCCTCGTCCTCGCGATACACTATGCAACGATATGAAGCCATTCTTCATCGGGCTCGCGGGACTTTCTGGCGCTGGGAAATCCACGCTTGCCGACCACTTGGAGGCGCAGGGAGGCGTGAAGCGTTTTAGATTCGATGCCTATTACAAAACAAAGGCCGACTGCCCAAAGCTTCCTGACGGTCGTCCGCATTGGGATCTCCCAGAAAGTTTGTATCTTGACGAAGTATATGACGCGTTGTCTGAACTCAAAGAAGGCAACGATATTTTTTTGCCTATTTACGATCGCCGCTCAAACAATCGAATAGGCAAGATTCTCTACCAGCCCGCGCCAGTAATTTTTGTTGAAGGTCTGCAACTTTTTTCTGATGAGCGCATCCGCTCGCTGTTTGATCTTCGTTTGTGGTTGGAGGTTGATGAACAGATCGCTCTCGCGCGGCGTCTTGTGCGACAGCCTGATTACGACGTCACCTATCATCGCAACATCGCCTTGCCGGCACAGCGCAGGATTGTGTTACCTCTGCGAGCGTGCGCGCACGAGGTTATTGATGGGTCTCGTGAGTTTCGAGAAGTGGCTACAGCGACAGATAATCTTATCCAGAAATTTCTTGGGATTTAGTTACGAATAACGTAGAATGGACGTAGATTAAATTGTTAAATTGCCAAATGGTTAAATTGTTGAGTAGACAGACGTCTTGTTTGATAACGGCCGTCTTGCTCCACAACAATTTAGCAATTCAACAATTTAACAATTTTCTCAGTTATGTGGCGTTCACAGTCAGTTCACAATCAAGCAGAGACAGAGTTTCTCGATCAAGCGATCGAGCGTATTGAGCGTGACGAACATTTGAATTCTCACGCACGCGCGATACTCACAGGTGCCGGCGCGCAAGAGCCTCTCATCGCGCTGAGTCTTCTCACACCTCAAGATGTGCGGTTTCACGCGGAGGGGCCATTTATGCGTGAACATTTAAAGCTAATGCTTGCGGTTTTATTCGCGATGGTTGAAGAGAAGTTTCACCTCATAGACGTTGAAGAGTTTCGTCGTTTGAAGGGTTATGAGGGGGAAGTTGATGAGCTGGAAGAAACGTTTAAGGAGCACGCGTCGTTTTTTGAGGCGTTTACTTTGTTCCACGACGCGACAAAATGGTTGACCGCTACTTTTACCTCGCTTCCTGGCTCTCGCGGTGAGGAGCTTGGATTTGTCAGTGTGCGCTCACATCATTTTGATGAGTTCGCGCATGAGCGCGCACGTGAGCGTGGGAAGTATCTTGATCTTTATCACGCGTTCGAAGGGACGATCACTGGCGTTTCGCCTCGAGATGTACAGGCGCGGTTTTATTCCACGTACGGAATTCAAGTCCATTATCCACATCACGGCAGAAAGATTCACGCGCCCGTGTATCAGGATTTGCTCGACCGTGTTTGTTTCGCGCATGGGCTTTCAAGTCGCGATAGAGATTTGTTAGACGATCTAACAACGCATCATATGGAGTTCGCGGTAGATTTTAGAAGTGTGCGCCCCATTGCGATTCGACGATACACACATCTTGCAACCAAGCGGGGGTATGACGCTGATGATTTTCTTGATTTGTTGCAGGGGTGTTTATTTTTGGACGGAGTGTGTGGGTCAAAACGATTAACTGATGGGAATTATTGGCATGACGCAACACCGCTTGTGAACTGCTTACGAAGCGAGCATAACTTCGCGCCGTGGAGGCGTTTAGAAAAAGAAGAAGAGCGGGAACAGAATGAAAAATTTAGACGCAGAAAAGTTTTTCAAGAGGTTGGGTTGGATGGCGGATCGTTAATGGATCTTTTGGAAATGGAATCAGGACCAGATTTTGGCAACGCGCTCCGCGACATTCAAGCGGCAGTAATAGGCGAGGGCGAAATGCCGAAGTTTGGCGGGCGGATTGATTTGGAGATTAGCGAGAGGGCTGGGAAGTTTTATGAGAGGATGTTTCAGAAGGGGGAATAGGGGTTGAAACACAAAAAAATCCAAAATCCAGGAACCAAAATCCAAATGAAAAAAAAATCCAAAATCCAGGAACCAAAATCCAAAAAGGAATTTATTTGGAATAATTAAGTTTGGGTTTTGGTTTTTGGGTTTTGGATTTTACTTTGAGTACATATGATGGTCTTCATTAAAGGTCAGGTTCTGTATCGCGGTGCCGGGTATCTTATTGTTGAGCGCGATGGGATTGGATACAAGCTAACTATTCCAGAGCAAGCGGCGCGTGAGTATCAGGGCGAAGTTGCGTTGTACCTTCACGAGGCACAACGCGACGATGGCCGTGAGCTGTTCGCGTTTTCTTCTATTAATCAGTTGGAATTATTTTGGAAGTTGATTTCTATTTCTGGCGTTGGTCCAAAGAGCGCGCAGAAAATTGTGTACGCGGATACCGTGGACGGCGTGAAGTCAAAAATTATGGCAGGGGATGTCGTTGCGCTGACGAGTGTGCCTGGCATTGGGAAGAAGACAGCGCAAAAAATCATTCTTGAACTCAAGGGCACGCTTGCCGACGACAGAGTCGCGAGTGTTGATATGGACGCGGTGGAAGCATTGGTTGGGCTTGGGTATTCAAGGCGCGATGCGGAGAATGCGCTGTCAGGGCTTGAAGAAAAAGAAACAGATGAAAGGATTAGAGCGGCGTTAAAGAGATTAAGCAGATAAAAATGTGGATAGAGAGTCTTGGAATAAATTCGTTCTCGACAACGGCCCGCGATCGGGTCGGTTTTTGCAATCATGGGAGTGGGGCGAGTTTCAGGGATCAGTGGGGTATGGCGTGAGTCGAGAGACTTTCGAAGAGAATGGAGATGTGATAGGCGTGGCGCAGTGGATTCAAAAAAAAGTGAGGGGTTTTGGTGTGTATGGGTTTTGTCCTAAGGGGCCGATAATACTCCCTGAGCGCAGGTCGGCGATTAGCCGATCGAAGTCGAAGGGCGAAATGTTTTTGCGCATCGAACCCGACCACCTTGATTCATTCCCCTCCGCGCGCAAAACAATCAACGTGAGCCCTGCTGATACCCTCATCACAGATTTGTCTTCGAGCGAAGACGATCTCCTCGCCGCGATGCATCCAAAGACCAGGTACAACATTGGTGTTGCGAAGCGTCACGGCGTGGAGATTGATTTTGATTCAAAAGATTTCGACAGTATCTGGAATCTTTTTTGCGAGACATCAGCACGCGGTGGTTTTCGTCTTCACTCAAAACGTTATTATCAGACAATGCTTGATACATTGCGTAACAGCGGTTGCCACGTTTTTTCGCCGATCGCTCAAAAAACGTGCCGCGTTCTTGCCGCCAACATTGTTGTAGATTTTGGAGACACGCGAACTTATCTGCACGGCGCTTCATCCAACCAAGACCGCAATTCAATGGCGCCATACCTTCTCCACTGGGAGCTGATGCGCGACGCAAAGGCGCTAGGTTTGCGCTTCTACGATTGGTGGGGCGTGGCACCGTCAGATTCTCCTGCAGGACACCCTTGGACGGGCATCTCTCGTTTCAAGCGCGGGTTTGGCGGGAAGGAGGTCAGCGCGCCCGGCACGTACGATGTAATTCTCAAACCGACAACTTATTATTTGTATCAATCTATTCGATCGGTCGTGCGAGCAGTACGACGAGCTGTTTAAGTTATGGTTCAATCGTTGATTGTCATTTTGGGTCTTATCGTGTTTGAGGTTATCAGCTCTGTTGATAACGCGATCGTGAACGCGCACGTACTCAAGACAGTGCCGGAAAAGTATCGCAAGTTTTTTCTTCTGTGGGGGCTTCTGCTCGCGGTGTTTGTAATGCGCGGCGTTCTTCCATTTGTTATCGTATGGCTTGCCAACGCGAACCTCTCGTTTGGAGATCTTATCAGCCTTGTATTTTCCGATCCTGAGCGAATGGAAGCGTCTCTCGAACACTCAAAACCCCTCCTCCTTCTCGCGGGCGGCGTGTATCTCTTTTTCGTTTTTCTTTCGTGGTTGTTCCTTGAAGAAAAAAAGTACGCGTTCCTTGTCGAGCATTTCATCCACAAACAAAGCGTCTGGTTCTACGCGCTCTCGAGTTTGTTTATTACACTGGTTATCTACACGGCCGTAAAAACAGAACCAGGTCTCGCGCTTGCCGCCTCAATCGGCGCGACTGCTTTTTTCCTCACGGACGGGTTCCGCAAAAACGCCGAGGACAAGGAACAGAAGCTTGAGAAAAAACATTTGAGCGCGTGGAGCAAACTTTTGTATCTGGAAGTTTTGGATGCTTCGTTTTCCATTGACGGCGTCATTGGCGCGTTCGCGTTTACTCTTTCTGTCCCACTCATTTTGATTGGCAACGGCATTGGCGCGTTTGTCGTTCGAGAGTTCACGATCAAAGGCATCAACCTCATTTCCAAGTTCGCCTACCTCAAGAATGGCGCAATGTACTCGATTGGAATGTTGGGCGGGCTTATGGTTCTTGAGAGCTTTGGTCGTGAGTTCGATTTTTGGGTAGCGCCCCTAAACACCTGCGCACTGCTCGGTCTCTTCTTGTTCCTTTCGGTGCGTGAGGCTAGACTTGCACAAAAAGATACGCACCCGTAGCTTAGATGGATAAAGCGCTTCCCTCCGAAGGAAGAGACCAGAAGTTCGAATCTTCTCGGGTGCACCATGGGTCTGTTTCTGAATTCGCGATCTTGCGGCTTGCGGGGACCCCTCGACCGCCTCGTCGTCCGCCTAAGGCGGACGCCTCGGCGGCTCCCCGCCCGACCGGCTGACGCCAGTCAGTCGGGCGGGGTTTCCCGGATCAGTCGTAAATCCTGTGGGGCAACCAAGCAAAAGGAGATATCCTTATGGGCATATCTCCTTTTGTTTTTGTCTATGACCCAATCAACAATGAGC
>JAGVQB010000018.1 GCA_020051955.1 bacterium | reverse complement strand
GGCAGTTTTTTAGTAGCCATAGCTAAGTAAGTTCAAGAATATGCCAAACACTAGCAAAGAAAACTGTTTTTTACCAACTGGAAAAAGTCTATTAACTCAGGATTCCCTCTGGGTACCCGCCTTCCGTCGAGCGGAAGATCTTGCCGATGTACCTTGCTCGCAGACGAGCTTCAGCCGCGAGACGAGCCTTCATCGCTTCATCTCGCGCGAAGTATGTCCCGCGTACCATGATGATCCCGCGGTCGCGCACTTCTGTCTTGAAGAACGCGGTCGGGTCCTGAAGGAAGAGCGTGATCAAGTTGCGCGCGTCGTCTTCCTTGTCGCCATCCCTACGCGCCTCCAAGATGAACGGAGGCACGCGGTGCACACTGGCGCTGATCTCCTCGCCACGCTTGGAGAGGGCGAACGCGAAGTTGTCGCCAGAGCCGCCCAGGATCATCGCGACGCGGTCGTCCGCTTGCAGTCCTTCGAATACCGTGGGGATCTGGACGACCTTCTTCTTGCCACCGTCTTCCTGTGTGAGTAGTGCCGAGATGTCGTCGGCCTTGCGCACCGCGCGCAGACGCAGGTGGTGTGGGCGTATTCCTTCGAGCTGGCATGCGCTTGTTGCGTCCTGCCAGGCAACAGGGTACCTGCCCAGCATGAAGTCCAGTTCACAGGTCTCGTCTGCCAAGTCGAGCAGTGTCGGGCGTTGTTCGCCGTCCACCAGGATCGCGACCTGGGTGGGTCTTGCCTCGCCCTTTGCGGTTGCCTTCACCCGATGCCTGATGCCGATCGTTCTCATGACACTCTCTCCCGTCCGTTTATCGCTGATGCATAACGGACGTGCGAGGTTATCAGCGATTGTCATTCTTGTCTAGTTCTTTTGGTCGGGCATCTGATGCCCGACCAAAGCAGGCCAGGAATTGGAATTTTGACCGAAGCTCAAAAAAATGCTATTGTATTCATACAAAATATGTTTATGACCCTCGCGAAAGATACTTATGCGTCTAACGTGAGAGCCTCGATAAAAACGATTGTTTTTATTTGTGTGCTCCTTCTGGGGGGGCTTTTTTTGTCCACAAGTAACGCACAGGCCGCGTCAAAAAAGGGTTTTGAGGCTTTTTTGATAAGCGCGCCAAAGACGGGTTTCACGATTGCTCCAGGGGAGGAAAAGCAGGTGATGATAAGTTTTCAAAACAGGGGAGAGAAGACGTGGGTGAATAGTGGAGCTGGGTTTGTTTCTGTGTACACGTATGGACCGAAATATCGTGCGAGTAGTTTTAAGGCGAGTGATTGGGTAGATTTTACGCAGGCCGCGGTGTTGAAGGAGACGAGCGTTGCGTCAAAAGCAGTCGGGAATATTTTTTTGACACTCAAAGCGCCTAAGTCCGAGGGGACGTATAAAGAGACATTTAATTTGGCGGCGGAGAATGTGGCGTGGATTCCGGGAGGCGAGTTTACGTTGACGATAAAGGTGGAGAAGGCGACAGGGAACAGGGAACAGGGAACAGTGAGTAGTGGACAGGGGGCGACAACAGAAAAAAAACTTTCTGATGGGCAAGCGTCGCCGGAAACGGATGGGCTCTCCGCGATGGTGCTTGTGCGCTCGGCAAAAACAGTTATGGCAAAAGCAGGCGAGGCGATCAAATACAAAGTCGGTGTTAAGAATACCGGGACAGCAAGCTGGATCAAACGAGAAGTCGTTGTTCCAGAAATATCTATCGCGACAGATAACGAGACGCGTAACGCGAGTTGGGTTTCAGCCACGCAGTTGGTTATCAATGAGAAGGGGACGGTGAAACCTGGCGGTCTCGACTTTCTCGAGTTTTCTTTTAACGCGCCATCAACCAAGGGTACGCACACTGTCCGTTATCGTATGTCAGTGGACAATGAGGTGATCCCGGATTTTTATATTGATATTCCTGTTGAAGTAACGACGGGCGCGCCAGCGATTAAGGACGAGCCTGTGAGCGTGGAAGAGGGAGACGTGGAGTTGGGAAATTTTATTGATGAGCCGGTTTTAAGAATCGGAGTACTCATTGTGGATCAAGAGACTGATTGGCAGATTGAGGTGGCCTGTGACAAGGACTGGAAATTGGTTGACGGAGACGGCGCGATTTTGGGTGAGATCAAAAAAGGCGATATGGTGCGCGCGTTTTATCAAAAACAAAAGTATTACTTTAACCGAGGTAATGGCATTGAAGAGACTCAAAAATATTTGAGGTTTGTGCCGGATTCCACAGACGCCGTGTTTAAGGTTGAGAACTTTGACCGCCGCAGGACGCGTGGCGCGGCTTACGCGTTCAATCAGTTTCGCGACACGTTGGAGCTTCGATATAACGCTGAAAATGATCGCACGTGGCTCATCAACGAATTGCCGGTTGAGGAATACCTGTATGGATTAGGCGAAACTTCCAACGCGAGTCATCAGGAATTCAAGAAGGCACTCATCACAGTGGCGCGAACGTATGCTATGTATCACTTCGAACGCGCAACAAAACACGCGGACGAATATTTTCATATGAACTCGTACGCGGATGATCAGGTTTATTTCGGTTATCAGTATGAGACGATTCATCCACTTATCAAGCAAGCGGTTGAGGACACGCGAGGAGTGACTGTAAATTACAACGGAAGCACAGCACTCACTCCGTACTTCTCTCGCTCCGACGGTCGCACGCGCGCGTGGAGTGAAGTGTGGGGAGGGGATGTCGCGTGGTTGAAAGGCGTCCCAGCTCCCGATGATAAGAAAAAAGGATACAAACTTTGGGGGCACGGCGTTGGTATGAGTGCGACTGAAGCATTATCCATGGCAAATAATGGGAGCGATTGGGAAGAGATTATTGAGTACTTTTATCAAGGGGTTGAGTTGAATAAGAGGTGGGAGTGATGGAAGGGGAAAAATCCAAAATCCAGGAACCAAAATCCAAAAGGAGGGAAATTAGGAATAATAAGGTTTGAATTTTGGGTTTTGGACTTTGGATTTTTGAGCTATAACAGGCGGGAGCTGTGCTCTCGCCTATTTGATTACTGATTTTATTTTTCCTCTTCCGCCAGCGCCCATCGCGCTCAATCTTCTTTTGTCTTCCTCGACCAACGCGTTGATTTTCTCTTTGACTTGTTCCGGGTTGTCGATGTTTTTAAAATGGAATCTCTCGCGCTCGCCTGCTGTTTGCACAAACACGTTGCCGTAAGTAAAGACGGTTTGGAGGAACCCACGGATCTCTGCTGTCACATCCTGCACCGCGGCCAGATCAAGCTCGGAAGCCGTTCGGTTAAAAAGACCTTCTTGTTCAATATTGATGATGCGTTCGTTTGTAACGATCCAAGTGTCCAGGTAATAGTCCGTTACCTCAAGGAACGCGAAGAGCCAGATGGAAAGGAAGTACATACTCGCGACGATCGCGAGGGCTGGTCCAATTATCGGACGAGAGAATAAGGTTTGAGTTTGGTCGAGGTAAAACCAACCGAGAAGGATTGGCACGCCATTTAATAAAATAACCGCGGTCGCGATAGTGAGAAGCGCGAACCACTGGCGCCGCAGGAATAGAATCACGTGCTCGTCAGGTCGTTGGTTTGGTAAATGGTCGAGGCGCATCATAGAAATGCGAATGCGAATTTGTGCGAATATGCGAATGGAATTGTCCCATTAGCATATTCGCACGAGATTCGTATTCGTTATAGTCTTGGGAACAGGTCGTTGTTGTAGAAGTCTGCTGTGTTTTGAAAAGAGATTGGGAGAGTCCAGTCGTATTCCATGAGAAAGAAGATTGAGGCAGAGACAAGGATGATAGTGCCGCCAGTGAAGACGGTTACGAGAACGTAAAGACCAAAACCGTAAACGCCGTAGCGGATCAGATGATAAATGTTGAACAGACTATAAAGAACGTAAAAAACCATGTACGCCGCGAATACAAAAAGAAGTACGCCAATTGGAATACTTATTTGTGGTAAATCAAACGGCATACTTATTAAATTGTATCACAGTAATGGTTGGATTGGTGGATCGATTGAAAGATGCTTGTAGCCATGAGGCGTAACAACGCGCCCGCGTGGCGTGCGCGCGAGAAAACCTACTTGTATGAGATAAGGCTCGTGGACTTCTTCCACAGTTTCAATTTCTTCTTGGGTGGCGGCGGCGATCGTGGAAAGCCCCACTGGTCCGCCGTTAAATTTTTCAATGATGGTCGCAAGTATGCGTCTGTCAGTTTGATCCAAACCGACTTGGTCAATATCAAGCATTTTTAACGCGGCGTGGCATTGTTTTTCATCAACGCGTCCGTTGCCTCTCACTTGCGCGAAGTCTCGCACACGGCGAAGAAGTCGGTTCGCGATTCTAGGCGTGCGGCGCGCGCGACTTGCTAAAAGATTCGTGGCTTGCGGGTCAATTTCCACTTTCAAAATCGCGGCACTGCGCGCGAGGATTTTTTCAATGTCTTGCTCTTCGTAAAAATTGAGATGGTGCGTGACGCCAAAACGATCGCGTAACGGTCCAGAAAGCAGAGAGAGGCGAGTCGTCGCGCCAATGAGCGTGAAGCGCTCAAGGTTTAGACGAAGCGTGCGAGCGGTCGGTCCCTTGCCAACAATTATGTCCAGCGCGTAATCCTCCATCGCTGGGTAAAGTACTTCCTCGATGGTTTTGTTCATCCGATGGATCTCGTCAATAAAGAGCACGTCGCCGCGCCCGAGGTTGGAGAGGATGGCGGCCAGGTCTCCCACGCGCTCAAGCGCCGGTCCACTCGTGATGCGGATTTGTGAACCCATCTCATTGGCGATGATATGCGCGAGAGTTGTTTTGCCAAGCCCAGGGTTGCCGTAAAGCATCACGTGTTCAATTGGCTCGTTGCGTTTTTTCGCGGCCTCGATAAAAATGGAGAGATTTTCCTTTAGGTCATCTTGCCCGATAAACTCGTTGAGTTTCTGCGGACGCAATCCCATCTCAAACTCGCGCTCCTCGCTGGGAGCATCTGTTGCTGTAATGCGTTCCGGCACGTTTGTCTCCTCGCGCTGAATCATATTATTGATGGTCTGCCATCCGTAGCTCGCGACAACGGCTATCATTCAAGCCGTCTTTTATCCGCCCTCCTTCGCTCAGCAGGGCTGAGCTACGGAGGGCATCCTTCGTTCTAGCGAGCGAAGGATGGTGGGCGGGGAGGGGCTCGAACCCTCACGGGGTTTCCCCCAAGAAATTTTAAGTCTCTTGCGGCTACCAATTACGCCACCCGCCCACGTGGGGAGATTATCAGAAAAAAAGGCTAAAGCCAAGGGTTCTTTAACATTCTTTGGTTTCTGTTATTGGGTTTCTTGATTGTGCTTGAGGTATCTGCGAAAATACTTGCGTATGAAAGCATCAATCAACCGTGAGAGTTTTGGAAGGAATGATTATGTTGGACACAATGAGAGGAAAAAACCAAGTACAGATTCTGTGCGAGCCAAAAGGCAAAGGCTTGAGATAGCGCGGCAACAGCTAAAAGATCCTCGGTATCAAAAACAACGAGAAGTTTTGCGAGAGGAGATATGTTGTCTTGAGTATGATTTGCTTTCTTTGCGGGATCGCGTTGCACTGGAGGGTGAGGCGCTTGATCTTCATAGGCAATTAACAAAACAGATGCCACCAGATGAGTATGCGCAAGTCCAGAAGCGATTCGACAAATTGATGCTTCGTATTCCTGAAAAAGTGCGTTGGGTCGAGATAAGAAAAGAATCAAAAGAAAGAGACGACAGGGAGTCCGCGGAATATGAAGAGAAACGTGAAATTGCCGCAAGGGAGATTATCAGGCATGGAATCCGCCGACTCGCCTTAACTTTGCGCGATATTTATAAACGCGACGGTAGATTACCGACAGCGCTTATTTTTCCGGAGGCTTCTTCTCGTCCTTTGCGCTACGCTGTTGAGCCACTCATGAGGAAGATGTACGCACACTACGGGCAAGAGAGACAAGCGGAGTTTTTTATAAAAACTTATTCCATGTTTAGAGTCGCTGAAATATACGGCATTAACGCTTAATTTCTGTTGGTAACTTCGGTCGACACTTCACGGTTGGATGAAACCAGAGGAAGGCGGTTATCCAGTGAATGAGTGATTCGGGAG
>JAGVQB010000033.1 GCA_020051955.1 bacterium | reverse complement strand
GTTGAGCATCTCATTAATTCACGGCCACGCAAACGCCATGGCTATCACACACCACTTGAGGTGTTTTCATGAGTGTTGCAGTTTGACTTAGAATTCAAGTTTGTCCACCTGGAGTTAACAGAGGAAGTGGAAGATAAAACCCAAAATTCAATGGTTCATTGTCCAAATCTGTTCGGCGATTCCATTTTCCGGTATTCTGGAAGCCAAGTATGTCCACTCACCAATACAATCGTCATGGTTGGCAAGAACCAACACAACATCGCTCGTCGGCACCACGATGGCGCAGGGGTTTAGATCGTGGAACGATCGTGAAGAATCTTGTGCTTCTCGGAATCGTGGCTGTCTTCGCTGGTTCGCTTGGAATCCTGGGTCTTATGGCGTTTGTCTCGCGCGATCTTCCAAACCCTAACAGCCTTACCGAGCGCTCTGTTTCGCAAACCACAAAAATCTATGACCGCACAGGAGAGCATGTCTTGTACGAAATCTTTGGTGAGGAAAATCGCACACTCAAAAAAATCCAAGAAGGTTTTTGCAAGGATGACGCGAATCTGGAATTTGATCCAAATGGAATTCCTCTCTTTGCGCTACAAGCAACCATCGCGGCCGAAGACCGTAAATTTTGCGAGCATGGTGGGTTTGATGTAAAGGGATTTTTACGAGCTGTCGCGCAAAACCTAATTGGCAACCGCGTTGGTGGCTCGACTCTCACTCAACAGCTAGTCAAAAACGCGATCCTCTCCAACGAAAAAACCATCACGCGTAAATTCAAAGAGCTCATCCTCTCTGTGGAACTTGAGCGGCGTTATTCTAAAGACGAAATTCTCCAAATCTACTTCAACGAAATTCCATACGGCTCAACCTACTATGGTATCGAGTCCGCGGCTCAAAACTTTTTCGGAAAGTCAGTGAACGAACTCACGCTCGCCCAAGCCGCGACGCTTGCCGCGCTCCCGAAGGCGCCAACCACCTATCTCAACAACCCAGACCGCTTGCAAGCGCGGCGCGATTATATCTTAGGTGAGATGTTAGAACTCTCTTACATCACGCAAGAGGAATTCGACACAGCAACCGCGCAGACAACACCAGTGGACGTATCAATCACGAACATCGAAGCGCCGCATTTTGTGCTCTACGTGAAGGAACAGCTTGAGGAAAAATACGGCCGCAGTGCCGTTGAGGAGGGTGGGCTCCGCGTGATCACGTCCCTTGACTACGACTTACAGACAATCGCGCAGGAAGAAGTCACAAACGGAGTGGACGCGAATAAGGAACGTTACGGGCTGACCAACAGCGCGCTTGTTGCCATCGATCCAAAGACAGGACAGATACTCGCGATGGTCGGATCAAAAGATTATTTCGACGATGAGATTGATGGACAAGTAAACGTCACGACGCGCCTGCGCCAGCCAGGCTCGAGCTTCAAACCAATTGTTTACGCCAAGTCGTTTGAGGTTGGCTACACGCCCAACACAATTCTGTGGGATGTAGAAACAACCTTCCCAACCGTTACAGGCGCTTACACGCCCCACAACTACGATGGTGGGGTGCGCGGACCAGTACACGTGCGTGACGCGATCCAGCTCTCACTCAACATACCAGCGGTAAAAATGGTCTACCTCATCGGCGTGGAGACAGCACTTGATTTTGCCACAAGCCTTGGGTACTCATCGTTTAGCGACCACTCGGCGTTTGGGCTATCACTCGTGTTGGGTGGTGGCGAGGTAAAACTTTTGGAGCACACAGCGGCGTATGCTGTGTTTGCCAATGAGGGAATCAAAAACGAAACCGTGTCGATTTTGAAAGTAGAAGACGCTAATGGTGACACGCTTGAAGAGTGGAAGAGGCGCGAAGGCAAACGAGTGATTAGTGAAAATGTCACTCGCATGATTTCAAATGTGCTTTCAGACAATGCCGCGCGCGCGCCAGTCTTTGGTGAAAACTCATATCTCCAACTTGGAGATCGTCCTGTGGCAGCGAAAACCGGAACAACGAATGACTACAAAGACGGTTGGTTAATGGGCTACACACCTTCGCTCGCGGTAGGGGTTTGGGTTGGAAACAACGACAGCACCGCGATGAACAAGGCGGGTGGATCAATTGGCGCTGGGCCGATTTGGAATGGGTTTATGAAACGCGCGTTTGAAAACAAACCGATTGAAACTTTCACAACACCAGAAATCAAGACAACAGGAAAAGCGGTTTTGGATGGACATACCAGTTCCACGTCCGTGGTGGTTGATAGAGCCTCGGGGAAGCTCACGACGGAATTTACACCAGACTCTTTCCGCGAGGAGCGCACATACGCCCAATACCATTCCATCCTTCATTACGTTGACCGTAACAATCCGTTGGGTTCGGCGCCCGAGCACCCGGAGGATGACCCGATGTACGTGCCATGGGAAGAAGGTGTGCGCAAGTGGATCGAAAAACGCGCGCAGGAAACTGGAAAAACAATTCTCAATGAAACACCCCCAACCGAAAAAGACGACTTGCACATACCCGCCAACTTCCCAAGCGTGCGCGTCACAAACCCAGACAATAACGATTCAATAAATCATTCGTTTGAGTTCTCTGCCTACGCGGAAGCTCCGCGTGGAATAGCGCGCGTGGAGTTTTACATTGATGGTCAGTACCTCGGTTCAGATTCACACGATCCATTCAAGCTAAACGCCGCGTTACCCAGCTCGATAAGTCGGGGGGCGCACACACTCAAGGCAATCGCCTACGACGACATCGACAACGCTGGTTCTGACACTGTGAGCGTGCGCGTAGAGTCTGACGCGAGCGACGCGGCATTTGAAATCCTCGATCCAGAAAATGGACAGACTGTTGGGCACACAAACGAAACATACATTGTCGTGGTAACAATCCTCGATCCAGAAAACTATCGTTTGGTGACAGTGTCCGCGGAGGCGCTTGGGAGTGGGCGAGATACGGTCGTTGGGCAGACGCTTGAACCATCTTCTCCATTCCTCACGTTTGAATGGATACTACCTTCCTCTGGCACATGGGCGTTGAGCGCCAAAGCAATATCGGATGACGGTGATGAGGAGCTTGTGACCTCTGGAACGCTGATAGAGATTCTGACGCCCGAACAGATCGTTGAAGAAAACACAACCGTTCCAATCGAGACTCTTGATCCGTTTGCGCAATAACTATCGAATCCCCCACCAAACCCCCAAAACCGTCTGGTCGCGATTGACACCCGGGCGGTTTTTTGATTTACTTCAGCGTCGAACCATCGAGGTTCTGACCGGCCGACAAGCCAAGCAAGAAGGGAGAAAAGTGGAAACTCTCAAGGCTCTCATGAGCCTGTGTGTCCTCGTCGCTGGCTTCCTCAATGCCGGCGCGATCGGGCACCAAGCCCTAAAACTCCGTCGGGCAATGAAGGTGGAGGGGCACTCACTGCCCATGTACTTCATCTTCCTGTTCATCCAGTCAACGTTCGTCGCCAACGGCATCGCGCACGCCGACTGGTGGCAGGCCAGCGGGATGATCGCGTCCATGGTCACGACGATCTGGACGATCGTGCTCATCTACAAGTTCCACAACTCAACCCCCCAACTCTGAAAGGGTCAAACACGTGAGGGAAGACTTCAATTCTACAGATTACAGATTCTTACAGATTTACGGCATTAACGCCTTAATTCTGTGGGTCGTTTCGGCCTACAAGTGACCGTCGGATTGAACCACAGGAAGCCGGTGATCCATTTAATGAGAGACTCTGGTGTGCGGCATCCGCGCGAGCGGTTGAGAAGCGAGCGGATTCTGCCGTTGGTATTCTCAAGCGCGTTTGTCGTGCCTGGTAGACGAAGTTCTGGATACAGATAACACGTCCGAAATTCTTCAAGATGACGAAGCGTCTCTGTAATGATCTGTCGAAGGATCACTGGGCATCGTTTGTCTTGTCCCATAAGGAAGTATTGGTCGGCAGTTGCCAAAACATCTTGTTCGTCTTTCAAGTTCATGAGGTCAAAGGCAAGACGTTTAATTCGTTGTCTACCTTCCCACCAACTAAGCACGCGCTTGTTGCTTCCACATCGTTTTTCCAGACTGAGAAGAAGGTGTGCTTGGCAACGTTGGAAGAACCAGCCATGAGCCTTCGCTATGTAACCAGCGCCCCTAAAACTGTCTGAAACCATGACCAAAATACGCTTTCTTGTTTCTTCTGGTATCTCCTCAATTATCTCCTGCCACTGTTTACGCGACTCGCTTCCGGGTCGTATAACTGGTCGCAGGAAATGAAGAGTGTCTTCGTCGACTGCTCTGAGCCCCACAAGATAGATCGTGTACCGCTCACTCTTTTTGTGAAACCAGATGGCATCCATGACAAGGATGAGAGAACCTGCTGGAGGTTGGTGTGGCCATGGGCGAGTAATGAGGATGGTGAGTGATGCCGCGTGACGTTTGGATAGTGCGTCTGGACTCTGGGCACATTGACGAGCTTGCTGGACAACAGTGAACTTCTCAACGAAGGTCTTGGCAAGACGAGCAACGTGATGCTTCAATGGTTTACGCCCTCGCTTCTTCGCCCGCGGTGTCCATGTTGCACCGCACCGTAGACACTTCTTCCGACGGCCTCCGTGACTGATGGAACGACGATGAGAACAGTGCGAGTTCGTGGTGTTGTCTTGCATACACCGTGAACTCTCACAGGAAACTGTCCATCTGTCTCTCTGCTTAGCTGAATTTCTTCATAGACCACCCACAGAATTAAGGCGTTAATGCCAGATTTACAGATTTTACAGATAGCACGTGGGGAAAAAATCCAAAGATCCAAAAGGAGAAGTGGAAGGATTAGGAATGTTAAGGTTTGGATTTTTGGCATTTTGGTTTTTTTCGATTTTTCTTCAGCCCACGATACCCTCACCCACCTCGATAGCCTTGACCCCCTCGATACACATAGGGGTGAGACCCGGCTTCCGAAGGGCGGTTACTATCGCCACGACAATTTTTCTCACGATCGACGAAAAAATTGTCAGGAGGTTTTGTGAATCATCCCTCAATTGAGTGATGGGTTTAAACCGGCGAACAAAAAAGCGAGGCTAATGTGCCGCGCGGTTTTTGTTCCGATAATTTATTCGACCGAAAGCGGAACCACCTCCCCTCCAATAACCTGCACAAGAGTTGGTACAACATTCACGTCCCCGTTCTCATCAAAGTTTAGCGTGCCAAGAGTCCCTTCCCAATCGACAATACTATCGTTGAAGTAACCAGCAACTGCCTGCGCGTCTTCGCCGACTTTGCCAATAGCCTCGGCTAACAACTGCACTGCGTCGTAAGAAGAAGCGGTGAGTGCGAGGAACTCTGGAGTGACTCCGTAAACTGCTTCGTACGCCGCTAGCATTGAGGTCGTCTTTTCACTGGTCGGTAATTGCACTTCCGCGAGCACGACTTCCTCATAGAGATTGGGCGATGCCGTGAAGCGAGAACGATCCAACATTGAGTTTGGCGCAAACACAGCAACGTTCATTCCAACCTCTTCAATCTGTTTCAAGATGAGTTCGCCAGCCGCTGGAGATTGTGCGACAACGTAAACCATTTGTGGATTCGCGGCGCGCATCGCGGAAACCAGCGCGGCAAAATCCGTTTCACCAACTTCATACATCTTGTCAAAAGCTACCCTACCTTTGTACGCCGCTTTGAAAGCCTCTCTCACCCCCTGTGCAAAATCTGTATTCTCACTTACCACTGCCGCGCGCTCGTGTCCTTTGTCCATCGCGTAATCAGCAAACATTTTTGCCTCGAGCGCGTCTGATGGGAAAGTTCGAAATGCTAAGTCACCCGCGCCTGTGAATGCTGGGCTAGACGCGAATGGCGACAGCAGAAGCACACGTGCTTCCTGTGTTACAGCCGCGGCGGCCAGGGTCTCGCCAGAACAGGTGCCCCCCAAGATGAACTTCACACCATCCTCGTCTATGAGCTTCTTCGCAACCACAGACGCTGTTGGTCCATCACATTTTCCGTCCTCGTAAACAAGTTCAATATCTTTTCCCTCAACTCCTCCAGCTGAATTCACTTCTGATACAGCAAGATCATACGCTCGTTGTACTGCCATTCCGTAGGTGTCGGTGTCTCCTGACAATGGAGTGATAACACCAATTTTGATGGTATCCACCTTTCCTCCCCCGACCGAAAAATACACAAACCCCAATATGATGAGCGCAATCCCAATCATCCACAAAAGCAAACTATTAGATTTTTCTGTCATAAAATTATTGTTTAATTGGCATTACAATATAACGATATGAGTCCTTTTCTCCTTGCGGAGTCAACAGGCAAGGGTTGGAAGCATCTATCATTTCAAACACAACTTGTTCAGAGGAAATTGCCTGCAGTCCATCCAACAGATACCTGTGGTTGACGGTTACTGTGTTGGGTACCCCTGAAATATTCGCGGAACATTTTGTCATGTTATCGCCACGCGTCGCGTCATTCGCGCTTACGCTAATCTCACCCACTACGGGATCAAGAGCAAGTGTTACATCAAACAACCCCAACCGAGAAAACAAGCTCGCGGTTTTAACTGCCTTCATAAAATCTTCCCGGTCTACAATAGCTTTTGTTTGGAATTGTGTAGGGATGATCTGCTTGTAATCTGGATAACCGCCCTCAATGGTGCGGGACACCAGCTCAACGGAACCATAACTAAAAACAAGTTGTGAACTTGCCAAACTAATTGAAATTGTAGAAGGAAGTTCAACATCGTCCTTGAATACAGAAAGTATTCGAGCAACCTCTTGTAGGGTCTTTGAAGGAACAATGATCGAAAAGGGGTCAGAAACTGGCGTGACAATTGGAATTGTTTTTTCAGCCAACCGATATGAATCTGTCGCCGCAAGAGTGAGGCGCCCCTCTCCTTCGTGCGAAAAGAAGAAAAAGGAAACGCCTGTTAACTCTGGTCGAGATTCGTTTGTTGCCACAGAAAAAAGGACATGCGCTAGAGCTTCCTTTAACTCCTCAACTGGAATTTGGAATATCCTCTCTCCCTCTACATGCGGAACCAACGGAAACTCGGAGGCATTGAGACCGTGAATGCAGGTCTTGTGGCTCCCGCACTGAAGAAGTACATCTTCCCCATTGACTTCAATCTTTACTGTTTCGTTTGGGAGAAGACTCACATAATCGTAAAAAAGTTTTGAGGGAATTGTATACTCACCCTGTTCGTCGACCTTTCCTCGCACTGAACAATTAATGGCCATTTCTAAGTTTGTCGCTGTAAATTTTATTGTTCCTCCTTCAGCCTTCATTAGTACATTCTGCAAGATTGGAAGATTAACATTCTTTGTCATCAAGTGACTCGTGATACTTAATCCTTGATGCAAGTTATCCCTCGTGCACGAGAGTTTCATAAATTATATGTTTAGATAAAGAATAAAGGAGAAGAGATAGAAGGGGGTGTGCATGAAGTGGAAAAGTGAAGATCTACCTTTATTTTGTTTAAGATTTTTGTTTGGTCGGAGTGGATGGATGATGGGGAAGAATGGAGGAAGAGAGTGGAAGAAATTTTAGAGTTTTTTGTTGGTTGTTGGTTGTTGCCGTTTATCAGATTTCTGTACACATACTTTTCCACTAAATTTCACTGGAGATGGAGAGGGGGACAAACTGTGAGCTAGTATGAGACTGTAGCAAAACTCGATGAGATTGCCTTGAACGGGCCGTCGCCCGCCGAAGCGGGCTATGGCCCGCGAAGGGCGGGGAAGCCAGCCGTCGAAACGTAGGTGAATCCTACGTTGAGGCGGTGGCGGGGTCCCCGTGAAAGGCAAGATCGCGAGTTTTGCTACAGTCTCAGTATGCGTATAACTTCTGTTTAATAAGTTCAAGGTCGTGTTGGAGTCTCTCGTCTTCCAATAAACACGTTGAGATTTTTCCGTACGCGTGCATCGCGGTTGTATGGTCGCGCCCGCCAAGCTCGGCGCCGATGGATGGGTAGCTTGCTTTCATCTCCTCACGCATTAGGTACATGATAATTTGGCGTGGGAAGGCAAGACGTTTTTGTCGGCTTTGTCCAAGCAGGTCATCAAGTTGGAGATCAAAATACAAAGCAACGGCTTGAATTAGCTGTTTTGGTGTGATGGTTTTTTTGGTAGACATCGGCTGAAAGCTCGTTAGGATAGGCTTCACACTTTCGAGAGTCGCCCTAACATTTTTGAATTGATGAAACGCGATGATTTTATTGAGAGCGCCTTCTAGCTCTCTCACATTAGTCTGAACGATTGTGGCGACGTGGTGGAGGATCTCGCGTTCCAGCTGATAGGCCTTTTCTTTGCATTTCGTTTCCAAAATCGCGACACGAGTTTCAAAATCAGGCGACCCCACGTCAGCCAACATTCCACACTCAAAGCGTGAAATTAGGCGGTCTTCAAGTGCTTGTATGGCTTTTGGTGGTCGGTCTGATGAGATTACGATCTGGCGGTTGTTTTGGTGGAGCTGGTTGAAAGTATGGAAGAATTCTTCCTGGGTTTCTTCTTTTCCGCCCAAAAATTGAATATCATCAACCAAAAGAACATCAACTGTGCGGTATCGATTCTTAAACTCATTCATTCTGTTGCTTCGTAGCGCGGTGATAAAGTCGTTTGTGAAGCGCTCAGAGGTAACATAAAGAATTTTTGTAGAAGGCATTTTGCGGATGAGTTCATTGCCGATTGCCTGGAGGAGGTGGGTTTTCCCAAGCCCGACACCGCCGTAGATATAAAGGGGGTTGTAGACGCCTCCTGGCTGACTGCAAACAGCTTGAGCCGCGGCGTGTGCTAGTTCATTTTGTTTCCCAACAACGAAAGTTTCAAAACAATATTTTCCATTAAGAGAAAATTCACCAGTGCGGATTTCCTTTTGTGGTTGTTGAGGTGTGTGAAATGAAGATGGCTGTGCGCTCTGAGTCGGAGAAGCCTGTTCTTTTTCAAAAACTGTAATAATTTGTGGATTTGCAGGACGGGCTTCAACGCGGTAGCTGATCTGTCTTATGGCGTTGTTTGTGTGCTCCTGTAGAGAGTGGAGAATTTCTTTGGCATATTTTTTTTCCAACCACGCTTTGGTAAATAGGTTTGGCACGCCTATCATTATCATCTGTCCGTCAATTTCTGAAACAAAAGTATGTTTGAACCACGTAGTAAAGTTTGCTTTACTAAGTGTTAGCTCTAATTCTCCCAGGACGGCTTGCCAAAGTTCGTTGGTGTTCATAAAAAATAGAGGTTGGAAATGAGAGGTTGAAAGTTGGAAGGAAAAAAGGAAAGGATAAGCAGGGGAAGTGTAGTCTATTTGTTATGCTGTGGGCAAGTGAGGGTGGGGTGTGTATGGAGGTTGATCGATTGGGGACAGAATGTTAGTATGTTTGGGAACGAAAGAGATTGTTAAATTGTTAAATGGTTAAATTGATTATGCCACAGAGAACATACCAACCTAAGAAAAGACAACGGTCGAAAGTCCATGGGTTTCGTGCCAGGATGAAGACCTCAACTGGGCGCGCTGTTCTTGCGCGTCGTCGCGCGATTGGGCGCAAGCGCTTGAGCGTCTAGAGAGCATCTTATGCTTCCTGCGAAGCACAGGTTACGGCTCGAGAATGATATTAAGACGCTCCTTGCCAAAGGCAGGAGCGTTTTTAGCACTGTGGTTGGCGCGAAGACGCGCCCAAACGCGTTCCCCTTCTCTCGATTTGCAGTGGTGGTTGGTGTTAAGACTGACAAGCGCGCGGTTGTGCGTAACCGTATCAAGCGTAGGGTGCGCGCGATTATCCACGAGCAACTTGGGAATATTCGTCCAGGGTATGATGTGTGTTTCTTTCCAAAGAAGACCGCTTTTAGTCTCCCAGCAGACAAGTTGAAAATGGAAGTGCTTGATGTGTTAAAAAAAGCGAAGTTGTTATGAGGCCCATCCTCTTAGGCGTGATTTGGCTTTACCAGCGCACACTTTCCCCTGATCACGGGCCACTGAAGGCGTTGTTTCCTGGTGGATTCTGTAGATTTTATCCTTCCTGTTCTGTCTATGGCCGTGAGGCGGTACGGAGATTTGGTGTCTTAAGAGGAGGCGTGTTGGCAATAAAGCGCCTGCTTCGGTGCAACCCTTTTTCCAAAGGCGGCGTTGATCTGGTTCCAGACCAAAAACAGCGTGATTAGACGCTGTTTTTAAGTATTTCGACTTGTTTAATTCTTGTTGTGTTGCCACGGAGGATGGAGACGCGACTTTTTGGGAGATTGAATTCTGAAGCCAGGAGTTCGATCAATGCCTGGTTTGCCTTTCCTTTTTCTGGCGCGGCTGTTACCCAAGCCTTAGCAGTGTCAGTATCCAGCCATTCTATTGCTGTTTTGTGGGCATTTGGGTGTAAATGGATGGTCACCAACATATCCTACTTCACCATTGTCAACCGTAAAAAGTCGATTACTTTGCGGTTTTTTAGCATTTGGGCTATATATTCCCGACTTTCTGGCGAGTAAACACGATCTTTAATCTCTTTTTCCTCGTATTGCCCAGCTAAACGGTCAACTTCTTCATCTATCTCTTTTTCATTCACCTCAATCCCCTCTTGCTTCGCGGCCGCGCGCATAACAAGAGCCACTTTTACACGCAAAAGAGCCTGTGGAGTGAAATCAAGTTTGAGAGCCGCGAGTGTTTTGCCGAGATTTTTTACGTAATCATCAAACACAGCGCCCTGTTCCTCGACCCCATGTTTCAATTCCCCTATCATTTTGTTGATTTCTTCGTTTAGAAGCAGGTCTGGGATGTCTTCGATCTGGGATTTGTTTGCGAGAAGTTCCAACATTTCTTTTTCCTCACGCGCTTTTGCCTCGTGCGTTTTTTCTGTGAGGATGTTTTGTTTCAAAAGACCTTTTAGCGTCTCTAAATCTTTTGCGCCAAAACCCGATGCGAACGCATCATCAATTTCTGGTTCTTGCAAGTGGTAAAGCTCCTTGAGTCCAACTTCAAACTCGACATCTTTACCCGCAAGCATTTTTTGTACGTGTGATTTTGGAAAAGGAAGCGTGAACGACCTTGTCTCTCCTTCTTTCATTCCAATAAGCTGTGCCTTGAGTCCTGGGATATAATAATCTTCATTGAGATAGATAGCGTGGTTGGGAGATTGGCCTCCTTCCACTGGCACGCTCTCGAGTTTCATGTTCATTGAGACGACAACCTTGTCTTTTTCGTTAACGGTCTCCCCCTGTGGTGCACGAACTTCGGCGGTGCGCATTCTTTGCAAGTCACGCAAGGCTAGTGAAATTTCACGATCCTCAGCTTTTACTTCTCGAGCAGGCACAGAAAGTTTGCGCGCGTCCGCAAGCTCCTTCACGGCGGGCATGAGCGTTACGGTCGTTGAAAAAACAATATCGTTGTCAGGAGCCAACTTGGTGACTTCTATGTGGGGCGAACCAACAGTCTCTATGTTTTGAGCGAGGACTGCCTTTATAAAAGAAGAACGAACAATAGATTCCAAAGCCTCTTCAAAAATTTTCATTTCGCCGGCGCGTGTTTTTACAACGTCGTACGGCGCGTGACCAGGACGGAATCCATCTATTGGAGATTGGGTTGAGATTCGTTTTGCCGCCTCCTCAAGATATGGTTTTGCTTCCAGCACCGTGACCGTGAAAGTTAGTTTTAGCTGGTTTTTTGGCAAGGTCTCATTTGTGATGTTTGGCATAATGCCGCGAGAATATATGATTTACCAACCAAAGTCAATCAAAAAGCCCCGTACTAGCAGATGCTAGGGCGGGGCGGCGTTGTGCCATGTCGTTCGTGAACGTCTGTTACTTCGCGATCTTCTGCGCAAGGAGGGCGAAGATCGCGCTTGCCCTTCCAACAACCGCTTCGACGTTCGCGTTGAGCGATGGGCTTCGACGCTCTTCGTCTGCGGCGATGTGAAGAGCGATCTTCAGTTGTGCAACTCGCACGAGGACGGCTTCCGAGCCCGCGTATTCGGGGTGTCCGAAGTTCAGCGTGATGCGAGTTCGTCCTTCAGCCACAGTGTCCATGTAGCTTGCGAATCTCGCGGCGTCACCTGGGAAGTTGCGAAGCGCGAGCACGTACCTGTGCCCGTTGAGGGCAAATTCCGTGTCCGTGCTTTTGCGGCGGGGCATCCGATCCTCGCCAGGTTCAGTGGCGATTACCGAGGCAACGAGCGACAGAACCCTTCCGCTGTCGAGATCCATCTCAACCGCCACGCTGTATGTTCCTGGCGTTGTGGGGATCTGGTGGACGACTGAGAGGCCATCCACCGAGTCTACCAGCGACCCTTGTGCGCTGTTGATGGACCAGCGCGGGGCGCCCTTGAGATGCCTTGTATGGATGAGGCGGTGGGTGATGCGCTGACCCACGTCCACTCGCCTACATTGGTAGGTGAAGCTGGGCATGAGGACTTGCGCGACCTCCACTAGGATCTTGCGGGTCTTGTCCCCCAGTTCGAGCGCCACGTAGCCAGAGCCAGGAGCCGGCCCGCCGGTGAAGCGCACGCGAGTTCCTCGCCGCGGGCTCACTGTGGAGGGAGCGCCGCTGTCGTCCCAGTGGTATTCGCCGCCCTGCTTTGGCTCGGAAATCTCCACCCAGATCGATTCGCCGCACTCGAGAGCCACCTTCGCCGGTTCTGTCATGAGCGAGGAGAGGTCGATTGTGTCACCAGTGTCCTTGGGCTTGCCTTCGATCAATTGGAATTGCGCGACGAGTTTGCCGCAGATCGTGTCTGCGTCCGAGGTCTGCTCCTTGGGTTGCGCGCGGATCAGTCGTAAATCCTGTGGGGCAACCAAGCAAAAGGAGATATCCTTATGGGCATATCTCCTTTTGTTTTTGTCTATGACCCAATCAACAATGAG
>JAGVQB010000016.1 GCA_020051955.1 bacterium | reverse complement strand
TTTCTGCCATATAATTTTTATGATATATTCTCTTTGTATGTTAAACAATTACGAAGAAATAATAAAAGAATTAAAGGGACTTGTCAAAACGCTTGTTGTATATAAAACACGCATTAAAACGTTCAAAAAAAACTTCATAAAAATAAAAGATGATAACAAAATCGAAAAAATTCGAAAATCATTAAACCTACCATAGGAATTGCAAATAACTCGTCTTGTAATGTTTCTCAACAACTCTCACTTTGTGAGGGTTGTTGATTATAAAAAATGGCCTCTCTCAAAAAGAGGCCGCAGAAGAAGTCAGCGCGTGATCCTGAAGTACACAACAGTCACGTCATCGTTGTTTCGCACAAGACGGTTACGAGTGTCCCCTGCCACATCAGCCAGCGACACACTCAAGCTGTTCTCGCGGAAGCGCATCATTGTACGTTCTACATACTCATTCGCGCCATCAGTGCAAAGAGCGAAGAACGTTCCGTCGTGGACACCCTGAAGCTTGAACCTGCACACCTCTGGTTCGCAAGTGTAGGCAGGACGATACTCCCAGTTTCCGAACCCTCTCGTGGGTCGCAATCCACCGCGGAATCCCCTTCCACCCGTTTGATACAGCCTTATGCGAACTGGTGAAAATCCCGCTGGAGTCTCCAGGTCAGCCAACTTGAATTGCCTAGATCTGACAAACGGCTCAAGTCGCCGTACCTCACTGGGTCTTTGTCCGTTGTGATCGCGACTCAACATCCTAAAACCATTTGGAGCAAGCGCGCGATACACGCGGCAATCACCAACCTGCGCCACAACAAGCTCGTCTTCTTGCACAACGACGAAACTTGCCACAGCGCCGACACTCACAAGCGATCTACCGCCTTCCGTGAGCGGACGAAAATGGGTTCCGAGATCGGTTTCCACGCTCGCAAACAGATCCACGAAAGTGGTGTCCAAAGGGTTCGCGCGAAATCCATCACGAAGACACTGCGCGGCCATTTTCGCGAATGCCGCAATGTCTCTTGACTTCTCAAGCCTGTCGCCAGTCTCATTGACCTCAAGCCCGTGTCCATCAACAACGACCGCGAAGAAAGGCTTGTCCCCTGCCCCAGCGTCAACGAGATACGCGTCCTCGCTAAAAGCTCCCCCGGCAAGAGGAGCGCTGACACACACGTATTCCACGCGCATCGCGATCCTCCTTTCAATGGCTTATGACCGACGAGAGCGAATCTCGTAGTAAGCCATAAGGATGAGTGTAAAAGAAACCAGTGTCAAAGCCCGAATCACATAGATGGCCGAGAGGATGTTGCCGTCCACCAACGCTGGCACAAGTCCGATTCCGTTGGACACGATGAGCAGGCACCAGGCCGTGAACGATTCTGTGTTACACCTGCTCTTGATCATTGTATGCCAGGTTGGCACGTACCCTACGCAGATGAGGAACTGGCCGAACAGGTTTGACCTCATTAAGTCGCCAGAGATCGCGCCGTAGAGCACACCCAGTCCTGCCGCTCCAAGGTAGTACTTCTCCCATGGCTGGAAGCGAACCGTCTTGTTGCCCCACAGCAGGATGCACACGATCACTGACGCGACAACGCCCACGTCTGTGACATTACCAATGCCAGAGATGAGATCCCAGCCTTCTGCTGGTCCGTAGAAAGTCAGGCTGACGAGTACCCCCACAAGAAACAGGATCCAGGTCGAGAGCGTTGGCGATACTTCGCGCTGGCGAATCTGCCAGTTGTAACGAATCGCATACACGCACATGACCAACACAACGCCCAGCGCGCAAATTTCTTTGATTGTCATGACTCCGCCCTTCTGATCCCGTTGCGGGACGCCGGATCGTAGCACCTTTGTGAATTTGGGGCAACGGTCGCCCCCTCACCTCACCCAATCACTGTCCCAACAAACCGTTTGCCACTCAAGAGACCATCAAGATTGCTCACATTTTTTCCATTCAAAATCGCGACTTGTATTCCAGAGTCATCCGCGAGGCGAGAAGCGACTGGATCAAAAGGCACGTTCATTCCAGGATCCCATTTGTTGCCCACGATCCCACGAAAATCTTTCCAAGAAATGTTGCAGATAACCCGCGCGTCAGCGTGATCGCGCGGGTCTTTGTCGTAAACGTAATCAATGTTTGAAAGATTGACGAGCATCTTGGCGCCCAGCCGTTTGGCAATGCGCGTCGCAACATAATCTGTTGACCAACCAGGTTTCCATCCTGCAACGACCAGCACTGGTTCCTTCCAGCGCGAAAGTGGACGGCTTGGATCCTTAAGCATAATCGGATACGCCACCGAACGAAAAATCGTTCGTAGTAAATGCCCATTCAACCTTGTCGCGTGTATGCCAAGCCAATCCAAGTCCTCGCGCGTGAGAGCGCCGACTTTGCGCGCCGCCTCTTGATACTGTCGCGCTGTTCCTCCACCGCCGACAACAATCACAAAACGCCAACCGCGTTTGATGTGCTTACAAATAAGCCGCTTAAAACTTTTCAAAAACTCGTGATCGATTCCACCTTTGGGAACCACGAGCGAACCACCAACGGAAATAACGAGCGTGGAGGGGGCAAGAGAATTCGAATGAGTCATAAAAAAATACGCCCGTAGGCGTTTATGATTCCTTGGCTTGTTTAACTATCCAATACGTCATCATCGAGACAACCCACAAGATGAGCGCGGCGAGCAGGGCTGGAATAAACCCCTCAACAATAAAACCTTTCACAATCGTAGAGACAAGCAGGATCATCAGCGCGTTGAGCACAAAAGTGAAAAGCCCGAGTGTCAGGATTGTAATTGGGAGAGTGAGGATGAAAAGAAGCGGACGCACAAGAGCGTTCGCGAGTCCCAAAACCAACGCGGCTATCAGCGCGCTGTAAAGCGACTCAACTCCAAAGCCTGGGACGATGTTGGCGACAAGCAAAAGCGCGAGCGCGTTAATGATCCAGCGAAAAAGTAGATAAGACATATTATTCAGCGAACTTCTTTTTTATCTCCTCGACTTTATTTTCTACTTCCGAGAGTTTCTTTTTCAACTGCCCAGCGAGCTCCAGCCCGCGTTCAAACTTTTTTAGACCTTGATCGAGGTCAACGTTCTCCTGTGAATCAAACCAGGCTGTGATGTCTTCAAGCTCTTGGAATGATTGAGCAAATGATGGTGGTTTTTTTGGCATAGTGTGGGAGGTGGTTAGGTGGGGAGGTGATGAGGTGGTTAGGTGGTGAGGTGTTTTCGAACAGTCCGGAACCACCTCCCGCACCTAACCACCTCCCCACCTTTATCTTTTATCAAACAAACCTCTGTTGTCCACGACCATTTATCCGACACACCCGCGCGTCAGCTGAACCTGCGGCAAATTGTACCGCAATTTCACTCCCCACTTCAAGGCTCGCCACGCCCCTCACCACTTTGCCCCCAACCTTCACAATGCTGTAACCGCGAGCAAGTACGCGAGTCGGATCCACTTGTCGCAACAAACGTTCCACATCATTCACGCGCTCGCGAAACCACGGCAACCACTTATCTGTTTTTAGAGACAACGTCTCGCGCAAGTGAACAAGACGATCTTTCTGACGCTGAAAAATCTTTTCAAAGGCATTCGTCGCGCGCTCAATTATCTGCTCACGACCCAAAATGGCATCCTCTAATTGCCCATCAACATGGGACACCATATTCTCAATCTCATACTTCACTTCCTCCCGCGATGGCACAACGCGCTCAGCCGCGTTGGAAGGAGTAGACGCGCGCGAGTCAGCGACATAATCACACAATGATTCGTCGCGCTCATGCCCAACGCCACACACGACTGGAATCTTTGAAGCATACACAGCGCGCGCGACCTGTTCATCATTAAACGCGTGCAGATCCTCAAGCCCGCCGCCACCGCGAGTTAGCACAAGCACATCGGGGCGATCGCCCTCTGATAAAACATTGAAGTGCGCGAGCGCGCCGACAATTTCTCCAACCGCCTCACGACCCTGAACGTGCACGTGAGCAAATTGCACATCAACTCCACCCCACCGATTATTTAGAATCTGTAAAAAATCTCCGTACGCCGCCGCGTCGCGCGAGGTGATAAGACCAACGCGCTCTGGGAACCGTGGCAAATCACGTTTGCGCGCGAGATCAAACAGACCTTCATCCGCGAGTTTCTTTTTCAAAAGTTCATACGCGCGCTTGAGTGCGCCCTCTCCAACGGGCTCAATATCCTGCACGTTTAATTTCAATGTCCCAAACCGTTCGTAAACTTTTGAATACCCACTAACCCTAACCCGCATTCCATCCTCGATCTGAACCTTCAATTGCCAAGTGGTCATAAAACATTTCAAAACCGCCTGCGCCTTCTCGTCTTTAAGATCAAAACTGATCCACTTATTTTGCGCCACGCGGAAATCAGACACCTCGCCCTCAACAAGAATGTCTGGTGGAATTACGCGCAGTGACTGATTCACCAGATCAAGATATTGTCCAACGGATAGGGTTGTCATATGAGAACTGAAAAAAAATCAAAACCCAAAATCCAAAACCCAAACCTTATTATTCCTATTTCTTCCTCCATTTGGATTTTGGTTCCTGGATTTTGGATTTTATTTTTCACAACATTAGACATCAAAAAATACAGGTTGATAATACTGCACCAACAACCACAGACACACGCCCAAAATTAAATGAGATACGATCGTCTCAAGCCAGACATGACGACCTTCTTTGAAACCAAAGACACCTAATCCCAATGCTGGATAGATAACAACCCCGGCGACAATCCAACTCAAGAGCGCGTAAACAAGCAGGGACAAAAACGTGTATGGCGCGTGCGTTATAAACAACCACCCCTGTTCAACAAAGACGACATAGATGAGCCCAAACAAAAATCCAACGATGATATAAAGAAGCAGACCAATGAAAAACACCTCGTGTTTGTGACGAATCTTCAAACCAAAAATTGTTCGCACGTCAATAAGAAGCGGAGCGTTTTTCACATTCCCTCTTTCAACTATCTCAAGCACGATCGCGGGGATTGCGAAGAGGAAAGCCACTAAGCCACCGAGGGAACCGCCGAGGAGGTAATTCATAGAAAGGTGGGAAGGTAGAAAGGTGTATGAAGTGATTAGGGAGAAACAATGAGAACGACTTTTGATCCTCCGATTATTTCTTCACCGCCATTCCAATCGTGCATCGCGCCCATCACCGTGTCAAAGTCGTAAAGGTAGCCCTCCCCGCGATAAGTGCCAGGATCGTTCACAATAAATTGTTCCTCTTGCGTGAAGCCGCGGATAACGAGCATGTGGTAGATGGGTCCGGGCTGGGTGAAGAATGGATTACCTAATAAACGACCTGCCAACGGGACGATAACAGGACGCCCAGCGATCAACTCATCTTTGATCTGTTCGATGGTTGGATTTTCGATCAGCCGTGTTTGATAATTCCAACCAGCCTGCGCGACAACGGCTAGCTCCGCGATCGTAACATCTTGTGAAAGCCCCATTGATTCCTCCAGATCAACGATCGAGAGAATGGCATCATCTGCCGTGTCGGGTTCAATCAACCCAACCGGCTCCCCTTCGTAATACCGCGCGACCATATATAGACTCGCTTCCTCACACGCTTCTTGATATGGCTCTCCCCAATCTCCATGCGGCGCCTGGGGAGTGAATGGAACAGCGAGGTTGATGGATTCGACGACCTTTGGCTCGCTTTGCTCTGGGATTGTCACCTCCGCTACCTCCTCTTCCACGTACGCTTCTGTCTCCCCCATCACTAGGATTGGATTAAGGGGGGTCTCTTCACATACTCCCACCTCATCAACATACTCCACGCACGAAAACCCAGACGGACACTGGAGATCCGACTCGCACTCGCAATACGCAACACACACATCAATACACGGAGACCCTGGGGTTGTGCGACACGCGGAGCCGCATGAGTTCCACGTTCCGCCAGACGCAAGACACGAACCCTCGTTCAATCTAACCTCTGCCCTGTCCTCACGATCGAACTCGTCAAACGCGCGCGACTCAGCGTCTCTGACATTTGGAGGACTGTTGTTGTCGCTTGTGATGACACCAAACAACCACATCACGACACCCACCCCAACAACCGCCATAATTATGAAAACGCCGCGCTTCATAGCACCGCGTTTTCTCTAACCCATCTTTGGAGACGATACGTCGCGCGCACGTCGTCCTCGTTGTATTCCATTATCTTTTGCAAAATCTTTGGTTTTTTGGTCTTCAACCATTCCTCAAACCACAAAACAGAGTTCGCCCCAGACGCGTCTTCGCTCCTCCAATGAAAACCAATGTACGCACCAATGTCTTTCAGAGAATAAAACGAGAGTGGGAAAATCACCGCGCCTCGCATCTGGCTTGGCAGGTCAATCATATTTTGTTCAAGCGCCTGGCGCGCCATATCTGTGATGCCATACTTAGCCGCAAAACGGCTCACAACCTCGCTCTCAAACCAACCATAGTGATAAATCGGCGAATCAAAATGCGACTCGATAAAACTGACAAACTCCTTCCACATCTCTCCCTCAAGCTCTGGAGACTGAGCGAAAAATGGAATATATTCCTCCCCTGCCGCGCTTACCTTCAACACACCAAACAAATAATCCAAATCTCGCAAAGGGTCACTCTCAATATCAAAAAACAACTCAACGTCCGATTCTCTAAACTCCACGTTGCCACGAATCATGTGGCGTTTTTCAACAATCGCAATTGCCTGATCGCGCATTGTTTCCAACCGAGAAGTGCTTATATCCGGCGCGAGCATCTCGAGCTCTGGCAAAGATTTTAGAGATAAAGATTTAATCGTACTGACTCCAGCTTCACAAAGCGCGCGCACTTCCTCGCGCCACACGCGGTTCAAAAGAGAAATGTCATCGCAAGATTCTGACTCGCTCTGGCAGTGAGCGAACCACGGAGATTGTTTGCAACCTGTTGTCACAAAATGCGCAGGTCGTTTACCAGCGATAATTTTTTCAATCCCCGCGAGAGTGAGCTTGTACTCTGCCTCAAACTCTTCAATAGAATATGAAAGCGTTTCGCGATCAGGAGTTAAAACATATCCAAGCACTGGCTTCACGCCCTGAATCTTCTCGAGAAGCTCCGCGTAAAAACATCCTTGAAACTTATGCTCGTCACGCAAAAACCGCGAACGTTTTATGTCAGACGCGACATAATAATAATTCCCCAACTTTGACCGCCCCTCCACGCGCTCAAGAATATCAGGATGCCCAACCCAATGACTGTCAATGAGCACGCTGTGAAAAATGGTTTGTCTCCCCTCTCGCATGAACACGAGCGTTTGTTTGAACGCCTCGTCAGGATCCTCAGCGCTCACTTGCGCCAAATCATTTCGATCAGAAATTACCTCGCGCTCTTTCTCCTCGATCAACCCGTCGTCTTGTAATCTCTCCATCAAAATATTTTGTGGCTGTGTCTCGGGAGCGTGAGTATCAAAATAAACCCAGTTAGGGCACTTGAGAAATTGATAAAAAGTCTTTTCTGTAATTGTTCCGCGCATACATGCTATTATAGCAGAGGCTTCCTCACCTGACACTCACGAGGCATAATGAACGACGACCCTCCAAGGTTTCCACTTCGGATTCAGTCTTGCGCGGACGGAATCGAATGGACACATATCTACGGGAAAATAGGACACGTGCGCACGCCTGCCGAGATCCCAGATGCGCTGTGGAAAAGGCTCCTGCCAATAGTTGATTGGCTCTCCTCGCGCGCGAAGAATTTTGTATTGGGAACCGACGCTCTCCCCAACGCGCCAGAAGGCGCGCGCGAAACACTCGCGCTGACAGCCTGGTGGATGGAGTGGGATCATCGCCGTGTGCTTGCGCGCGGGGAAAGAGCCTGGGGGTGTCCTGATTGCGCCGGTCAAGTATCCCCAAAGCGAGGGCTCTGCGACAATCCACGCTGTGAGAGCTGGAATACGCTCTTTCAAATAACCGGAGAACCGAACCTGCGACTTGTTCCCCAGGCTCAAACTGCCTGACACGCTCGAGACCGATACCTGAACGGTCTCTTTTTATTGTCGGGCATCCCCGCCCGACCGGCTGACGCCGGTCAGTCGGGCGGGCGATCCCCGCCGTTCGGGCATCCGATGCCCGACCTGGCGCAAAAAAACAAGAGACAGGTATCTCTTGTTTTGTTTCAAATTTATTATTCCTTTGTCTCAACCAACACCTTTGTCATCACATCCCCAACCTTGATCTCGTCTACGACATCCATCCCCTCAACAACGCGACCGAAGATGGAATACGCTTTTGGCAATGGTGTGTCAGCAAGCATTATGAAAAACTGCGAACCGTTTGTGCCAGGACCACGATTTGCCATTGCCACAATTCCGCGGTCGTACCCATACGCGTCATCGAGCTCATCTTCAAACTCATACCCAGGGCCACCGGTTCCATTTCCATTTGGATCGCCACCTTGGATTACAAACCCTTCCTCACGGCGATGAAACTTTAGCCCATCGAAGTACCCGCCTTGCGCGAGATAAACAAAATTTGAAACTGTCTTTGGCGCTGTATCCGCGAAAAGCTCGAACACCACATCCCCCTTCACGGTCATTATCCTAATCTGTTTGCCCGCGATTTGTTCCTCTGACAAAACTCCTGGGAAAACCCACGTCTTCGTAGCTGATTCTTCCATAGCATCGGGATATGAAAAATTAATTTTTGATTCTTCTGCCCCTGGCGCGCACCCTGCTCCCAAAAACACAATCAAGATCGCCATCATCAATAGTAAACCTTTCATACTTATCTATTTTGCGCAATCGAATGATTTAGTTGCGCTTGGCCTATGTTGCCTAGGCTTAATTGAAAATCCAAATCCAACGGAGCAACAAGCGAGATAATCATGCCTGACAGAACCGCAATGACCAATGACAGCACTACGACTAGGTTAGTCGCACGCATTGGCAAGTGATCACAACTTGAACACACACCAAGCAAAACGTACTTATGATGAACCTGACATTCAATCGGTTCAGCTCTCTTTGTTTCAATTTTTTTGTAAACAACTTTTTTCTTCACCGTATGTTTCTTTGCAACGGCCACAGGGACATCCTGTACTACTGACGAAGGAACGATTTTCTTTTTTGATGGCATAAAAATGAATGAACAGTTTTAAAAGGTTGTCTCTATTATAACACAAAAAGTTATACACAACGGGATTAAAAAAATAAAATCCAAAACCGAGTTAATAGACTTTTTCCAGTTGGTAAAAAACAGTTTTCTTTGCTAGTGTTTGGCATATTCTTGAACTTACTTAGCTATGGCTACTAAAAAACTGCC
>JAGVQB010000003.1 GCA_020051955.1 bacterium | reverse complement strand
TCATTGTTGATTGGGTCATAGACAAAAACAAAAGGAGATATGCCCATAAGGATATCTCCTTTTGCTTGGTTGCCCCACAGGATTTACGACTGATCCCAAAACAGCCCATTTTTCGGGCGGACGACCTATGCAAATTAAAACACCCGATGCGTATCGGGTGAAAACGTTGGTCTGGGAACAGATCAGTGCACGTAGGGCTCGAGGGCTGTGAACTCGAACTGGCCTCCGCTCATGTATCGCGCCAGGGCGAGGAACACGCCCTCGTCGCACTTGAGCACGTTCTTCTCCCCGACCATCGGCCTGTTGCCGTTCACGAACGTGCAGTTCGTGTACGTCGGCTCCGGCGTGGGTTCCGGAGTTGGCTCAGGCGTAGCCTCGGGCAGAACCTCGGCAGGCACCTCTACTACCTGCGCCTGCGTCGTGTCCTCAACGTCCTCCTCGACATCCTCCTCCTGCGTCGCGGTCGCTCTCATCCTCCAGACTCCGGAAACCTGCTCCTCCGAAGTGGAGTCGTCGTCGGTCTCCCACTGACCGGCACACCTCCAGAGACAGATCGCCACCAAGAAAGTAACGAGGGCAACCACCCCCACCACCCACCAGCGAGGCGGTTCGATCTTCTTGCCGCCAGACACATCTCTCGTTTCTTCGCTCATCTCCCTGTCTCCCTGTGTTGCCTCTTCCTCGAGGCGAGTGGAATCTGAAGATGGAGAAACTACCATGATCAAGTTCTGATTGTCAACGTACCGACCAAGAAAAAAATCCAAAACCCAAAATCCAAAACCCAAACCTTAACATTCCTAATTTCCCCTTCTTTTGGATTTTTGGGTTTTGGGTCTTTGGATTTTTTCCCCACGGGCTATCTGTAAAATCTGTAAATCTGTAAGAATCTGTAATCTGTAGATAACCGAAACTTTTGTACTAAAAAGCGGTTCGAGTTAACGAACCGCTCGTTGCCTGCTTAAGGCTTCTCCTTGCACCTCTCCCTCATCTCAAAGGAGATGTTACTCCCACAGAACTTCTTCCTGTCGAACGCAGGCTTTGTCTCCTGCGGAGGCACCTCTGCCGGCACGCTTTCTCTCCTTGTCGTTGACGTCCTCGACGTCACGTCCACGTCTCCCACCTTCTCCTTCTTCACCAGGCTCGTCTTGGGCGGGCTATAGAAGAAGAGGTGGCCGACGAACGCCAGGACAATGAGCGTGAGGAGCAAACTCACTCCGCGGATGCGCAAACGGTACGTCCCGTGAGGCACCTTCCTGTACTCGATGAACGAGACAAGCGCGCTTGCTCCCAGTACGCCAGTCAACACCCCCGCCAACTGCAACCACTTTGAATGCGCCACCGCGTCCTTCATACTGCCTAGAATATTCGCTACCGCGCTGACCTCGTCAGGATGCCCGACGAACAGTGGGTGAGTGAACGCATAGGCAAGAAGGCCTGCGCCGAAGATCGCGTTCAACCATGGAGAAGCCTTGAGGACAGACTCCTCCACGTGGTATCGCCACCCAGACTCCACAAGCGTGAAGGCCATCCCCATCGAGAAACCAACGGCCGCGAGAATGCACACGCGATCCGTCGGACTTGCCCCCAACAGGATCGCAACTGGGATCATTGTCGAACACACTGTCAGACCGAAGCCCGAAATGCGATGACCCAGAGACACCAGCCAGTCTGCCCTGAGACTGGGGTAGAAGTGACGTACCCATGAGGTGAGCGTCTGGACAATCGAGAACGTCCAGGTTGTCGCGAACGCGAGCCAGCCTGACATAAACGCCATCCAGAAGGCGTAGGACTTGCCGCTGACCTCGTTACCGAAGAGCGTCTGCGTCCCCTCCAGTGGGGTGAACACGCCAGCGATGGCCATGTACACTGCCGCAAGAATGAGAAACGCGATCATTGCCAGTGGCACCCAGATCACGGCAGTGGCGCCGATAGCTCCCATCGAAAGCCACCACAACGAACCGCCTTGCATGTGACCAGAGTGCCGCATGTCTCGCCAGCGGCGCAGAATCTTCGTGAAAGAGTCCTGCTCGCCAGAGAGGAACACATCAACCGACGTTTCGAAATCCCGCAGAGCCTCCAGCGGGAGCAGGCCACTCTTGGCGTCGATGAGGCTGGAGAACGCAAGGCCGATCATCTGATCGACCCTGTACACAGGCACGCCAGCCTTGAGGAACTTCTCGATCAGGCTTTCGAAATCCTGACGATCCAGCTGGTCACGCTGACCCGCGTCGGTGAAGTGCCTTTGCGTTCTGACGACCGCGCGGAAGACTGCCCAAGTCTCTTCGCTGAACTCCTGACGAGCAGACGCTGGCTTGAAGTGCTTCTTGAGCGCGTCCAGCGCGTCTTCGCTCACGCCGCCTTGGCCTTCGATCAGCGTGATGTGCTCCTGCAGAGAGTAGATCTGCCAGGGAACGACCGTTGAGATGGTTTCAACCCTTTGAGGCTGACCCTTAGCGCCGCCCTGGTTCACCCTCTTGGACGGATGCTCACGCAACCAGTTGTCCCTGAACGCGATGAACGTTGCGTCAAGAACCCTCGGAACCTGGTAGCCGTCCACCAGATCGAACTCTGGCTCTCCATCGCCATTCAACTTGACCGGAAAGAACGGTCGCATACCGAAGTAGGTCGGGACAACGACAACTCGGTCGATGTCGGCCTTCTTGGCAGACGACCTTGCGGGCGACACCACGCGATCGACGGACTCACCGACTTGCTTCTCCAATACGTCCGCTGTCGCATCCCCCATCCCCATGAGCATCGGAGCCGCGGTCTTGAGCGCGAACCGCAGACCTTGGATCGCGGCGCGGTTGTCTCCTTGGAACAGGTTGTCCGCGTGGTTCTTGAGGTACTCCGCGGCGAGCGTAACCACTACGTTTGGCGCGTAACGGAAACCAGGAATTGCTCGCGCAACGCGCACGAGCGGCGAACCGTCACCCAACACCGCCTTGAAGAAACGCTTCGACAGCTCGTTAGTACCATCGCCTGAGCGAATACCATCTTCAATCACTGACTGTGTGGTCTCCTCGATTGCTCGCTTGACGACCTCATCGGAAAGCTTGCTGATGATCCCTGCCATTGGATTCTCCTTGCGCGGCGTTTAGTTGACCGCTTTGGAAAGGTGCGGGTTACAAAAACCTTCATCCAGTTTGGCAC
Organism: bacterium; assembly: GCA_020051955.1. Taxonomy (GTDB): domain Bacteria; phylum Patescibacteriota; class Patescibacteriia; order UBA9934; family GWF2-40-263; genus JACRJW01. The sequence continues at coordinate 1,277 of JAGVQB010000003.1, read as the reverse complement.
TTGCCGCACATAGAAGAAGGCGATTTTGTATCAAAAATCTCGGTTACTGTCAACCAATGAACGCTGTTTTATTTTGAATCGCTTGTGTAATCCCAGCGCGATCTTCATTGCGCCCGATCATTACTCCGCCAACCGCGCGGCCTTCGCGCTCAAACACTTGAGTGATGCCACCATCTTTGAGTGAACCGATAATTCGAATGTTTTGCGCTGTTGCCTTGTTGGTATCCCCCACAAAAATTATTTCCAGACCAAACACGTTTGTGGCGTACGAAGATACAAGATTGAAACTTTCGCGTTCACCGTTCATCGAGCTCGCCACGCAACGGCCTTGGCTCATCGCGTTCATCCAGTTTCCAATCGTGAGTTGGCGGTCCAAAATTGGGTGATAAAATTCAGCGACATCGCCGGCAACGTAAACATCTGGCACGTTAGTTTCTAGAAACTCATTTGCTTTGACACCAACATTAGTTTCAACTCCAGACTCTTTCAACCAACCAAAATCGCTCTCAACCCCGATTCCAATTCCCAAAATCGAGCAGGCGTATTCACATCCGCGCGTGACAAATCCCGTAAGCTCTTTGTCTCCTTGTAACGCGACAAGCTCGCTCAAAGGATGAACCAAAACGCCGTGAGCAGAAATATGGTTGGCGATCAACGCGCCCGCGTCTGGAACTAGCGATCGAGAAAAAAAGTGTTCGCCTCGATACGCGAGCACGGTTGGGAAACCAAAGTGGGCAAATAAATTTATATACTCGCACGCGATTAATCCGCTTCCATAAACTCCAGCTCTGGTTGCCCCACCTTCTGCTATTAGTTGGAGAAAATGGTCGGCGTCATCCAGCGTGCGAAGATATGAAACGCCGTGTGGATCAGAACCCACCAGTCGAACTCCGCCACCTGTCGCGATCAAAAGTTTGTCGTATGGCATCTCGCGCGAGTCCGAGAGTGTGACGAATTTATTTTTTGTATCAAGATGTTGCGCGACAATCCCGCCCAAAAATCCAATCCGCTGTTCTTGATACCACGATTCCTTTTTCAAAAATACTCGCTCGCGCGAAACTTTTCCTTTTATGTAATGAGGCAACAATACCCGCGAATAAAGCGGGTGATGTTCCTCGGAAATAATTGTGATATCGAAGCCTGGATCCATCTTGCGCAATTCCTCAGCGCACGTTGTGCCAGCTACTCCGCCGCCGATGATGAGGTGGTGCATAGGAAGGTGTGGGAGGTGTGGGAGGTGTGGGAGGTGTGGGAGGTGTGGGAGGTGTGGGAGGTGT
>JAGVQB010000005.1 GCA_020051955.1 bacterium | reverse complement strand
TCATTGTTGATTGGGTCATAGACAAAAACAAAAGGAGATATGCCCATAAGGATATCTCCTTTTGCTTGGTTGCCCCACAGGATTTACGACTGATCCGTGCGAAGTCGGGCGCCTTGGCGACGTAGCGACGGATCAGCGCCACGAGGGCATCCTTGAAGTCGCCACCCTGACCGATCAGGCGCTGGGCGCCGTCCTTGTCGGGACTGGCTTCCCCGAGGGCGTCCTCCATGAGGCGGTGGATGCTCTTGGTCTGCGGGGACGTGATCTTTGCAGTCATCATCGTTCTCCTTCTTTCTTGATCCGTCATCGGACGGTCACGGCAGTCTCGAACATGAGACAAGCGCTTCAAACGACAAAATATGCCGTGCAAAGCGCCTATCTCATGCAAAATCCAAACCTTGCCTTTCAAAGAACAAGACGAAAATATACCACATTTTGGCCAAAATGTCAATGTTTTTGCCTCGAAATCGGCCTTTTTGTGGGAGATCTGGGCGATCTTTGGCTATCCCGTGAAACTGAACGACCGCTCCCCAAAGATATGCGGTAGCGTTTCTGACCATTGCTTGATTTGCTGGATCAAGGTGTTCCAATGCTCAATACAGTGGGTCACCATATTCATCAATTGTTATGCGAATTCGATCGACGACCACTGGAATAGTAATCTGTGTCATCGTTACGGTTCTTTGGTATCTGATCCTTAGACAAATGTTTGATCCTGAAGTCTGCACACGGATAGATTGTAGTCTGTCCTATGCCCAATCAGCCTTCCTGCCAAATCTACTCCCAGACTGTTGTGGTAATAAATTGATTCTAGAAGATTTTATTTTCCAGTTTCTTAAAATTCTCTCTCCAGGATTGATCCTTGGAATGATCACACGGTTGTGCGCGAAGCGGCGCGCAAAAAATTAAAATTGACGACACGCAGCAAGAATGTTATGATTTTTTCATATTATAATTTCATATGTCTACAATCTCGGTTCCCATTCCACACACGCTCGAAACATTCATTGAAGAAATGATCCACCGCGGGATTGCCTCCAACAAAGCCGAGGTGGTTCGTCAGGCGCTTGTTCGCTTTGCCGAAGATCAAGCTGTTGAAGCAGTCTTGCGTGGCGAACAGGAACTACGCGATGGGAAAGTGTTACGTGGCGACTTGCGAAAGCTAGCAAAGATGCTCCCATAACGCATATGAGGGTTTCATTTTCTCCAACCTTCATTAGGATGTACAAGGCTTTATCTAGCGCTCAACAGGAGGAACTAATAGATAAAGTTGATCTGTTCAATGACCCAGTAAATCATAAAGTGTTAAAGGTTCATAAACTCACTGGCAGGTTGAATGACCGTTATAGTTTCTCAATTAACTATAAAACGCGTGTGGTGTTCATGTTCCTGCCGTCAAAACCGAGAGAAGCGTTTTTACTCGCGGTGGGCGATCATGACATTTACGACCGTTAAGGTAACCAGCAATCAAAAATATCGTGACACTGTGAACGGCATTACAAAAACTCTCAGCACGGCTGAGCGTTTTTGTTTTGGAAACAAGTATTTATACAGTGAAGACCTCTGCGTTTCCAAGTAACGACCTTTCAGCTGATGCCAGCCAAAATACCGTAACCTGGTAACGGCGGACGTGATTACACCATGGGTCTTTCTGGAAGCGGCGCTGGTTCGGACATAAGCTTTGATGCGCGAGGTGTGATAACTAGCTGACCGGTTGCATCGATCTCGGCACGTTCAGAGCAGAGAACATTAAGCGCTAAAGCGAGTTCAACAAAAACCAACCAACTTCCCTCCTCCGTTCGACTCTTCTCAAACTCCTCGCGAATTCCTGCTAACGCAGTTTCATTGAGGATGGTCGCGTGACTATAATCTGGAAAAAGAATTTTCAAAAACATGCCAACCTCGGCATAGCGAAACCAATCATTGTTGTAAGCATCTTTCAAGTCACTTTGGGCTTTATCGAATACATCCTCAACCTTAATTACACCCCTGCGCTCTGGATAAACAACAAAGAAAAACATGGCAAATTTCAAAAACATTTTATTTCGTTTTTTTCTTTCCTCAATAATACGCACGACATCCTCAAACACTTCGTCCAAGGAAGAACGAATCTCGTTTCTGCGATCAGGAAACATTCTGATGGTATAGAAAGCGAACTCTAAAAATAAATCAATGTTGCCTTGCGCTTTCCATCTGCTTAATTCTTGTAAACAAAAATCAAACCAGTTGTTACTCACTAATTTCTTTCTTAGATCCGGCCGCGCTGAAATCAATGTTGTTACAGCCGACGCAAATGTATCCGTAGCAATATCTGGAAGATACTCTATAATTATTTTCTCGATGTCATTTTTTGTGATTTCTCGCCTCACATCAAAAATACTCTCATCGTCTTCATGAATATCTTGGTCACGCAAAACCTCCGCGCCGGCTGACGGACGTGATCCTAATTCGATTGCTCTACTCGGAATGCGCATATTGGTCTTCTGCGTTACCAAGTAACGACATTTTAACTGACACCAGCCAAAATACCGTAACCTGGTAACGGCGGATATTGATTACACCACGGATCTCTCTGGAAGTGGCTTTGATTCTGCCATTATCTTTGGTGCAGGAAGTGTGACAACCAGCTGACCGATTCCCACGATTTCGGTTTTTACAGATGAAAGAATTTTTAGCGCAAGAGCAGTCTCCGCAAAGTCATCCCACCGATTAAAATTTCTAAATCTCTTAAGTTTTTTTTGCCCGACTTGAAAAAGACTTTTGTCTATATTGATTTCTTCTCTATGTTGTGGAAAGAGCACAACTACGCGGGAGGTTATCAAATAGGCATTGTCCGGTCGAATAGTCCCGTTAAACGACTGACCCCCGTTAAACCCTTGCAATAAACCATTGATTTTTTGAAAAACTTCATCATCAAAACCGTTAACTCCTTTTGGAAAAAGTAACGCCAGATTATACGCTTCATAAATATACTGAATCAGCTCATCTTTAGTGCGAAGTTCTTTTATTCTTTTAGCCATAACCTCAGACAACTCATCTAAAGCAACCATTCCTTCATGAGTCGGATAAAGCGACAAAAATTTTTGCGCTAGACTAAGGGAATGTGTTGGAGAACTAGTGATATGCTTCTGATCCTCTTTGATAAAATCATCCAACTTTTTAACATCTTTGTCACTAAGTACAAACTCGCTTCTCGTTTCAGGAAAAAGATGCACAAAAGCTGAAGCAAAGGTGAGATAAGCCCCCCAAATTCTGGCCATTCGAAACTGCTCAATAACCTTTCTCATTTTACCAATGTCCTCCCTTGTTACCTCAACATTCAGATCAAAAAAAGTCTCTGTTTGATCGCCAGATTCACAACCGACCGACATCAAAACCTCGGCTCCGGCTGGTGGGCGTGGCTCTTGTTCTGTCAAAGTCTTTGGAAAACGCATAATGATTTATTCATCTATCGCATAACCTAATTATGACGCGGATCTTTCGGGTAATGGTGGGCTGGGACGACCTAACGCTTTTGGTTCGGGTGTTAATATCCATTTTCCTTCTGAATCAACATCAACTCGTTTGGCGGAGATAACCGCTAGAGGCACCGCAACTTTACTAAACACCAACAGGTCCTCAGGATAGCGCTTTGATTTAAGCAATTCCTTCATCCTAAGAAATGTTGGTTCGTCTAACCCAAGTTCGTTTTTGAAATCTGGAAAAAGAATCGACATGTTCTTTGCCATCTCAAGAAATAGAAACGGCTCGGTTTCGCGACAACTGTTCATGTCGTCATTTAATTTATCAAATAATTCTTTATCAAGCCCCAACTGATCCCTGCGATTTGGATAAAGTGAAAAAAGACAGGCGGCCAAGCCACAGTAAGCCCTCAATGCTCCATTTTCAATAAAGTGATCTAGCACCGCCTTTACTTCATCGAATTCCGATCCGCTGAGATTATATTCATTTCTGCGATCAGGAAATAAGGAACACATAATCATTGCCATCCTGACGAAATTATCAAACCACCTTTTGCCACGATAATCTTCAAGGACTTTTTTCATTTCAATGAATGACGTCTCGCTAAGACGAAGCTTGCCCTTTTCATCTGGAAAAAGGATCAGGTATCTCCATGCCTTCTCACCAAATTCTCTCCAATCTACAAAACGAAATGAATCAAGCTCATCAATTAATAAATCTTTAGTTTCAGGATCGATGTCCCTCCTTGGATCAAAAATAAAATCATCATTTGGTTCTGGTTCTTGTGTCGCCAGTATCTCCGCGCCAGAGGGTGGACGAGGACCAGCAACAAATGAGTCTCGATGAACGCGCATATTAGCTAATAATTACCTAGAAAGACCTGGTCACGCGGCGGATCTCTCCGGAAGCGGTCTTGGTTCTGCCATTATCCTTGGCGTACGAGGGGTGATGACGAGCTTGCCTGTAGCATCTATCTCGGCGTGTTGGGAGGAGAGAATGTGTAGGCAGAAAACGTGAAGATAAACCCGATTTGAATTCAACTGCCTTTTCCAGTTTGTAATTCCATCACGAAGCTTTTCGAAAATTTTTTCTGGTATACGTATTTCTGATTTTCGATCCGGAAAAAGTAAAACAGTATAAGTAGCCAGCTTGGCAAAAGACATATAATCGCCCTGATGTTTTTCAAGTTCCTGACAAATTTTTTCAAACACCCCACCATATAACTCAAGAAACTCTTTTGACCCAGGAAAGATGTAAAGTCTCTCTATGGCTTCTTCTACAAACCTCCTCCACTTTTTTGTCTTATAGTCATATGCCAAAGAATAATCCGACCCATCCCTCACGCCTTCAAGCTGAATATCCCCTCTTCGATCTGGAAAAAGAGAAAGAAAACATGCGGCTCGTGCAGAATATGATATGTATTTATAACTTTCTTTATATAACTTTCTTAAATATTCTAATAAGTTTTCCATTTGAATTGCATCAAGCCCCAACTTTCCTTTTCTATCTGGGAAAAGCAACATGTAGCCGTTTGGTGAACCACGCGGGGGCAAGCCCCCGCGCTTCAAAGATTTAATCCAAGCTGTCGTAGAGTTGCCTGGTGTTTCTCTTCTTCCCTGAGCTGGTTCTGGAT
>JAGVQB010000004.1 GCA_020051955.1 bacterium | reverse complement strand
TCATTGTTGATTGGGTCATAGACAAAAACAAAAGGAGATATGCCCATAAGGATATCTCCTTTTGCTTGGTTGCCCCACAGGATTTACGACTGATCCGTTAAATGTCGCAAAAGGAAACGGCGGCGGAAGCCATAAAGGACTTGAAACCCAACCTGAACCGGTGTTCAAGAGCGCGTCTTGTTCAAGAGGTTGAGGTGAAGGATATTGTCTGGATCTAAGTAAATCCGGAAGCCCATCGCTGTTAGCGTCAAAAACCAAAACACCGCTCGACGGCGCTGTAACGTGAAACGGCGCGGCCCAAGATAAATTGAGCGCGGAAGTACGAGCGGCTTGAGTCTGATATGTAAAAGTCGTTGGCGGCAATGTAACCGTGTTACCGCTTTCGTCAGTGCCAGACTCCGTGATACTAGCAAGCATTGAGCGCGTCCCGTCCTGTCCAGCTGTATAGCACAACGTGTAAGTTCGCGCGGTCGCGCCGTTGACCTTTGTTATGATCTGCGAAACACGTTCGTTGGTTTGAACGAGAAACGCGCTGTGGTAATTTTTTCTAACATCAGGCCGAGCTTGACGGACAAATGAAATCTCGAAAATTCCCGGTGTGGAACCATGACCTGTGTAAGTAATGCTTGAGGGATAAATTTGACCATTATTTTTGTAGTACGAGAAAGAAATAAAATTGTCATTGCGATCGCGGATTTCAGAGAGCATGTATTGATATGTCTGCGTCGCATCAGTCGGATTATCCTGACGAGCGTTTTGTGTTCCTCCAAATGTATAAACCGTCCCCTGCTTATCGCGCATGACCCAGCTGTCCCCCGAAGGCACATATTCATTAAACGTGCCTCCATCCGACTTCGCGTAGTAATACCCCCACGAAGATTGAACCAACTCTCCGTCAATAGTCGAGGTAAAATTTGGAAGGTTGTACATCACCTGTGATCCAGTCTTGTTGACGCGAGTGATTGACGGAATCGATATTGACCACCCATAACCAAAAACCGAACCGTCTTCTCTGTTTTGGCTGTTGTAGGAAAGCGAAAGATCTGGTTGCAAGCCGTTGCGCCCAGGCGGCACAGCAATCGGCACTTTATATGAAAGCGCGCCACTCATCTCATCGATGTTTGGCTTCAAAGTTTTAATGGTTGAATTTGTTGAGACCGTTGGAAGTGGAGAAGCAACGACCGTTGCCAATGTCGCTGATTGGGATTGTTCATTTCTATCAGCGCTTGTGTCTGTAGACTCATCCGGCTTGTCAGGCTTCTGCATACCTTTGTCGTCTTCCTCATCAAGATAATCATCAGCGCCATCAGGAAGCGTGGGAATTGCTTTATCAGACACACTGTCTTTGCCAGATGAATCTTCTGGCAGGATATCCTCCAAAATAAAAGACGACGCGGTGCCAGCGTCGTCTTTTGCAAAAGTTTGTGTATCTGGAGCGAGAATGGTTGCATCCGCAGCAAACACTTGTGCCAAGGGTTGAAAAATCAGAAATGACACCAAATTGACAGCAATCAGTATTTCCATTGTCGCGCGCGCAGGCTTTTTGTTAAGCATACAAAGCATACGATCATTAAGCTTATACCGATTTTGTGGCACCGAAACTATCCTCGATCAAACAAATATATCCGTCAAGTACATATTGGAGAGCACACATTGGAGAGAACCGTGACCCGCTAATTGATCACTTGCGCGCTGGCACGCTGTTCGTCGGTTGGGGAAAAAATAATCGAGTCGAGGATTTGTGTCGCTTGGATGTTTGAAGCTGGAACACGCACGCGGGCAAAGAGAGGACGATCGGGATCGAGAACCGCGGTATAGCTCAATTCGTTTTCACCACTTTCTGTTATCAGCTCAAACGAATCCATCACCACCCCACCAACTTCTCTAGAACCAACTGGATTAGCAAGTTCGTATTGATCGAGCCACGCTTGATATGACAACGCTTCTCCACTATCGAAATCCACAGGACTCGCAACTACTATGTACGTCCACTGCGCGGCTGGATCGTCTCCGTACGCTTCAACAACACTCGCGCCCCCAGCATCCAACTGACGCACACTCCATCCGATTGGAAGCGTGAGCATTACATCGCCCGAGCTCATAACATAAGTCGTCGGGCTTATCTCGGTTTCCTGCTGGGGCACGACAATGGGTTCTATCACGACATTACGTACGCACCCGGCACCTAACAGGACGAACGAGAGGATAATGGTAAAAATGGCGAAACGAGACATATAAATAGTTTGTTAGTGAGTGAGATTACAACGTAGGTCGAGAATGAAAAGCTGTCAAACGACATCCACCTCGACATTCGCCTCGCAAGGTCAATAGTTTGACAAAACCCAAGAAAAAGGGTATATTTTCACGTCGCAACAAGGCGACTTGGAGATTACGCCGTGTCTCGTCACACCTACGCTCGTCATCGTTCCAAAAACAACGGAACCGTCTGGAGCATGGCGCTATTAGCCACCCTCGCAACCTTCATCTTTCTGCCGATTGTGTTGGCTACCACGACATCTCTGCGGCAAACGAATCGACAAAAAGACCCAATCGCAAAAGCGTTCTTTCAGGTAAAAGAAATACTGCGCACGCACCCACACCCTGACGTTCGCGGCGAATTCTACAGGATGGTTCTTCGCGGAGACTTCAGGGTAAGCCCACAAGAACAAATGGGGGCAGACGCGGGGTTCGTTCCAGTTGCCGCAGAGGTGATACGCCTGTATGGTCACAAACCGAGAGCGGCTTTCACACCGGTCATTCACGTAGACACCATCATCCTGCGACCTGAATACAAGGCACGAGCACAGCTTGTGCTCTACCACGAATACGTTCACTACGAGCAGTGGCGAGATGGGAGATTGGTAGATGACCCGTCCTTGGGTGACCCAAACGAATCCGACTTTGCACACTTGGACTCTTGTAAGAAAAAGTGGTACGCCGAAGCTGAGGCATACCACAAGACGTGCTTATTTGGTCGACAGTCAGGACTCGTTGACCAGCTTGGTTCAGACGAGACTCTTGCGACCATCTGCGGGGCAGAAGGATCGGCGTTCCATGCAACTCTACGCCACACCCTTTTGTATGACGGAGCGTCGGCTGGGAACTGCGCGGATATCTGGTCTACTATTTAATGACGACCGACAACGGCCGGATACCTGCTTCCGGTCTTTTTTATTTTTCCGACTTGAGACCGTTGAGAGCTTTGGAGAAGCTCTCGCGCGAAGGAAACGTGCACACTTCTTGTGTTTCAGGCACGGGGAACGGAATATCAATGAGGGAACCAAACCCTTCAGTTGTTTCGTCCGTACCCACGCTCTCGTTTGCCATTTGTGTTTCAATAATAATCCAACTGAATACGCAATCGAACAGCAGCGCGCCAATGATGGCAAGAAAGAAACGCGGAAACTTTCTCATGACAATCTCCGGCGCAAGTTGTCTAGGAAAAGAAAATCCTCCAATCACCATTGAAAGGAGGACTTACACATATTCATCATAGCGAAAAAGGCATTAATGTCAACCGATGGCTGTTGATAAATATAGCGAGAATGAAACTTTAACTCTCGAAATAATCCTTCGTCAACATATACACAAATAACCGTTTACAAAATCACTCCAACCTGTTAGCGTAAAAGTACCAATCAAAGAACCCCCACATTTTCCGTGCGGGGTTTTTGTGGATCACACGTAAATCCTGTGGAGCATCCCCGTCTATCCATAGATCTTCGACACTCGGAACAGGAAGAACTTCTTGTCTGTGACACCTCTCACAAGAG
>JAGVQB010000034.1 GCA_020051955.1 bacterium | reverse complement strand
TGGGAGGTGTGGGAGGTGTGGGAGGTGTGGGAGGTGTGGGAGGTGTGGGAGGTGTGGGAGGTGTGGGAGGTGTGGGAGGTGTGGGAGGTGTGGGAGGTGGTTCCGAACTGTTCGGATCACCTCTTCACCTTTCCACCTCATTCACCTCATTCACCTTTCCACCTCATTCACCTCATTCACCTTTCCACCTCACCACCTGTTACTCAGGAAATAATTGCTTCCCCTCCTCGTCAAATACATAAACCGCCAATGTCGGACACGACTGCGCGGCAAGAATCATATTCTCTTTTTCCTCTTCTGTTACTTCTACCCAACGTTCATAGCTGGGCGCGTTGGGAGCCTTCCCGTGATCCAACACCTCGGCTTTATTGTCGGCGTTGAGTTCAAAACTTTCTGGCGCGACAGTGACACACGACGCGGCGCCAATGCACAGATCAGGGTCTACTTTGATTCGTATGCGAGACATAATTAAGTACAAAATTATATAGTTTGCCTATCTACAGATTACAGATTCTTACAGATTTACAGATTTTACAGATAGTCCGCGGAGGGGGGAATTCCGGAATGTCTTCTTCGAAATATCTGTATATCTGTAAATCTGTAAGAATCTGTAATCTGTAGATAGGTAGCTAATTATCAAAAATACTTCTCAATATAGAATTTTATTAGTTCTTCCACTGCTGGTAAGCACGCTGGGTTTCCTATCCCGACTTTTGTCTTTTGCTGGACGACTTCCAGTGTCCGCGCGCCATCTTTCACGGCCTGCTCAATGTCATGATCCGTTACTTTTGAAACCGGGTCAACAACACGCGATGCCTCTCCAACAATTTTATCAAATTGCTTCGCGCGTCTGTAATAATCGTTAATCGCGTCGCGCAGAGCCTTATCGCACAACACAGAACAATGAATCTTGCGCGCAGGAAGTCCACCCAAACGAATTATTATATCCTGTGGTTTCATTTTGCGAGCTTCTTCAAGAGTCATCCCTCCATTTTCAGTTACCATCTCTGACGTAATCGAAGTCGCCGCTATCGCGCTTCCACAACCAAATGTTCTCCAGTGAAACTCTTTTATCTTTTCTGTTTGAGAATCAACCTTCAACCACACGCGCAACTCATCTCCACAAGCTGGCGAACCTACTTTCCCAATCCCGTTGTATCGCGTCTCATCAACTTTTTCAGTCATAAAATTTCGTGGATGAAAAAAATGATCCTTCACAATATCGGAATAGAACCAGGACTGCGCGCCGTCTCTGCTGGTGACATCGGGTAAATCTTTTGGTTGGGGAGCTGGTTGGTTGAGCACAGAAGTAGGTGGGAAGGTGGTGAGGTGGTGAGGTGGTTAGGAGTAATACTTCTCGTCTACTCGGACAGGACTTAGTGAGCGAAGTTTAGAGACTAATGGCGGGAGAGTTTTGAGAACGTAATCAATATCTTTTTTTGTCGTAGAGCGACCAAGAGTAAAACGCAACGATCCGTGCGCGACTTCGAATGGAAGTCCGAGAGCGAGTATCACGTGGGAGGGATCAAGCGACGCGCTCGCGCACGCTGACCCTGTCGAAGCGTATACGCCAGCGGCATCAAGGTACAACACAAGCGCTTCCCCCTCAATATCCATAAAAGAAATATTTACATTGTTTGGAAGACGTTGTGTTGGATGTCCGTTGAGTCTTGTCTTCGTAACCGTCTTCTGGATTCCGTTGATGAGCATGTCGCGCAATTCAATAAGACGCGCGGATTCTTTCTCGCGATCCCGCACCACCAACTCAAGCGCGCGAGCAAACCCGATAATCCCGGCAACATTCTGTGTCCCTGGTCTAATTCCGTTTTCCTGTGATCCACCAAATTGCAATGGCTGTAATTTAATCCCTCGCTTCGCGTATAAAATGCCTATCCCCTTTGGTCCGAAAATTTTCGATCCATTCAACGTCATCATATCAACGCGCAACTTTCCAACATTCAAATCTAAATACCCAGCCGCCTGACACGCGTCAGTATGAAACTTGAGAGCTGAACGATTGTGATTCTCGCTCCACTGCTGAATCTTTTTCCCAATCTCCGCGATCGGCAAGATGGTTCCAATTTCGTTGTTCGCGTACATCACTGACACAAGAATCGTATCCTCGCGCAGAGCGGCTTCAACCTGCTCAACGCTTACAAGACCGTCACGGTCAGGTAAAAGATACGTCACTTCAAACCCTTCTTCTTTTTCCAGATGTTGCATTGCCTCTAACACCGCGTGATGCTCAAGAGCCGTGGTGATAAGGTGCTTGCCCTCGCTCTTATTTTTTCTGGCGTACCCCATGATCGCAAGATTGTCAGACTCTGTGCCGCCTGATGTAAACACAAGCTCGTCCGCGCGAACGCACAAAAAATCAGCGACCTGCTCGCGCGCTGAATCAATATCGTCTTTCACTTGTTTCCCCACCCAATGAAAACTTGATGGGTTCCCATACTTCCCATCAAGATACGGCAACATAGCCTCGCGCACACTGGGATCAAGCGGAGTTGACGCCGCGTGATCAAGATAAACATTCGCGTTCATACATCACCCCACTACTTCATCGTCCTCAAATTCCACAAACAAAGAAGGATCTTCAAGATACTGCTTGTAACATTTCTCACAACAAAATTTCATTGCGCGTCCTTGGTTATCTGCTGTCAAAACTTTATCGAGGTTCTCAATCGGGAGAGCGCAAACATCACAAGCGTTTTTTAATTGTTCAAGATCAGTTTGTGTTTCCATATGTTTTTAGAGTACCACATCAACACCAAAAAACGCACTCACCCCGAAGCCCACAAGATAACCCAACAGCGCGGCCGCGAGTGAGATAGCTGTCATCTCAATACCGCTTTTCCATTTAGATGTCTTTGTAAAACCTGCCGCCCAATATCCAACCAAGAACAATGCCGCGGCAGAAAGAATTATCGCCGGGAGAATCGCCGTTGCCACGGGGAGAAAAAAATAAAATGCCAATGGGACAAGACCGCCGACAACATAACACGCGCCCATCACAAGTCCCGCGCGCAAAGGTCGCGGCTGTTCCACGATAGGATCGGCGCTATCACTGTGATGATACGTTGCTTCAGCCTCAAACGCGCGCTTCGAAGAAAGATAACTGCCCGCGGCCATTGACATTGCTTCTGCCGCCAAAATCACAATCCCGGAAAGAATTACGATGTACTGACTTTTTGTACCAACAGCGATTCCGGTAATCGCGCCGAGCGTTGAGACCAAAGAATCCTCAAGCCCAAAGACGATCTCGCGCATTGAATCAACAATTTCATGACGAAGAGTTTTCTTAAGCATAATGGTATACTCAAGGATAACAAACAACTATGAACATTCCAAATCATCTACCTGCGATCCAACGCCCAACGCTAATGGTCGTAAGCGACGTGAGCCACGCGACGTTCTTCGCGCTACGAGATCGAGAGCTTGAAAGCGCTGGCGAAATCACCATTGATTACCCCCCAAAAAATGACACGGAGCGCACTTCAATCCAGACACCCAGCGGAATGCACTCTGCGGAGCAAAGTGAAAATCTAGAAATGGAAAAAATCCATCGCTTCTCCCACCAGCTCGCCGATGAGCTTCGTGTTCGAGTGAAAAAAGACAAATTCGAGGAGATCTATCTCACTGCTTCCCAAGAACATTTACAACAATTTCTTGATGCCCTTCATTCTGACATTCTCGCGCTAGTGACGAGGACACTGCCAAAACAGGTCTCAAAGGAATCACCTATCGAAGTGCTATTACGACTCTACGAAAAAACGGCCTAGGCCGCTTCGTGCTTTTCTTGTTTCTTCAATTGGTACCGAAGTCGCTTCTTTAGGTAACAATTTCCTCGCCCCGATTTCAAGTATCTCTCACGCCTCAGTGCGTCATTTTGATTAATACTACACTCGTAATACACAAGCTTCCAGTCACCACCGATGCGTTTTGTTGTATATACATTTCCGGTATTGTGCTCTTTCAAGCGACGCTTTAAATCTGAAGTATAACCAATGTAATACCGTCCGGTCTGATTTCGGAGGACATAGACATAAAACATAAAATTTCGAACTCAAATATAAGATCCCGTTCAAACTCTGCGACATAATCGGTAAACCCCACAGGAAGAGACGGTGTCACTTCCAAACGGTTTAACGGTGATGGCGCGGTGTTTGAACGGGATGGAGGCCACGGCCGGGGTCGAACCGGCTCGTCGAGGTTTTGCAGACCCCTGCGTTCCCACTTCGCCACGTGGCCACTTTCGATGATGAGGGTACCAAAACGAGACAGAGAAATCAATCGCTTAAAAAATAAAAAACGGTCGCCCAGATGAGAGACCGCAGTAACATCTACAGTACTCGGAAGTACACCACCGTCGCGTCGTCTGACAGATTCACCAACCTGCCAAACGTGTCATCCGCGATATCATCAATCGCGGAATTGTGCGTGCGCCAACGGTAATGTCGCATTGTCTGCTCAACGGCTTGACACGCGCCATCAGTACACAGAGCAAACAAAGTTCTTGGCCTCTTGTGAAATACTGACTCCCGAACTTCCGGCACGTGTGTGAAGGCGGGTTGAAAAACCCAATTCCCAAACCCACGCGTTGGCCGCAAGCCCCCATAAAGACACCCATCTTTTTCTATCCTGAAAAGCCTGATCTCTCCTTGTGGTTCCCCTTCTGGTGTGTCGAAGTAGTCGAGTTTGAATTCGCCTCTTTGTTCGAATTGCCCCACACGTTTTTCCTCGCTTGGCAAATCCCCGTTATGGTCGCGAGAAAGACGCATAAAACAATCTGACGTCTCTGTACAACAGTAGAGCCTACAATCCCCAGCATACGCGGAGACCATGTTTGTGCCATACAGCGCGACGCAACACGCAACAGCACCCAATTTGAGAGAGCTCCGTCCAGTTTTCCGCGCGGTTAGGTCAAGGAAACGTCTCCTCAATTCCAGATCAACGCTATCGAATAGAGCAGAAAACCGCGATGGATCCCAAGTCTTTGCAAATTCCGTCCGCAACAGCTCTGCTGTCGTGCGCGCGAAATCAGCGACTTTCATGGATCTCCTCAACACATTCCCTCTTTCATCCGTCTCTTGCCCATGCCCGTCTACGACCACGGCAAAGAATGGGAACCTGCCCTCCTCTGGAATAATCAAGTACGCGTCTTCGCTGAATGAATCGCCAGCTCGAGGCACACTGACAGCCACGAATTCGACTGACATCGTTGGTGTCTCCTCTCTTCCACGGCCAGATTATCAGATCGAAAAAAATACGTCTAACTGACGTATTTTTTTGTGTGTTCTGTTAAAACACTTCGACTGTTGTAAATTGTACCCCAAATGTTTTTGCGTCTATGATTTCATGCATCCATACATCCATCTTGTAATGATAACGCGCATTCATTCGATCCTCCACGTAAAAAATACGGTCGCCGAATAATTCTGGAATTCGCACGCGCGTACCCAATGGCAAGAAGTTCGCGGCTACGATGTTTTCAATTCCACGTTCGCACACATCCAATCCCGAAGCTGTGATACAAGGCGTGTCATCTGTCTGCCGTGGGTCAGACGTATAAGCAGTGATCGGGATTGTGAAATGACGACGAGGCGCGGCATCTGGTGATTGCGGCAAGTGCCCGAACTCTTCAGTTTTATTTTGCATTGCCCAGACGATCAGATTAACTGTCATCTCATCAAACCGCACAGCTTCCGATTCAATGTCAGCGTTAGCAACCGTTGGGAAAAGTAGATAGGACGCGACGACTGCCACGAAAGCCATCGCGGAAAGATTGGTGGCATAACGACGCAAAAACGTAAAGCGTCGCTCAAGACGAATCCATTGCTGATAACAACTCGATGATATGGTTCTTGAATACCACTTGTCCTCTTGCCAATTGATTTTGAGTATATTCCACATACCCGGTGACATCCTCCATTGGACTATTGAAAAAAACGATCTGCTTGCGCTTCGGCTCGCAAAAGCCTCACCGTAGGATTTACCTACGCCTCGGCCTTTGCTTGCCTCCCCGCCCGACCGCTGATGCCGGTCAGTCGGGCGGGCAGCGCGGCGCATCTCATTTTTTTTCAATAGTCCAAAATAATGGTCACTGGGCAGGCGGAATAAGGCTACAAAGGGCTGGAAACAAAAGCGCTCCCTTCTAAGGAAGCGCCAGCAGAATACCACAAAAATCGACTCCCGTCAACGGTGGTTTCGAGACCGTTGCAAAACTCATCCACATTTCGGGGTGAGTTTTTGGTTGGAAGGTGGTAAAATATGACTAAGTTAAGCCATAATTCGACCACGTCGTCG
>JAGVQB010000017.1 GCA_020051955.1 bacterium | reverse complement strand
TTACATTGTGGCTTTTGTGTAGGTAGAGACTCATGCGGACAGGATACCATTTTCATCCGCAGCAAGCTGCGGGGTATTTACCCTAAGAGAGAATAAAATTGAAAGTGCTTTTGTTTGTTGTTTTTTACGTTACCTTCGTAACCTTGGAGTTTTAGACTATATATCCGTTGGGGGCCAAGGTGGAAGTTTGGCAATGAAATATTGGCCAGAAGTAAAAATTCCTTTTTTCTCCGAGGCGAAACAGCGAGAGATAGCAAAATATTACTATAACCCTGTTGAGTACAAACTCCCCAGTAAAGACTTTGAACTACTTGAGAATCAAGACCTTAAGTTAAATGAAGAAATTGGGATTTTACAATTGGATGAGCAGGTGAAAATTCTAAAAGAAAAAATACACGATATTGTTGATACCATCATAAATGGAGATGAGGTAAATATTGAACTTGGTTTTACTGATAGTTTTTAACTACCACAAATTACCACAGATATTTGTTTATTTTACGGAGTAGTCGAGCTCATTTCGCCCCTTATCTGACTTCGGTTTTGGCACCTCAAACCACTCCGGGTGAACTTTGTAGATAGCCCTTAGTTTCTGTATACTTTTATCAAGATCCTCGAATTTGAGCCATGCTTTTGGTTCAAAGTTCCGGGCATCGTCCCCGCCAATTTTTACATTCAGCCGCCGAAAATTTTATTCGAACGATTATGCCAGAATACAAATCAGTCGAAACAGGTACACGAGAACTTTGGTACGAAAAAGATTTTAGAAAATGGTTGCGCGAAAAGAAAAACTTGCCACGTGCTGTATTAGAACTCGTTGATGACGCGGACACAGATGGAAAGAAGGCGTGCGCTGGAGAAGTTTGCTTGACTTGCGTTGACATCAACACGGCGGGGGACGTTGCCTTCAGCAAAAGTTTTAAAATAGAAATTGGAGGTGAAAAATTTTTTCTAAAAATCGAACAGGAAGATATACCGACTGACGCTGGTTTTAAGGAAATGCAAGACACGCTTCTCGCCAAAGAAGTGCTCGAGCCTGCCAACATCAAAGGTGTTCGCGTTGTAAATCCTCTCATGGGATATTCTGACAAAAAAGAAAGAAGTTACTTTATTTCCGAATGGATTGACTTACCTCTCTTAGATGAAGTTATAAGCGAGTTGGAGATGAAGAACCAAAAGGAAGCAAAACGTTTGCTGAAAAGAGTAAACGAAATCCGAGGCGTTCTAAGTGGCTACAGAGAACTCTCACCATGTAATATGTTCTACAACAAAAAAACAGACGAGATCATACTTTTCGATCTTCATTTATGAAAGAATCCGAATCCCCCCTCATCACGACCACTGACAAGTCGTGGATGAGCGCAATGTCACGCTCGATTCTCCAATGCACGCTATTGGCGGTGGACATGTTGAAGAGACCTCTCTCAAAAGAATAACAACATCTCCCCCACAAAAACACCGACTCAACGTCGGTGTTTTTGGTCAAAGATGATACAATAAAGTCACTCAAATATGTCGCACCACAACAAAACCATCTACGCTGACGATGATACTGAATCAGTTCCATTGTTGTTGCGCCTGCGCATTCCGCCACTCATCGCCGGCCTCGTGCTTGGAATGGGCATCTCGTTTTTGATCTCCCGTTTTGAGGAAGTCATAGCCACAAATGTTCGCGTTGCTTTTTTCATTCCTTTTGTTGTTTACATTGCCTCTGCAACAGGCACACAAACCCAATCAATTTATACCCGCGATCTAAAAACCCACCGCGCGAAATTCCGCATATATTTTTTGAAAGAGCTTGCCCTTGGCATTATCTTGGGCGCACTTTTTGGATTGATAACCGCGTCGGCCATTCTTCTTTGGTTCCATGACACATCTTTGGCAATGGCTGTTGGACTTTCCGCGCTTATTGCTACTGCAACAGCGCCCACCATCGCGCTCATCACCACTGAACTTTTCAATGATCTTCACGAAGACCCGGCTGTTGAATCAGGTCCCATCGCGACTGTTATCCAAGACGCGATGAGTGTACTTATTTATGGAGTGATAACGAGCCTCATACTTCTATAAAAACATCGCTCAAAAAATCCAAAATCCAGGAACCAAAATCCAAACCTAGTCACTCCGCCTTTTTGGCTTTTTGGATTTTGGTTCCTGGATTTTGGGTTTTTTAGAATCACTCAGTCAACTATCTGTCTGTTTTCCACATCCTCCGCTATAATGAAACCAATATGCACATCAGAAAAGCCATCATCCCAGTTGCTGGCATGGGTACGCGATTTTTGCCAGCGGCAAAGGCACAGCCAAAGGAGATGCTCGCGGTCGTTGACAAACCTGTTATCCAATACATCGTGGAGGAAGCAGTCGCGGCAGGAATCGAGGAAATTATTTTCGTAACAGCGATTGGCAAACGCGCGATCGAGGATCACTTTGATCGGAACTTTGAACTTGAATATCGTCTTGAGCAGAAGAACAAATTAAAAGAACTCAAAGAGGTCGCGAAGATTGGCAAGCTCGCGCGATTCGCTTTCGTGCGACAAAGCAAACCAATGGGAGACGGCCACGCGATCCTGACCGCTCTGCCTTTTGTGGACGCACACGAGCCAGTCGCGTTCGCTTTCGGTGATGACATAATCGACGGCAAGATTCCAGCGTTCAAAGAAGTGATCGACGTTTACAACAAGTACCAAGACCCTGTGATCGCGCTTGAGGCAGTACCAAAAAAAATGGTCTCGTCCTACGGCGTCATCGATGGAAAAAAAGTCACTGACCGTGTGTGGGAAATCCATGGGTTTATCGAAAAACCAGAACCAAAAGACGCGCCCTCCAATCTCATCTTTATCGGCCGCGGCGTTCTCACACCAGACCTTTTGCAAACTCTCGCGAACCAAGCTCCTGGGAAAGATGACGAGATCCGTCTCGCGGACGCGTTTATGACATACCTTAAAACAGGGCGCGTCATGTACGGTTGCCAATTCACTGGCACGCGCTATGACTGCGGCAACAAACTTGGATTCTTAAAAGCTCAAATCGAACTTGGTCTCAAACATCCAGAAATCGGTCGCGAGCTCAAGCGTTATCTCAAACAAGTCGTATGAAAACTTTTTGGAGGAACATGGCGCTGATACTCATTCCACTCACACTGCTTGGTGCTGGGTGTGGGGGTTCGTCTTCAGCACAGCAACTTGCGACTAAGGCTGTAACCCTCACGATCTGGGGAGTGTTTGATGATGATGACGCCCTCCAAACAATAATGAGTAGCTACCAAGCGCTACATCCAAACGTCTCGTTTGATTACCGCGAACTTAGAATCAACGAATACGAAGATGATCTCCTTCACGCTTTCGCAACCGGTGATGGGCCTGACATTTTCGCGGTTCACAATACTTGGATCAGCGAATATGAAAGCTTGATTGAACCACTGCCAAAGTCTCTAACAATTCCATACTCTGAGACGCGCGGCACAATCAAAAAAGAAAAAGTCTATACAATCAAGGAGGAGCCGACAATTTCACAACGTGCGTTGAAAGCGGATTACGTTGATGTTGTCGCGCAGGATGTAATTAAGTCCTACTCGTCTATTGCCCGCGAGCAAGCGTCCGATCGCATTTTTGGACTTCCACTTTCAGTTGACACCCTTGCTATCTATTACAACAAGGATCTACTAAACGCCGCCGGAATCGCGGAGCCGCCACAGACGTGGACGCAATTCCAAGACGCGGTCACCAAGCTCACAAAAATTGGCGCCGATGAAACGATCCTGCAGTCTGGGGCGGCAATGGGAACGAGTCGTAATGTTGAGCGCGCGACTGACATCGTCTCCTTGCTGATGATGCAAAACGGAACACAGATGATTGATAATCGCGGGCAAGCAACGTTCGCGCAAGAAACAGACGCTGGATATTTAGCTGGTGAGGCCGTGCGATTCTATACTGATTTTGGAAACCCCCTTAAAGCCGTCTACTCGTGGAACGCGGAGCAACCAAACTCTTTTGACGCGTTTGTAAACGGCAACACCGCTTTCTTCTTTGGATACAGTTACCACAACGCGCTTATCCGTTCTGCCAACAGCAAGCTGAACTACGCGATCGCGCCAGTGCCACAAATTGAAGACGGCAAGACAGTCAACTTTGCAAACTACTGGGTGGAGACGGTCGCCAAATCTTCGGACGCGGGAGATTGGGCATGGGACTTTGTGCAGTTTGCCGCAAGCGAGGAACAGGTGACTAAATATCTGGACGTGGCGAACAAACCAACCGCTTTGCGCGGGCTCATCAACACACAAATCGAAGATGAGATGATGTCGATATTCGTGGGACAATCACTCACAGCGCAGTCGTGGTACAAAGGCGGGGATGCGTCTGTGGCTGAAGAAGCGTTCTTGGATCTCATTGACGCGTTCCTATCTGGCGAGGAACCAGAGCGCGCGCTCAAAGACGCGCAGAACAAGGTTAATCAAACCCTATGAAGCGTTTCCTCTTTTCAATTGTCACTCTTGTCGCCTGTGTCACCCTTGTCGCCATTCCTGCCTACGCTTACTCCTCCAACATCTGCAAAGGCAGCAAGTGTACCCTTGGAGAAGTCGGCGCGTTCATGGCTGGAATTACTGGAGCATGTGGCAATACTGGGGACTGCACGCTTGATGATATTCTTACTGTTTTCGTGAATGTTGGAAATTACATCGTTGGCATTATCGGAGCGATCGTGCTTGTGATGTACATAATCGGAGGATTCTACCTCTTGGTATCTGGCGGCAATTCGGGACGAGTAAAAAAGGGTTGGTCGTTCCTGAAGACATCAACCATCGGTCTTGCCATCGTCATGTTCAGCTACCTTGGAATATACGCACTGCGTGGCGTGTTACAGTACGGCGCGGTTGCTATCACTGATAAAGGATATGTGGTGTGCACAGGCGCTTCAACTACTGGACAGCCGTGCGGACTTAATGAGACTTGCATGGAAGATGGCACATGTAAGTCTTTGTGCGAACAAGAGCATCCTGACATTATTTCCTACCAAGATGACTACGATGGCATCTTCACAAAGATCCAATACTACGCGTGCGTTGATAAAGTCACCGCCCCCACTTCTGATGATGGCACTTCAGACCGCTGGTACACACCAAGCACCTGTATCCCAAACAAATGCTGGGGAGACGAGAACGTTCAGTGTTGCCAAGTTGATTACTTCTATTAAAATTCTATGCAAAAAAAATTCCGCCATGCCCTTGTCTCCCTTGTCACCTCTGTCACCCTTGTCACCCCCCTCTCCCTCCTCGCGGCCGAACTCACCAACCCACTTGGCACAACCGACATTCGCGTAATTGTCGCGCGTGTAATCCAAGCTATTCTGGGAGTAACAGGCTCGGTCGCGTTGCTTGTGTTCATCTATGGCGGGTTTATGTATCTCATCTCTGCCGGAGACCCTGATAAAGTTAAAAAAGGTAAAAACGCGCTTTTGTATGGCGTGATCGGTCTGGCAATAATCGTCGGCGCGTACATGTTGGTCAAAACGGTCGTGTCTGCATTGGAAGGCACGGCAGTCGCCTAGTGTGGATATGTTATTACCCGATCAGCAAAAAACCGAGTAAAATAAGACTTATCAATTTTTTAACTCTTAGTCCGAAAGGAGGCGCACATTTATGCACACACTTTTATCTAAAAAGCACATTGGCTTTATGCTGGGAGCCGTCTTAGCTCTTAGCATGGGCTACCTAATGATCGCGGGCGTTAATAGTGCTCAAGCGGAAGCTCTATCCACTGACGATCTTTTCGGTGGCGCCATAACTGGCGATGCTTTTGCAGGTGCGGCAGGTCTTGGCGAGGCCGACCTCGTTGATACAATCGGTCAAATCATTCGCGTTGCTCTCGGATTCCTGGGAGTCATCGCGGTTGTGATCATTTTGCTAGGAGGCTTTAAGTGGATGACTGCCGGAGGTAACGATGACAAGCTCAAAAAGGCAAAGGGGCTGTTGTTCTCTGGAATCATCGGCTTGGTCATCATCCTCTCTGCTTACGCGATCGCGTCTTTCGTCCTCTCTTCGCTCGTAACTGCCACCGCGTAAAGCCATTCAATTTTCCACCAGACCCCAGCACTGCACCTGGTGCTGGGTTCGCACGAGCGAGCAAGCTTTTGTTCGTTCGTGCGAACCAACTTCTATGCTTCAGCGCCGAACTAAATTTCTCTCCGCCTTTATCGCTCTTGTCGCCTGTGTTGCTTTTGTCACTTTTCTTTTCCCCTCCGACGTCCTTGCTGTTGCCCAACCTGTTGCCACCTCCATCTCCGAAGGACTAGACCAAGCCGCAAGCGGCACTTACTCGCAAGGCTCGCTCGCGTCCTTCATTGGAAAACTAATCAGCGCGCTGTTGGGAGCAGTCGGGTTGGTATTCCTAGTGCTCACAATTTACGCTGGCATTCTTTACATGACAGCAATGGGCGCGCCTGATAAAGTTAAAAAAGCGAAAGACATGCTCACGCAAGCGCTCCTTGGACTCATCATCATCGTTGGCGCCTACGCGCTCACGAGTTTCGTGATAGATGAACTTACACAAGCGAGCTCGGCGACAACAACGTGCCCGCCTAATAATCCAAACTGCTAATCACTTTCATAAAAATTAATACACCCTATGAAAAACTTGTCCATCAAATTTGGTTCCTGGATCGCAACGCTTCCAATTCTTCTTTTGCCTGTCGCGGCTCGCGCGACGCTCACGGAAGCTACCACCGAACTCACCACTGTGGGTCAAGCGATCGGAACGGATGTTACAACTAATTCTCTTCCCGACCTCATCGGAGAAATTATCAATATCCTGCTCTCGGTTCTCGGCATCGTCTTTGTCGTGTTGATTGTTTACGCCGGTTATCTTTATCTAACTGACGCTGGTGGCGGCGAGCATGTCAAAAAGGCAAAAAACCTTTTGACCACTTCAATCATCGGGCTCGTCATCATCATCGCGGCTTACGCGATTGCGAACTACGTAATTTCGGCATTAGCGGGCGCGGCAGTCGGTTAGTCTCCACGACCCAAACAAAATTAAATAGACCCTGGCTTCAACCTCCGCGCGTGCGGATGGTCGAAGACCAGGGTCTTTTTCGTTGCGTCGCGTCACCACACGCGCCAGAGCGCAAAGGCCTGAATGGAGTGGTGACCTCCAGGGTACGAGGCGGTTGCGGGGCGACAGGCGCGGGGTCCCCCGTCCTCGCGAGTCGCCGGCCGCCAGAGGGTCTGGAGGGGGAGGTCTGGAATCGAGACGACTCGACCCGCCTCGCGAAGGTACACGACACGCAAGTCGTCTCCCGACCGCCAGGTGACGAACAGGTCGTCCTGGTGGGTGGGGTCGAGGGTCTTGTAGGGCGCGGGGTCGGGCTGACCGTCCCCGTTCAGGTCGGCGTAGATCTCACTGAACCCTGACTGAACCCCTTGCGGAGCCCAGACCGGGACAGGGGTTCCGTGGTTGGTGACGAGGATTCGCGCATCCGATGCGATCCCGCCGCACTGGCGCGCGGAGTTCTCATGCTCAAGGCTGGTCACGTGGAGCGTGTCAGCCTCTTCGCTCGTGAGCGCGGAGTACACACTCACCAGGGAGGGGCGTGGCACGACTCGGTAGGGCGCGCCACCGACTTGGGCTGTCGGGGAACGCTCCGTCGAGTAGGTCGTAGTCCGGGACTGTGCCACGGAAGATCCGATCGGCACTTGCGCGGTTTGTTCCGCGCCGTCGGTCTTCATCTCGTCGAGGCTCTGCTGGATATCCGAGAGCTGGTCTCGGATCTCATCCTGCCCTGCCTCGACGCGCCCGAGGCGGTCGTTGGTCACCTCCTGCGCCACCTCGACCTGGCCGAAGCGCAGGTCGTTGACGCAGGACTGAACCGCGGCAAGGCTCGAGTAGCGAGCGCGACACGCCGCGACGAGGTCGGGAGGTTCGGAGGCGAGAGCCGCGAAGGAGGTGACAAGGGCGACAGTGGTCATGAGGAGGATTCGGGACATTGCTATTCCTCCAGGCTCTCAAGGAGAGCCCTGAAGTCTACACTTGTGCAGGCCGCCTGTTCGGCCACGTTGGCCACAGGGCGGTCGGTTGGACACGGGACGATCCTACTCGTCCCCGAGTCCGCAGGAATCCCCGAGACGACTGTCTGCCCCAGCACTGGAAGCGAACTCCCAGCACCTGTTGGGGCGTACCAGCCGCCCGGAACCGACACAATGTCGGGCGCGGCATAGTTGGTGTTGCCACCAACGTAGCCGTACCCGCCGTACCCGTACCCAGCGCTGAACCCGACACTGCCGTCGGATCCCCTGCGCAGGGACGTTACCATTCCCCTGTCCATGGCGGTCTCGGCCATGTCGTAGGGACGGCTGTCCGTCACACCCACGAGTTCCGCCGCGGCGCGAGCCGAGGGGCCCGCGTAGGAAATCTCGACCGCTCCGTCGACTCCGCGGTGCATGACCGCGCAACCGGACGTGGACAGAGCGACCAGAACGAACATGAAGATGGAACGCATTGCGATACCCTTCTTTCTTTATCTATATCCAAGTTCAAGCTCACACTTTGTGAGCAAAAGAACGCAAAAAGGTACCATAAAAACGACCATTCGTCAATCTAAACACCCCAAAACAGGGATCACACGTAAATCCTGTGGAGCATCCCCGTCTATCCATAGATCTTCGACACTCGGAACAGGAAGAACTTCTTGTCTGTGACACCTCTCACAAGA
>JAGVQB010000050.1 GCA_020051955.1 bacterium | reverse complement strand
TCTTGTGAGAGGTGTCACAGACAAGAAGTTCTTCCTGTTCCGAGTGTCGAAGATCTATGGATAGACGGGGATGCTCCACAGGATTTACGTGTGATCCGTTTGTGCCCCTTATCTTGATGGCAAGAGCATACATCCTACCTTTGCGCGTTAGCCATCCGGATCGAACGAGCTCGTTGAGAACACCCTGGAGAGCTCCTCCGCCCTTGCGACGCACTACGATGAAGAACGCCACTTCACACGGGACCATTCCGTCAGCGAAATTGCGTGATGCTCTTTCGAGATCTCGCAGGATATCGCTCTGCAGATCTGTCATTTGGGGCTTGCGTCTCTCGTCGTCGAACATTGCGTTTGTCTCCACGAACTATCGCAACGTTGCACTAAATAGGATCCACGTGTCAAGCGTCCGCTCGAATCATAGAGGTCAAGCTGGATATGTAGGCGGTTTTCGTCGGGTTTCTGCAAAAAAGGTATAATTTAAATACGCATATGAGCTCGCGCAGAGTTTTCAATTTGTTGATTATTATTCTTGTCTTGTTTCTGTCCGGCTGTGGTGGAATAAAAAAGAACGCGCAGGATGAGTCGCAGGATTTTTTTACACCGCTTGAGCAAGCAAAGGACGGGGAGTTTTATCGCAACACTTTTTTTGGATATGAGTTCGTGATTCCACAAAGTACTGTCATTTATGGGATTAGGTTGGAAGATCAGATAGCAGTGCTAGCGGATGAGGAGTCCGAGATTGTATTTGTGCCTGGCGAGGGGACAAATTATCTTACGGCTCGCGTTGTTGATACTCAACAGACGGCGCACGAGTGGCTTACTGAAAGTTTGTTGTTCTTTTATCCCAACGGCGAAGCCGCGCAAAAAATAATCGAGGTGGATGGACACCTCGCGATTATGTTGCGCGGGAACGGAAGCGCGGATTCGCCCGCGCGGTTAATGGTTGTGCAGGGCAATGAAAAATTATTGGTGATAACAAACGAACGTTATGAGGAAGCGTTTGAGAAATTGGTCGCCTCACTCAAGATCGACTGATGTTTTTACATCAAGCAGTTCTCGCGTTGTTATTTTATATAGTTCCACTTGTGGTTGATCAAAACAGTAAACACGCATTAGCCGCGCCAAGTACATCACCTCCAACATTCTGAATTGCAGATAATATCCAAGCTCGCGCGCGTTGATTCCCTCCAAATCAATTTCCAAGTAAGGTCTGCGGGTTTTTTCGTACGCGCTTTTTACGCCACCAAGTATTGCTTTTTGAATATCCTCAAGAGATTTGCGCGCCAGGTTTTGCACGAGCCCATGAAACACGAGACTCTGTGGCACGTAATTTACGTTTCCATAAAAAGAGTAAACGATGTTTGTCCATTTGTCGTCTCTGCCACCCCAATAAAGTTGTGCTTGCGAGTGAAGATCTGCTGATCCGATTGAAACGATTGGTGTGAAACCGCGGTTGTTTTTGCCAAGGCTTTCTGAAACAAGCTGGCGGTACCATTTTCCGGTTGATTCTAATTTTGGCGAGAAATGAAATGTGTTGTGTATTGGTCTGCGTTTGTGATGGATGAACGTGAGAGACGCGCTGACGATCGCGTGATTGCGCGACGTGTCCTCGCTTATGCCATCCTCGATTGAGTCTCTTGCGCCAGATAGCATCTCGTCAACATCAATATTTGCCAACGCGAGCGGCAGGAGTCCAACCGCAGACATAACAGAGAAACGACCGCCAACGTTTTTTGGTATGCTCAAACAAAGTATTTTTTTCTCTTGAGCAATGTCCCAAAGTTTTGATCCCTCGTCAGTTATGACAGCAAATCTGTCGCAAGGGTTGCCAAAGTGTTCTTCCACAAAAGCCCAAAGCACCTCTGTGTTTGCGATTGTCTCCGTGGTTGTTCCAGACTTGCTAATTATGATAGCCGCGAAGTCGTCCTTGCTTGGTTGCCTTTCCAGCACTCGCGCTACCGAGGTCATTTTTTCGTCGCTGACAGTATCAAGGAACAGTAACTTCGGAAGGCGATCAACCAACAGGTTCATTGAGCCAGCGATTGCCTCGTAAACCGCTTGCGCGCCAAGGTTTGACCCGCCGATGCCAATCACAATTACATACTGAAGAGTTGGACGACGAATTGCTTGCGCGATCTGTTTGACTTGCTTTAGCATCGTCTCGTCGTAGGGCAAACGTAGGGACGATTCTGGTGTTGAATAATCTTTTGATTCAATGGTTTTTTTTAGCTCCTCTCGGTACTCACGAAGGCTATTTGCCACCTTTTCAACTTTGCGCGGTTTCACCATCGCGGATTGGTTGTAGTGAAATTTCATAGGTGTAAGTGTGTGTTGAAGAGTGTTTATTGTGGATAACATTTTCTCATTTTGACACCTTGATGTTACCATGTTTTTGAAATTTCTTGGGAACAGTTTATGAAACTCATATTACTCAAAGAAGTCGAGTCGCTTGGCAAAGAGGGGGACGTGGTTGAGGTTTCCGACGGACACGCGCGGAATTTTTTGTTACCGCAAAATCTCGCGGTGCCGGCGACGCAAGACGCGATGAATAAACGCGAGACGCGTGAAAAAAATATTTCTCGAAAGGCACAAAAGGAACTTGCGCAGGCAGGTGATCTGGCCCATCGTCTGGAAGGGCATGAAGTGGTTTTGGTTGAGAGGATGAGTGAGGGTGGGAAACTTTTTGGTTCGATCAGCGCGAAGGCGATTGTTAGCGCGCTAAAAAAAGACGGATTCAAGGTTGACGCTGGTTCGGTTCAAATTAAAATGCCGATAAAAGAGCCTGGCGAATACGAAGTTACGATCGCCCTGCCTCATGGATTTGAGGCTGAGATACGTGTCGTGGTTGAGAGTAAGTAGCAATGGGAACCGGAAAAAAATCCAAAACACAAAATCCAAAACCCAAACTTTATTAATTCTAATTTTCCTCAATCTTTTTCTTTTTGGGTTTTGGTTCCTGGATTTTGGATTTTTACTCCCACCCCTCCAATATGATCCATCGTTACATCTTCGTAGTCGGCGGCGTTATGTCAGGCGTTGGCAAGGGCGTCACCACAGCCAGCATTGGAAAGATTCTTCAGTCTCGCGGCTTCAATGTCACTGCCATTAAGATTGATCCTTATGTGAATATTGACGCAGGGACAATGAATCCTGTTGAGCACGGTGAAGTGTTTGTGACAGATGATGGTGATGAGACAGATCAAGATATGGGGAATTACGAACGGTTCCTGGATACTGATTTGAGCTCTGCAAATTACATGACCACTGGGCGCATTTATCAGACAGTGATTCAGAAGGAACGCAATCTTGAGTACAAAGGCAAGTGCGTGGAAGTTGTGCCTCATATTCCTCTGGAGGTTATCAGGCGCATCAAAGAGGCCGCGCAAAAAGCAAAGGCCGACGTAACAATGATTGAGGTTGGCGGAACAGTTGGTGAATATCAAAACATTTTGTTTTTGGAGGCCGCGCGCATGATGCATTTGGAAGATCCTGATCATGTGCTTTTCGTGTTAGTGAGCTATCTGCCAGTGCCCAGGCATTTGGGAGAGATGAAAACAAAGCCAACGCAATACGCGACGCGGTCACTCAACAGCGCGGGTATTCATCCTGACTTTATTGTTTGTCGTGGCGAGCAGTATATGGACAAGCCTCGTCGTGAGAAGCTTTCAATTTTTTGCAATGTGAAACCAGGGGACATCATCACAGCACCGGACGTTGCGTCTATTTATCAGATTCCAGAGTTGTTTGAGTCAGAAGGATTATCAAGCGCGATTCTAAAAAAGTTTGGTTTACGCCAAAAGCCTGGTGATTTGCTTGAGTGGAACAGAATGGCGAACGTGCGCGAAACAGCAAAGCGCACGGTAAAGATAGGCGTTGTTGGGAAGTATTTTTCAACTGGAGAATACACATTGTCTGATTCGTATATTTCTGTGATTGAGGCGTTGAAGTCAGCCGCGTGGGCAAACAAAGCGCGCATTGAAATGGAATGGATTAACTCGGAGGAGTTTGAAGAAGACCCAAAACGACTAAGGTGTCTGTCAAAGTTTGATGGCGTGTTGGTGCCTGGTGGGTTTGGTACGCGCGGGATCGAGGGGATAATTTCGACAATCAAATACGTGCGCGAGAAAAAGATTCCGTATTTTGGATTGTGCTATGGAATGCAGCTTGCTTGTGTAGAGTTCGCGCGAAACGTGCTTGGTAAAAAAGGCGCGCACACGGTGGAAGTTGATGAGACGACTTCTGACCCAATCATCCACGTTAGTCCGTTACAGCTCAAAAACATTCGTGCTAATCGTTATGGTGGAACAATGCGACTTGGCGCATACGATTGCGAACTGAAGCGCGGAACAAAAGCACATAGGTCATATAGGACCAATCCGACCTATGCAGGAAGTATTGTTTCCGAACGCCATCGTCATCGCTACGAATTCAACAACGACTACTCGCAGGCGATTGAGGAAAAGGGTTTGATAATCTCAGGTGTGAATCCAGCGTCAGGTCTTGTCGAGATTGTTGAGTTAAAAGACCACCCGTTTTTCGTCGGTGTGCAATTTCACCCAGAGTTTCGCTCGCGCCCACTACGACCACATCCATTGTTTAACGCGTTTATCAAAGCGTGCTTGAAATAGTTTTATGAGAGAAAAACCGTCACAGGCTCCAGAGGAATTTAGGATGCCAAGCACTCGTGAGCGCACGCGCAGCGCGGAGCTTTCTTTTTTTGGCGACGTTGCTTTGTCATCAGGGGATCTGGAAAGGGCACATCCATTCGGTCCTGAAACTGCCGATGAGACAACAGTCAAACACCGCAGAGAAGTCGCGCATGGCATTTTTGATCGTCTGAGCAGGTCGCGGGTCACAAAGCCTCTACTGCGCATGATCGCGATTTTGACAGGTGTCGGTGGAATCGCGTTTGGCGCGATGAGAGAAAAAGGCGGGAATGAAGAACCACAAGAGGAAATTACAACGCAAGAAGCAGGGGAAGAATACGAGCTTCGTCGAATTATTTACGATGAGCTTTTGGATAGCGGAGAGGTCGCCTTTGAATCAGAGGCGAGGCACGGGCGTCAATCTTGGACGCCTGATGAGGCTTTTGAGTATGGGCAATTCAAGTCACTGCTCGATAAATTTGAATATCTGCACAAGGACAACAAGGATATTATGGGCGCGTTGAAAAGCTCGCGCGGCAGGCTTGAGAACTATGGTTCGTTGTTTGACTTGATGAGCGAGGAATATGTTCACAGCTCATTACCGTTTGAGTTCTCAAAAGACGCGGTTCTTGATGCCGCTGAAGTGATTCCAAAAATAGAAGAGAAAGAGGCGCTTGAATTGTTTCGACAATTTTCTTCTGACCTCGCGAAAAAAATGGGTTTGCGTTACGCGCGCGAGCTTGCGAGTGGAATGGTTGAGGCTCTCCCACAGCAACACGCTGTTGTCAAAGAGATTGGTGAAAAAGGTTGGCTCGCTCCAGAAGTCGGTGAGTGGTTGAAAGGACAGAAAGATAATTTTGTTTTGTTCGATCAGGTCACTGGGAGAATCGAGATG
The DNA here is from genome assembly GCA_020051955.1 of bacterium. Classification (GTDB taxonomy): domain Bacteria; phylum Patescibacteriota; class Patescibacteriia; order UBA9934; family GWF2-40-263; genus JACRJW01. Next base: position 4,335 of record JAGVQB010000050.1, on the reverse strand, counting down.
TATCATCGCGAAAAAGATTCGGTTGTGCTGTTAGACGTGTTCCCTGGCAATGGTGGCCCCGCGAACGGCGTTGCTTGGGAACCTGGGCTTCCAGGGCATCTGGCAACCAGAACTCCAGATGGTTCCTTCACGTTTGATCGCGCGCTTGAGAAAAAGTCGCCGTCATGGAGAAACTCGTGGGTAGGGAATAACGCGGAGCTTAGGTGGTCTGATGAGGCACATACAAATGTTGATTATAAGGATCAAGATGGATCCTGGCGAAGACTGACCGGGTCTGACGCGGAGTTTGTTGTGTATGGCGCGCCGCAAAAACCTTTTCGAGAAAAAAAGGGTTCTGTGTTGTATCGAGAGGCTTCGCACAAAGCATCTGACGGCACTCGCACGCCACCTAAAGAGTTTCAGGTTGCGGACGCTTTGGAAGATGTTTTGGAAAAAAACGGTGGGTTGCGAGAGACTTGGGGTAAAAACGATTTTGGTCCTTTGACGATACGAATGAAGGATCAGAAAGGGGAGCTGATGTCTGTGTTTTTTCACTCGAGTCCATCGGACGGAGCTCCGGATTTTTTTCTTGATTCTTCGCATGGCTGTATTCATATGAAGCCTGATGATGTTGATATGCTGGCACACTATCTTGCTCGAGGTTCTGAAATTCGCATCTCGTCAGTTGACGCGATGAGTATCATTGCAATGAATTAAAAAAGCGCGGGTCAGTTTCCGCGCTAGGGGAGAATGAGTATCCATGAGCGCATTCCGTTAGGGAGTGCGCTTCTTAGTTTCGCAAGGTCATCATCGTCGAGAGCGACGCACCCCCATGTCCAGTCGGAGAACGATCCGTCTCCGTGGATGAGGATCTCGCCACCCAGACGCGTGTCTTGTGGGGGGACAGCGTGACGCGCGTTCGCGCTCACGATCTGGTCGAAGGTCTCTCTCGAGACGAGACCGTCTCGCAGTCCCCTTGAGGCGTGGCGATCGTTGGGGTAGTGGATGCGGATCGCATCCTTGTACTGGCTCCAGGGCTTGTCGCTGACGCGATACCAGCCTTCTGGAGTTCGGTGATCTCCTTGTACTGTCTTGTCAAAGGCACTCGTGGAGCGTCCTTGCCTGTCGATCCCCAGTGCGACTCGGTAGCACATCTTGGAGTCGTTTGGGTTGCTTGCGAGGCTACCGTCGTACATGACCATTAGAGCTCGTGTGCTCTTGATCACGACGATTACCAGCCCGTTGCGCAGGCGCGAGTCAGCATCACTGAAGAGATCCGGAGCTTCCGGCAACTCATCAACGCTTTGCACGCATCGCGAGCTGGTGTCGACTTCGATGGTCGGCTCTCCGACAGTCACTACCGCCTTGAAGCTGTCGTTGGGTGTGATGGTTTCGGGCGTGTCGGTCAGCGCGTAAGTGCGCACCAAGTAGAATCCGAGGCTCGCGGCAAAGACGAGCCCAGCGATCAGGATGATCACCGAAGGTCTTTCGAAGGCTTCCATAGTTCCTCCAGTCGAACGAATAAACCTAGTCGAAAAAGGGGGGATTGTCAAACGATGTGAGTAGTTTTTTGAGGCATTACGGTTGACGGGGGCGTATTTTTATGGTAGATTTCCGCGTTCCTGAACATGCATTGAGCCTGCGAAATTGGCTCAGGAGATCACGATGCTCGAGTCCATTCATCAGTGCGTTCTGGGCGCGTTCTCGGTCTATGGGGCGATCCTCTTGGGGAGATGGATCCTGGGGAGAGGGTGGCACTGGGCGTGGAAGTTCGTCACGCTTGTGTTCGTTGCCTCTCTCGTAGTGAGTGGTGCGAGCCTGATGGTCGGTGGCACGCCCGACGACCTGCGGATTTTCACCGAGATCCTTGCTTCTGCCGGCGCTGTCATCGCGGCAGGGAATATGCTCGCGCGACGTGGCGTGCGACGCAGTGCGTGGGCGCAGTACGGTGTGCCGATCGCGTTGTTGGTCTTCCTGGTCGTCACGTGGCGAGAGCAGATTCAGGATCTGCGCCATGGGACGATCGAGATGCCGACGATCCCGATCTCGTCTCCGCCCGTGTCTGCGCAGACGACCGCGTCTCCAGCACCTGCGAGCGGATCGGATCCAGTGCTCGTTTTGAGGGAGTTCTGCACACAGCCGGGGCTCTCGTTTGATACAAGGGAATTGTCCTGCAAGAAGCCCTAAGCGGGCAACGACGGTTCGTTAACTCGGACCGTTTTTTAGTACAAGAGATTCGGTTATCTACAGATTACAGATTCTTACAGATTTACAGATTTTACAGATAGTGCGGGATAACCTTCCCTCCTCCCTCACCCCTCACCCCTCACCCCTCCTCCCTCACCCCTAACTTCTGTTGACACCAACCAAACCCCTTGGTATTCTTTTCGGCGTCAAATCAATCCAAACTGACAATTTCGGATTCTAAAAATATGGCACATAAAAAAGCAGGAGGTTCTACACAGCTGGGACGTGATTCCGCTGGGCAACGTCTTGGCGTCAAGATCGCGGACGGAGATGTTACGCGCGCGGGACAGATTATCGTTCGTCAGCGCGGCACGCCAATTCATCCTGGCAAGAACGTATTGCGCGGCAAGGACGATACTCTATACGCGGCTGTCGCGGGGATCGTAAAGTTCACGCGCAAGCAAGCCGCCAACTTTCATGGCGCGTTAAAGCGACGAGTGTTTGCGAATGTGGAACCGACCAAGTAATCAAATTAACATCGCTTCGGCGGTGTTTTTTGTTTGCGAGAGAGTGATAAAACAGTTATCATAAGTATCACATTGTGACGTTTGCACATCGATACAAAAAATTTTTTCAGCAGTTTTGGAAGGATACGCGCGAAATGTTTACAAGTAGCGCGCTGGTGCGATTGAGTTTGCTATTGAGTTTGGTTTTATTGTTTGCGGCTTTTGTGCTACCGGTCTGGCGCATTCTGCCGCTTGCTGAAGACGAGCCGTTTATTGCCCTGCATTACAACATCTATTTAGGCGTGGATCGTTTCGGACCAGTGTGGCACATTTTCTTTATTCCAATATTGGGATTATTTTTTCTTCTACTTAACACGGTTATTCAGGCCGTGTCTTTTCATCGCCAGAAAACGCTCTCATTATTTTTCGCGGTCGCGACCCCATTGCTTCAATTAACGCTCCTTGCGGCAATGGCGCTTATCGTAATCATAAATCTATGACGCTTGAATCTTTTGAGATCGTGCGCGTGCTTTTGCTCTCTGCTGTGGCTTTCGTTGTCGCTTTCGCGTGGGCGCCGTTGTTGGTTCGGCTTTTGCGAAAATGGAAAATGGGCAAGTCGATTCGTGCCCTAGCTGACGCGCCAATTTTTGCCAAGCTTCACGAAAAGAAAATTGGCACGCTCACAATGGGCGGCTTGCTCATTTGGTGGACAGTGCTTGTGATGGCTGTCGTCTTGTATTATCTCTCACAATTTTTGCCCACGGATTCGATCCTGTCGCGTCTTAATTTTCTAACACGATCCGAGACACTGCTTCCGCTTGGGGCTCTCGTTGCCTCCGCGATTGTTGGTTTTGTTGATGACTTTTTCAATGCGCGCGGCATAGGTCCCAAAGGCGGGGGATTGCGAATGCGACATCGGCTTCTCATTTACACAGCGATCGCGGTCATTGGTGCATGGTGGTTTCACGTAAAGCTTGATTGGGATCTTTTACAAATTCCTTTCGTTGGTGATTTTAATATAGGGCTTTGGTACGTTCCTTTTTTTATTCTTGTGATTGTCGCGACAGCCTTTTCTGTTAACGAAGCGGATGGGCTTGATGGTCTTGCTGGTGGCTCGCTCTTAACGTCATTCGGTGCGTTCGCGGTTATCGCTTTCGCGCAGGGACGCTATGATCTGGCTGTATTTTGCGGCGTAATTCTTGGCGCACTACTCACCTTTCTTTGGTTCAACATCCACCCAGCGACATTTTTCATGGGAGACACTGGCGCGATGTCGCTTGGCGTGACGCTGGGGATCGTGGCAATGCTCACTAACACTGCTTTGTTTTTGCCGATTATCGGAATCATCTTTGTGATTGAATCGTTGTCTGTTCTCGCGCAATGGTTCTCGCGCGGTGTTCTGAAACTACGCCTGTTTCGATCTTCGCCTTTGCATCATCACCTTGAAGCGGTTGGATGGCATGAGCCACAGATTGTCATGCGGTCGTGGGTGATCTCAATGGTGGCGGCCGCGGTCGGTGCCTCGCTTGTACTATTAGACGTTCTTATTTAATGAGACCTCTCTCAAAAGTCGATGAGATTGCGTTGAACGGGCTGTCGAGCCCCACGAAACGTAGACATTCTACGTAGAGTGGGGTCGACGGGTGCCCGTGAAACGCAAGAT
>JAGVQB010000021.1 GCA_020051955.1 bacterium | reverse complement strand
CCACCACGTCGTTCGCGAACGACGTGGCCCACCATCCTAATATGAATCCTCAGATATTTTCTTTTTTTATTGTCCTGGCGATTATCTGGTTTCTTTTGTATTGGATTTTGGGCGGGGTGTTTTTCGCCGTAATGACAATTATGCGTCTTGGACGGATTCGTGCAGTGCGTTTTAGTTGTTTGTTTACGCTTCTGGCGTTGATGGTTGGAGTCGGCGCGAGCTACTTTGGTCTTTCCCGCGCGCAAGAAGTCGTTAGCGCGTGTCTAATGTCTGCCACGAATAAAGCCGAAATAGTCGCGTCTATTTTTGGATGCGGGTTCGCGAATATCTTTTCAGCGTTTCTCTTGGGAGCGGCAGTGCTCACGGTCGGCGGGTTTATCATCATGAGCATCTCAAAGAGCAAGAGCAAACCGTGGATTGTGTTGGAGGATCTTAACGATGAGGGAGAAGCGCCAGTCGCATCACAGCAAGAGGTAACAGATGATCCCATTCACATTAGTAAGTTCTTTTAGGGTTGACGGGTCAGCGTGTTGTCTCGTACAATCTTGTCGCAATATGGGCGGCTAGCTCAGTTGGTTACCCGCCCGAACGACCGAACACACACTTTCCATGTTGGGCGTATAGCTCAGTTGGTTAGAGCGTCACATTGACATTGTGAAGGCCTCTGGTTCGAGCCCAGATACGCCCACCATGGAAAGTGGACGTTCGGTCGGGCGGGGAGCGTCACATTGACCCGCCGCCCAGGTACTTCGCTCTAGGGCGGGCGGGCAAGCATTGTGAAGGTCAGAGGTTTTCGTCGTCTTCAATTATTCTATGTCACATCAAACAGAGAACGACTCACAAGCGAAAAATTTGGAATGGGAGAAACAAGGAATCTTAGTTGATTCTTTTTTGGTTAACGGAGTCAAGATTGTTGTTAGCAAGATATCTGATCTTGATCTTGCGTTTGCTGATGGGCCAAGGATTCTTTGTTGTATGGACGAGGGTGTGCCAAGAGGGACAATGCGAAGCGCTGGGTCGGGTATGCTAACGGAAGGGGATGATCGTGCGGTGTTTTTGAATGCCCTTAAAAGTGCTGGCATAGAAGGCGTGACAAGCCACGTGCATTGTGGCGCCGCAGGATTGTATCGGGCTGAACACAACATAACTGATAAATCAGTTGATGAGATTGCGATTGAAAACGCGAAACAGATTGCTGACGAGCTCGGTGTCGTTTACAAAGGCCACTTAACAACTCTCGACCGCCCTGTCGAGTTTCACTCCGCCCGTGTTGTTTATTACGATGGCACAGGAGGGTTTAATCCGGCAGCCCTGAAAGAGAAATTGCCAATGGGGTTTGTCGTGAGTCGAAGATACATGAGCCCAAAGCAGGCATTTAGTGAGCTCTCGATCGCGCTATCAATATCTTTTGGCGATCATGGGTTTGGCTCAAAGTTCACTTCAGAATTTCCACTACTGATTATCCCAATCGCTGATTCAACCAAAGAAGAGTTCGGCGTTTTGTCATTGGCAAAAGAATTAAATCAGTGGTTGGAGCTTATCAGTGGAGAAGACAGAACGCGCGTAAAGATTGATGGGTTTGAAATGTAGCCTCTACGTCAGTCAAAAAATCCAAAATCCAGGAACCAAAATCCAAATGGGGAAAGGAGTAGGAAGAATAAGAAATAAGAAAGTTTGGGTTTTGGACTTTGGGTTTTGGATTTTTACTTATGTACATTCTCTTTCAACCACCGCAACGCCGCCTCGCGAGAGAGAAGTTCGCCATCTAGTTGCGCGTCACGAATGCGGTTGAGCCACACGCGGACTTCTGGGCCAGGAGTAATTCCTTGCGAGAGCACATCGTTGCCTGAAAGCAGGGGGGCTATGTGTTCGTCTTCATCAACGAGCCAGCGGTCTTCGATAGTTTTTCTCCTTTTTGCCGCCGCGTTGACGAGCGCGGTCTCACCAAGCAGATTCAAACATTTGACACGCGCGGAGCCGTGTTCGCCCATGAATCCATTTTCAAACGCGGAAGCTGGCAATAGGTTGACCTGGTCTGGAGTGATGCTCTCTTTGACGGAACGAATCAGCCAGTGGAGAAGTTTTACATCCAATCTTATTTTTGAATCGCGCGATAGACGATCGAGACCAGCAAATACGACTGCTTGTCCCAAAGTTATTTCATCAAGACCACGAAGAAGAAGTGACAGTGCAATAATTGGCTCGTTTGGTTTGGCGCGCGAAAGCGGCTCAAGATAAGCAGGAGACTGGATTGCCAGGTCGTTTACTCTTGGGAAAAGCTCTTTCAAAACCCCCAGTGACGACAATTCCATTATCGTGGTACTTGGGTTGCTCGCGATGGACTTCGTTAGTTCTTCGCCAATCACCTCGCGTGGGACAACGAATTCTTTTTTATCATCTTGTTGACGGATTTGGTTGAGACATGGCGCAAGTTTTTTGATCGCGTCCGCGGTCTCTAGATCAATTCTGAATCCAAGCGTTGACGCGAATCTGATCGCGCGCAGGATCCTTGTTAAATCTTCCTCAAGCCGTTCGTGGGCGTCTCCAACAGCGCGAATAAGTCTGACCTTGATATCTTCTTGACCTTGGAATGGATCGATAAGTTTTTTGTTTCGCAGATCAAACGCCATCGCGTTGATTGTGAAGTCTCGGCGTTTGAGATCGTCTTCGATTGAAAGGCTTGGGTCAGACTGAACATCGAAGTCGTGGTAGCCACCCAGACTGCCGCTTGTTACTGACTCGGTGCGCGGTAAAGCGATATCAATAAAATTGGTTTCGTGTGATGAGAAACCCTTGGGCAGAAACTTATAAACGCCAAAATGGTCACCGACGAGGTTAATCGTACCGCGAGCGGAGAACCATTGTTCAATTATTTTTGGATCAACGCGGCCAATGACAAGATCAAAGTCTTTTGTCTCGCGTCCCATTACCGAGTCGCGCACCGCGCCCCCAACCAGATAAATATTCGCCAGTTGATTATCACGCAAAAAAGAATCAATGAACGAAAGAGACGGTTCGGTTTTTATTTTTAAAAAAAGGCGTTCCTCCAGTTGCATATACGAGTAGTATATCAGTCCTTGTTTCGTTTTCGAAGAGCGTTTTGATAAACAGAGAGAGTTTTTTCGAACATCTGTTGAAGTGAGAAGTTAGAATGGATTCTGTTATAGGCACGTTGGCCTTTGGTTTTCCATTCGTCTGGATACAGGATTGCGTTTTGTATCGCGTCTGCGAGAGCTTGCGAATCGTCGCGCGAAATTAGACACCCAACGGAGTCATCAACAACTTCGTTAATACCACCGACGTCTGAGGCGATTACTGGTATGCCCAGCGCCATTGCCTCGAGGATCGTGTATGGGAAACCCTCCCAGCGAGAAACGAGCGCGAATACGTCGGCTTGGGTTTGAAGACGCTTGAGAACTTCATCACGAGTTAGCGTGCCCGTCATTTCGATTTGCGCGATAAGGTCGTTGTCGCGGATACAATCTCGGACATCATCTACCTGTGAGCCATCACCAATGATCGTTAGTTTGATTTGTTTTCGTAATTCTTCTGGTAATCCGGCGATCGCGTTGATGAGTAGGATGGGATCTTTTGGGGGAGTAAGACGGCCGACAAAGAAAATGTTTGTTGTGTCATGCGCGGTCGTGGCGCGTTGCGCGCAAGGCTCGACACCATTGTGGATTAGGGTGAGTTTTGAATCGTTGGTAATCCGATTGTCGTGAGCAAGATCGAGATCGTTGCGCGACACTACGATGACATTGTCACAGTATCGAGCGGCAAAGCGTTCGAGAATTGGCGTGATGATTCTGCGGGATAAGGGAGCGCCTTGAGTGAACCCCCAGCCGTGAGCAGTAAAAATTGTCGGGACTCGGTTGCGGATTGATAGGCGACCGATAAGTCCAGCGATAGTGCTGTGACAAGCGACTATGTCTGGCTGAAAATTATTGATCGCGCGCGACAGGGTTTTGCTGGCTCGCCAGAGCCGCAGTGGATTAGATGTGTTGCAAAGAAAAGGATTGGGATAAAATCCCGCGCCAATCTTTGTGGCTTCTTGTTCAAGCCAGCCTCCTGGCGCGCTCATGATTGCGACCTCATCTCCGCGGGAAACAAAAAATTTTGCCAGTTGTGCCACGTGTGTCTGCGCTCCGCCTGCTTCTGATTTTGTGATGAAGAAAAGAATGCGCATATTAAAGGCTGAGAAGAAATTCATCTACAGCGTTTACGCTGGCAGGGTCAAGCCGCTTAAGTTCATTCGCTGTCTCAATGGCTTTTTCAATTTGTCCGTTCTGCGCGTAAGTTGCCGCGAGGTTGGCAAGTATTGATAAATCTTCAGGATGCGCGTTTCTCCACGCTGTGTACATCTCAATAACAGTTTCAAATTCCTGGCGACTCGCTGAGAGATCAACAGCCCAGGTTAGATATTCTTTTGTGAGAGCGCGCGCGTTTTTTATTACCGTTTGTGAAGAGTATTCAGCCGCTTGAAAAAGATCACCATTTTGCGCCAGGATGAATGCCATTGTTTGCGCGCCCTCGAATCTTTGAGGCGCAAGATCTATTGCGCGTTGCGCGGCTGTAATTCCAGCTTGATCTACCGTGCCGTCGTTAGTGTCCGCGAGTAAAACATACAGACGCGCGAGGTCGGTCCAGTATTTCGCGCGCAATGGGTGACGAGACACGGTGCGTTCGTAAACATTTATCGCCGCTTGAATGGTCGCTTGTGAGTTGGTTGTTTGTTCTGCTTGGTTGGTGATGTCGAAATATTTTTCCGCGACAAGCGCGTCATCCCACACGATTGGTTGACTCGTGGCCTTTTCAAAATACGCAAGCGCCTCATTCGTGTTTTGGTTCACTGCCGCTGTTCCTTTGCCAATGTTTAAGGCTAGTGTGTGAAACGGAATTGTTACAGTGGAGACGCCAATTAGAAGCACAAGCGCACCGATTACAGCCGCGACTACCGTTCGTCTTTGTCTTGGTGGCGGCGAGACGATGTTGGTTTCTGGTTTCGACGAAATCACCCAGGCTAAGAAAAACAGAAACGCGATGAGCTCGCCAATGGTGTGGAATACAAATGCGCTTTGAACTACATAAGCTGTCAATCCAGCCAAGAGTATGAGATCGGCGCGTGAGCGTTTTTTTCGCCAACCTTCTTGAAAGAGAAAGAATAAGATACCAACAAACGCGGCTAAGCCAACGATTCCAGTTGACTCAAGCCACTCAAGCAAGGTGTTGTGAGGTTTGTCAGGCCAGACTGTCGTGATCGAGTAAATGTTTGGAGTAAAGAACTTGTCAGCAACGCGGTAAAAATTTCCAGGTCCAGATCCAAGGATAGGATTTTCAAGAGAGCCGCGCAGAGCCATTCCCCAGTACGTGAGACGAGTTTGGACGTTGTTGTCAGTGTAGGCGGTGAGGCGTTGGATTGGGGAATCAGAAGGCAAGACAAAACCCGCGAGCCAGATTAGAAGAACGATGGAAAATATTCCCGCTCCGCTTTTTGCGAGGATGGATAGATGGGATTTTCCGCGTTGATAAGATTGAACGCAGACAAAAAACGCAAAGCCAGCGATAAGCCCCAAGGTTGCTCCGCGTGTTCCAGACAGTAGGATCGCGCCGATGATGATGCCGCTCGTGAGCCAATAGACCGTTTTGTGTTTTTGGTTTGTATCTATTGCTCGACTAAGGCTAAAAAAAAGTGGCAAGATGAGGAAACTTGCCAAATAAATTGGGTTGCCTGATAACCCAGCCGTTCTGTTCTCCTGGCTTATTAACGAAAAAGGAAGCCACGATTCGATAATCGCGTACGCGGAGGTGGTGGCGGTGATTCCAATGAGAAGGGTGGTTAGATTGTGTTTCCATTTTTGGTTGAAGGTAAATAATTCATGCAGATAAAGAACGAAAAAAAATCCGTGAAGGAAGACGATCGTGCTGATTGGACGTTTGAGTGTGCCAAAGAAACTGTTGATTGGGTCAATGCCAAGCGCGGAGGATGCGATCATGATCAAAATTAAACTTCCAAGCGCGATAATGGCAGGATGATGCAGGCGCGAGAATAAGTTTCCTTCACGCGCAATGATGGCAAGATAGAATGGTAAAGCGAGCTGGGTGAAAAATAAAAATCCGATCAGTTTCGCGCTACCAAACGGCGCATAATAGTTTGGCCAAAAAAATATCGTTGAGAGCAATGTTAGACAAACAAGGATCGCGAGGATTGTGTGGAGACGATTGTTGCACGATGTGCTCATAATTTATCTCATACTTTCGTGAGCGTAGATTTTTTGATTGAACAGATGGATGCGCACCCATGTTACGAGCGGACTGGGGAGAATGGTAGCTAAAAAAGGTTTGAGGAGATAGATCGCGCACCAAAGCGGGAAGTCTCCGCGCTTGAGCGCGTTAAGGCGGGCGAGCAAGGCGAAACGGATTTGTTCGCGTTCGTTTTTGAAGGAGATTATATTTCTTGTCACGCGTTTTTGCATGAGCACCTCGGAGAGGTTTTCGAATTTGCATGTTCTCGACAAGCGCAACCACAGATCATAATCCTGCGCGCGTTTCATTGTTTCGTTGTAGCCGCCCACCTGGTCAAGAGCGGATCTGCGGATCATAACCGAGCTGTGCAAAAGGGGATTGGTGCGTGGGAGCGCGCGATGGATCGCGTCAGCTCCAGTAATCATTTTTGGTTTGCCAATTACGTTGCCGTCTTTATCAATCCACTCGTACGCAGTACCAACGATAGAGATGTCTGGGTGAGATTTTAGAAACGCTATTTGACGCTCGAGTCTGTTGGGAAGCGCGATGTCGTCAGCGTCCATTCGTGCGATGTATTCTCCGCGCGCTTGTTTGAGGGCAAGGTTTAACGAGCGAGTGAGACCGATGTTTGTTTCGTTGGTTATGATACGCACGCGGGTATCTTTGATTGTGAACTCCTTGAGCAGGTCTGCTGTTCCATCCGTCGAACCGTCATCAATGATTATCAATTCAAAATCAGAAAACGTCTGCGCGAGGATGCTTGCGATGGCACCGTTCGCGTATTGTTTAGCATTGTGTACAGATAAAATTATTAACACAGCCACATTAATACAGGTTCATTATTGCTCGCATTCCTCGATTTTTTTCAAGAATTTTTTTTACACATTCGCGTTGTACAGTCGCAAGATAGAAAAAAACGAAACTAATGTAACCATACACCGCGACAGCTGTCACCATTCCTATTATCCCCCAAATCCATCCAAAAAGTGCAACGAAGATAATCTCAATCATGTTTGGGATCGCGGTTGCGAATGCGGTGGCTCGATAACGGAAATGCGTATTAAGGGCAGTGGCGAATATTACTGTCGGGATGCCTATGGGTAAAGCAAGACTCAAAATCATCAATAGAGGAATAGCGACATGAAATTCAGAAGGTAATAATAATTTGATATAGAATACGCCAAAAATAACGCCGACAGCGCCAAGGACAGTGCTAATAGAAATCATCTTGAAGATATGTTTGTGAATTTTTTGTACCAAAATCTCAAATGGTTGTTTCACAAATTCGGCGTAATAGAGCGGCATGCTTATTTTTTGAATGTTTGAAATTTCGTTTCTCAAATCGCGCGCGACTGAAAAATACGCAAGGCTTGATAGCCCAAAGAAAACACCGATAAGGATTTCGATAATGCGATTTGAAGTAATGCCAAGAAGATCGGTGGGGATTGAACGTAACCCAAATTTGACGCATGACGCATCGTAGTTTTTCAGCACGTACTGTCGCCACAGACCACGTTTCAAAATTAGCAAAATAATTGCGATGAGTGAAATGAGAGTCGCGAAGCAGATTTGAAATAGCACAAAGGACACAATACTGTTTGTGAAAAAAGCAATAAGACACGAACCGATCCTGGCGATTGGGCTTGAAAGGATTGACCACGCTCCCAGCCAGAGGAATTCTTTTTTTGCGGTGAAGTATTCGCCGATGCTTGTTTGGGTGAGGAGGTTAAAGAAGATATAAGCAACACTGACTCCCGATAATAGCGAGAACGTTAACCTGTCTGTGAGAGCGAAGTAAATCGAGAGTAGTATAAAAATAAGAGATGTGCACAAGAGGATTTTTCCACGCTTGAACAGCGCGTAAAAAAAAGTGCCGTCTTGTCCAAGCGCAAGCCCGCGTTTTGTCGCGTCTGTGATTTGCGGCGCGGAAAATACTAGAACCCAGGCTTGGATCGCGAGAATGAATTGCCATTTTCCATAGCCCGCGATTGGGAGACTTGAGAGAATGATTGGCAATGTCAACACTGCCACAACGATATTGATGACGTGAGTGCTTGTGAGCGAAAGTATTCCGCTTGTTTTTTTTGCTAACCAACGTGGTAATAATTTCATAGCCTGCTTTAGGCGTTTTTTTCTACTATCAACATGTATCCGGTTTTTTTGAGCCGCGTTATGCCAAACCGAAGTAGGAGATTTGAGATTATCCGTAAAAGTTTCGGAGTTTCAGCAGACCAAGAATAAAAAAGCGGTTGCCTTCTGTATCGTAATTTCAGGAGAGTGTATTTCCCATTTAAATCATTCAGTGTGCGTTGTGAGCCAGCGTTAGTATTGATGTAATGTAAAATCGCTTTAGGATTATAGGGTTTTATATGCGTGAGGTCATTGTAAAATCCATCATACAATAATGGGGTTTGCAGACAAAAAACGCCTTTATTTTTTAATATACGATCAATTTCTTTCAGAAGTTCGTGCGCTTGAGTGGGGATCAAATGTTCAATAACGTGTGCACAGTGGACACCTTCAAATGAGGCATCTTCAAAAGGAAGCCTTGTTACATCCGCTTGCGTGACACTAAGCCCTTTGTTACGGCAAACAGTGACACTTTTTTCAGAATGATCAATGCCGTGTATCCGTTTTGGATCCTGTTCGATAAAACGTCCGATGCCACAACCAATATCTAAGATCGATGCATTGTTGGGCATCGCTTTTAGTGCGAGTGCATTCCATTGTTGTTTTTGGTTAAAATAAAAAGAATGCTTAAGATAATCGAAAATTGTTTTTGAAAATTGATTCATAGACGAGAAAGCAGGAGTTCTTTCAATAGAAACCATTTAAATTTGATCGAAGTAATTAACCTGTTAAGTCTTTCAAAAGTATTGTGTCTTCTGGTTGCGATTAATGATTGTTTTTTTGACAATAACACGCTGAAAAGATTTAGGTATTCCTCGCACATATGCTCACCAGAATTTCCATAATGCGCTAGTCGTTCCGTATGCAGATCATAACTAAGTATGAGTTTTTCTAGTGAAGCTAAAACATCGTTCGTGTCATTAAACATTACGCCATAATCGTTACAATATTCGGGGAGGGCGCCACTATTTCGGTAAAGTAAAGGAAGTCCGCAGAGCGCTCCTTCTATATGATGCATTCCCGCGGGTTCGTTCAAAGATGCGGTTAGATAAATGTCGTTGTTGTGTAAAGACTCGGCTAATTCCTTGCCTGTTTTTGGTGGGTGGACGTGAATGCGTTTAAGAGAGAGGTTTTTGGGAACGTTTCCGAAATAATGCAATTCGAAATGATCACCAAGAGAAGTTGTAGCCAGTTGTTCATCTAAATAGGTGTAGACATCCCAACCTTTATTCCAGTTACTGCTCCAATGGTGAGTAACAAGGCGAATTTTACGGTCGGTCGGTAGTTGCTTTTTTTGGTAGGTGAAAATAGAACGGTCGGCGCCGTTTTTTATTACTGAGCTATTTTCCGTAAAGCGATTTTGCCCACGGTGCAATTGCTCAAGCCAGGACGAGATAAAGACGGCGTAGTCGGCGATTGAGTTCGCGAGTGATAGTTGTTTATTTACAGTCTTTGTTCCTTTTCGCTCATCACATTCGTTGATGCGATGGATAATGATTGCGTTTGGGTTTGTGCAACACACATACTTAATAATCTCAATTGCACCAAACGTTTCGCGTTTCAATCGAGCACGCGGATCCAGCATCAAAACAATATCTGCGTCAGCGTCTTTTAAATCAAACACAACAGTGCATCCCTTTTTTTGTAGAAAATCGCGAAGCGCGACTCCGAATTGGTTTGCCCCTCCATATGGACCGTTTTGGATTTTGTAACCAAGAGCCACCTTCATATTAGTCAGCTAGTGAGCTAAACAGGTCGTTATATTTTTCCGCGATTATTTTTATAGAATAATTTTTTGCGCAGTATGTGCGCCCCCTAGCAGCAATTTCGTTGTAGTATGATCTATCAGTAATTAATTTTGTTATCTCATATTCCCACGCATCTCCGAAATCATTAACCAAAATTGCTGGAGAGCCAGTATATGAAGGGATAGGAGATGCAACCACTGGGATACCGACTGCCATAGGTAAACCAATTTTCGTAAAACTGTGTCCGAGATTGTATGAATCGTTTAAGTCGCGTGGGGCAAGACAGATTTGTCCAAGCGCAAGGTGCTCCTCGTTTATTTTATAAGAATGTTTTATAAATTTAGTTTGTACTCCCGTGAAAGAGATGGAAGGTTTTTTTTCACATACGAAGAGATATGAAACGTCAAAAATATTCGCAAGCCGCGTAAGTACGTGTTGGAGAAGCTGAAGGTCTTTTGTTTTTATAGAATATCCATTGTAAACAAAAGTTACGTGTTGATTTATTACTTGTGGGGGTTTGGCTAAAAGGTATTTGTCCGGGATATTTTCTTCGATTACCGTGATGGGTGTGGTTGAATGTAGGGGCAGAATGTATTGTTTCAGGTAATTCGTTGACACGAGCAAGTGATCTGTAAGAGTCATGAATCGACAAATATTTTTGTTTTGGTTCAGCTCGCCTTTTTTCATCCATGTGTGATCAAAATAGTTTACATTTATATCTAAGACGATTTTGGTGGTTTTTTTGAGCCGCAATGCCAGACGAAACGCCTTTTCATCAAATGTTTTTTGAAAAATCACGGCATCATATTTTCTCCATGGTCTATAAACTTCCAGCGTAAAACGGTCTGAATTATTAAATGCCCGTATTACATCGTATACACGTAATCTCGTTGATGGGATAACTTTGTCGTAAGGCAAAAAGGTTCCACTAAAAACAAAACCGATTCTTTTTTTATTTGTCACTTGAGAAGATACATTAAATTTTTTAATGAGATTAACCATATCTACTTTGAACACACTGTCCAAACTTCACCAAACTGAATGGAATGAGATTGCACTGTGAATCCAGCCTCGTGAAGTTCGTGTACAAGACTCTCGAGTGTGTATTCAACAAAATGCGTCTTGTCGAGCCGATACTCAAGCCCCAACTCCTTTTTGTACAGCGTGATCCAGTCGCGATCGAGCATTGGCACGCGGATTAGTAAGAGGGGGGCGAGGTGTTTGATTTTTTTGAGGAACTCAACGCGATGTTCGATGTGTTCTAAGACATTGGAAAGCACAACGGCATCGAATGTCTGTTCTGAATTAAAGGTTGTTGCGTCCGCGATCATGTAAGTGAGATTCTCGCGCACGAAGTGACTCTCCCAAATGGAACGATTCTTGTTGTTCGTATCAATGGCGAGGACGTGCTTGGCTTTTTTCGCAAGATCAAACGCGAGAGCGCCATTACCACAGCCAATGTCCAGCACTGTGTCGTTTGGGGAGATGTGGTCTAGGAAAAATTGGTGATAGTTCATCAGACGATGTTTAGGATGCAAACCTCTCTCGGCTTTTATCGCGAGCAGGCTGGCGAGTTTGTAAGAGAAGTTGTGAAGTTTTAACGCGAGATGGACGAGGATTTTTTGCATACAAGAGTAATCATGTGACCGCATAGTCGCGCGAGGACAAGGGTGAGAAGATAACGCAGTCCGCGTGCGAGTTTGGATTTGCTGTTGTAGAGCTTTTGAAGCACAGGATGCAGAAATGGAATTTCGTCTTTGATCCCCTTAAGCGCGTCAAAGGGAAGTGACTCGACACAGACAAAGCCCTCGTGTTCGAGCTCTCGCGCAACAGGATGTTTGTCCAATACAAACTTATAAAACGCGCTTGGGTCTCGCATGGTGCTGATGTTGGGGTAGCAACCGAGCAATACTTTGAATCGACGCAGGGGAGACATCCAAGGGAAGGTGAGAAACAGGGTGCCATCCGCTTTAAGTACACGAGACGCCTCTTTGACAATCGGTGTAAATCCACTCCAAAAATGTTCAATGACTCCTAACGACCAGTAACCGTCGAAATATTCATTTGGGAAGTCGAGGTGTCTGACATCACCGACACTAACACGTAGCTCTGGGAAAAGTTCGTTGACTGTCTTGATAGTCCGCGTCGCATAATCAACGCCGTACGCTTCGTATCCCCACGAGTTCAAACAAAATACAATTTGTCCTGTGCCACATCCGCCTTCCAAGACGCGTCCGCTTGGTCTGACATATTTTGCCGTGATGCTTTTTAAGAAGTGGTAGGTTTTTCCTGATCGAATTTTTTTGAGAAGATTGCCTTTGTTCCATTGTTCATCCCAAAATTCAGGCGTTGCCTGACGGTTGAATACGGCGAGTCGTTTTTGTTGGGGATCGTAAGCGATCATAAGGCTTGCATGATGTTCTGTTCCCTTTCGATCGCTTTTAAAAGTGAACACGCCGACAGGATTAATTCGCGAGCTGATTTGCCCAGACGGATTTGATTTTGGGGATCGTTGAGTAAACTCACGATCGTTTGTTGGATTGAGTTCGCGTCAGTTGCGCACAAGAGGCCGTTATAGTTGTGCTCAACGATCGATTCGATTCCTTCTACTCTCGTACCAATGACAGGTAAACCGCAAGCCATTGCTTCTAAGAGAACTTTTGGGTTGCCTTCGTGGAATGAGGGGAGTATGAAAATTTCGCAGGCATTGAGTGCTTGAGGTAACATTTCGTTCGCAATGCGACCGCGAAACTCGATATCAACTCCGTGTTCGCGCGCGCTGTTCTCAAGTGATTCGCGCAGTGAGCCTTCACCGTACAAGACGAGTCGAGCGTCAACACTTTTCATCGCTTCCACGAGTGAGTGTAAATTTTTTTGCGGCTCCAATCTTCCAACAAAGCAAACGCTGTTTTTTTCTTTTTCGATCATCAGTGGCTTGAATAGATCAGTGTCAACGAAATTGGAGATGGTATTGATTTTTTGTTTTGGAATCTCGTATCTATCTTCAATCTGTCGGGCGTCTCTTTGCGTTGTGACAATGATCGCGTCCGCGGTTTTGTAACTGATTCTTTCTATCCATTCGACAATCCATTGTTTAATCCGCGAGGCGTTTTGTAGATTCAAAAAAGTTGACCACTGATACCCGCAACGGACGATGAGCGGCTTGCGGAAAACCCAGTGGGCAATCAGCGCGGGTATTGATCCTGCCATTTGGTGGATACGTAACATGTCGACGCCCGCGATCTGCTTCCAAAAAAGAAAGGGGAGTAGTAGTCCATAAAGTAGATTTGGGATCGGAAGTTGTTTTTGGAATAGGTGGATACGCGCCCCTAATTTTTCTTGATACTGTTTATCATTGCGCCCGTAAGTAAAAAAAATTACTTCACCAACCTGTTGCGCCAGCTCTTGATAAAAACGAACTTCGCGCGAGAACATCCCTCGTTTATCCCAAAGCTCGAGAGACACGCCGTGAGTGAAGAAGACCGCGATTTTTTTTTCACCATCACACCCCATAATAATTTTTGTACCATTCCGCGAAAGTGGGGATGCCTTCGTCGAGTGTTGTTTTCGGTTCCCATCCCAGCAGTGTCTTTGCGAGACTCACGTCAGCCCAGGTTTGTTTTACATCGTCTTGTTGCATTCCAACAAACCGTTTTTTAAGAGTCTTGCCAGTAGCTGTTTCGATGAGTTCGATCATGTGCATCAACGGCTCGGGCTTTCCTCGCCCTAGATTTATTATCGCCCAAGGCAGGTTCACCTCAAGCGCGCGCGTGATTCCCTCAACGATATCATCAATGTAAGTAAAGTCCCGTGCCATTTCGCCGTTGCCATACACATCAATCGGAGTTCCTTCAAACGCGGCTTTTGTAAAAGAAAAAAACGCCATATCAGGTCGCCCCCATGGGCCGTAAACCGTAAAGTAGCGCAGGCATGTGATTGGGAGATTGTTGAGATGATGATAAGAGTAGGCTATTAGCTCGCAAGATTTTTTCGTGGCGGCGTAGAGCGAAACAGGTGCGTCCGTTGTATCAGTTTCTTTGACAGGATAGTGTTTTGCCTCGCCATACACTGAAGAACTTGAGGCAAGCACAATACCTTTCACGTTATATTCTTTTGCGAGCTGGAGAATCGTGAGTGTCCCAAGCAGGTTCGAGTTTCCGTATGCAAAAGGGTCTTGAATCGCGTATCTCACGCCAGCCTGCGCCGCCTGATGGCAGACGAGAGTTGGTTTGTGGCGCGCGAATATTTCTCGCATTGCGTCTGTGTCCTGGATGTCAGCGCGATAGAAAGTGTGTGGAGTGTCTTTGAGCAAGGTTTTGAGGCGTGCCTCTTTGAGCGACGCGTCGTAGTACGAATTTATGTTGTCAACGATAATAACTTTGTGTCCAAGCTCAATTAAACGTTTGGAAACATGCGCGCCAATGAAACCAGCGCCTCCCGTGACAAGAATTGTATCCTGCTGATCCATACGCCCACATTTTACAGGTTTCGAAAAAAAAGACACAATACTCGCAAGCCAATTACGGCGGTTTTGTGAATATCGCGTTTCGAAAAATTATCCTTCTTTTGGGCGATGCATTTTTGTTGTTAGTGTCTTTGTGGATAACCCTTTTGATAGGTTTCTGGGGGGAATGGGATATCGGGCTTTTTGTTTCACACGCGGCGCAGTTTTCTCTTTTGTATATTTTTTGGTTGATTATTTTTTATATTTCTGATTTGTACGACCTTTCTGTTCCAGTCACATCTTTACCATTTTTTTCTCGTTACGTGATCTCAATTCTGATTTTGTTCGCGACTGGGGTTTTATATTTTTATTTTTTATCATTTACTTCAATAACCCCAAAGACAAACCTATTGATCCACGTTGTTTTGTTCGGTCTGGCGTCTTATTCGTGGCGAGTTTTTTTTGCTTCAAAACTTTCTTCGATCGCAAGATGGCGCATTGGGTTGTTTGGTATAGGCAGTGAATTAGATGATCTTGAGCACGCGATCCTATCATATAAGCATCATGGTTATGAGTGTGTCAGGCTTGGTAATGACATCGAATATCTCGCGGTGCAGATCCGCGATCAAAAACTTCAGACGGTTGTCGTGCCTTCATCGTTTCTCACACAGACGAATTACATTCAAGCGCTATACGACTGTCTTGAGACAGGGGTCCTTTTCATTGATCTTCCGCAAGCATTCGAGATTTTTTCTCGGTGTATTCCATTGGATGTTGTTGATCAGCAGTGGTTTATCCGCAATATCCAAGATAAACAGCACGGGTTGAATAGATATTTTAAGCGTGGTTTCGATGTTGTTGCGGCTTTGATGATATTGCTTTGTACCTTTCCTTTGTGGGTATTGAGCGCGTTGGCTATAAAGATTGAGGATCGAGGGAATATTTTTTACACGCAAGAGCGTTTGGGTTTGCATCGCGCAACTTTTAAGATAAGAAAGTTTCGATCAATGCGCAAAGACGCGGAAGAGTCTGGGGCGCAATGGGCGACAAAAGATGACCCGCGCGTGACACGCGTTGGCAGGATATTGCGTCGCACGCACTTGGATGAGATTCCGCAGATGCTTAATGTGTTAAGAGGAGATTTGAGTCTTGTTGGACCTCGTCCAGAGCGTTCGGTGTTTGTTGAACAACTTGAAAGGGAGATACCGCATTATCGCGTTCGTCATTTTATCAAACCAGGGTTTACTGGCTGGGCGCAGATAAAGTTTAGATACGCGAGATCGGTTTTGGATTCAAAACGAAAGTTTGAATACGACTTGTATTACATAAAGAACAGGTCTTTTATTCTCGACGTCTTGATTTTGTTGAAGACCGTTCAGCTATTTTTTCGGAGGGATCAATAGCGGACACGTGCTATAATTCCTTTGGTCGGGAATCCGATTCCCGCCTGGCGGGAATCGGATTCCCGACCAGTTATCAGAATAGCAACGCGATATGTTTAGATTCAAAATCAGGATGCCGAGTCTGCTTGCGCTAGTGAGGGCTGGATTATTCGTATTGTTGTGGATGCCTCTTATTATCTCCAATAAAACGATTCATCCTTTTGTTGTTCCAAAAGCGTTTTTTCTTTTTGCTGTAGTTGAGATTACGATTGTTTTATTGCTTTGGTTGTTGTCGCGCCATCCACAATGGAAACCACGGCACAGCTGGATTAGCATTGCGTTTTATTGTTTTGTTGGCACACAGCTCATTGCTTCTTTGTTGAGCATTGACCCTTCAATAAGTTTTTGGTCAGAACCTCCACGAATGAACGGTTTTTTCCAGCTTTTGCATATTACCCTCGCGTATTTCGCAATGACCTGCGTTCTGCGCAGTAAAAAAGATTGGGTGATGTTTCTTACCTATAGCATTAGTGTGGCGGTGATTTTATGTGTTCTCCACATTGTTTCTTTACTTGGAGTAGATATTCTTGAAGGGGCAAGAGCTGGCTCTACGACCGGCAATTCGACTTATTTTGGCGCGTACTTAATTTTGCAAGTTGCTTTTGCTTGTTATGTATTTATTGCCTCGCAAATAAAATGGTTGAAGTGGTATGCAAGCGGTATTTGCGTATTATCGGTTGTTACTTTGTTCGCGACTGACGCGCGCGCCGCGCAAGTTTCTTTGATTGGCGGAATCATTTTCGCGCTCGCGCTTTTTCTCATCACACAAAAAAGAAAAGTTTTGAAGGCGGTCGGTATAAGTCTCGTCGCTGGACTTACGCTGGTGTTTGCGGCGGTTGTTGTATTTATTTTCGTTCCCGGAAGCATTCTCCAAAATCTTTTTATTTCTTTTGCGACTGAATCTCGTCTCGTTGTATGGGATATTGCGTGGCAGGCAATAAAAGACAAACCTATCTTTGGTTGGGGACCAGAAACGTTTGTGTATGCTTTTTTGGAGCACTATATTCCATGCTTTGGATCAGACGCGTGCGGCACGGGGTTTTGGTTTGATCGGGCGCATAATGTGATTATTGATACGATGGTTGGTAGTGGCATCGTTGGTCTTTTTGCTTATCTTTCGACTTTTGTTGTCACGATCGTTTTTTTGTGGAAAACATTTTTTGCAAAACGCATATCGTCCTACTCGCCGATAATATTAACCGCAATGCTTGTTGCGTATTTCATTCAGAACCTCACTGGTTTTGATTCGTTGGTGAGCTGGTTTTGCTGGGTAGTATCCCTCGCGCTCGCGCACTCTATTGTTACGCACGGGAAGACACAGGCACATCATCGTAGATTAATAATTGCCGTGCCGATATTCGCAACCGTGCTTTTACCGTTATTTATTTTTTATTTTGTTATCCTGCCAAGAGAAGGGTGTAACAGCGCGTTTTCGTCTCGTAACGCGACAAACATTGAGGGCCATTTGTCAGAGTATAAAATCGCGGTAACTGTATCACCTGCAGGGCTTGATTATAGGCGCGTTAGTCTTGCAAATGTAACTAATGATTATTTACGGAGTCACTCAGTAGAAATGCTTCTGGGAAATTCAGTTTCAGTTAGGCAAGAAATAGCATTAGTAGAAGAAGCCCTACTAGATACAATAGACACTACTCCAAATTATCTTCGAGCGTATTTACATCTTGGCAGGCTCTATCAAATTGAAGGACGTCTTTTTGACCCAAGTGCATTTCAAAAATCAGAGCGCGTGCTTTTGTCAGCGATCGAAAAAAATCCTCGTAATCAGACGTCGTACTGGATACTTTCGTCTGTTTTGTCAGAGCAAGGTCGCGTCGCAGAAGCGTTTGATTTAACACAAACGGCTCTTGATTTTGATACTCGTGTTTACAAGGCACACATCGCGCGCGCGGCCGCGGCTAAGTTTACTGGTGACAAAGAACTGCTTGACCGCGTCGCGCGAGAGAGTATTGAGATGCATCCAAAATTATCAGGAATAATCACAACGATTGTTCAATCGGATATAAATGTACAGCGAGATTTGTTGCTCAATGTATTTGAATAAGTATGGATTTTATACGCGCAGTATTTTTTAGCGGCTCATTGTTCCTCTCGTTTGCGTTTGGTTACCCCATTGTGCTAGTGGCGTCTTTTTTTATTCCAAAGCCAGAGCGAAAATTTTTTTGGACAAAGATGGGAGCAGGAATGGTGAGGGTGATATGCAAAATGGTTGGGATACGAATCAAACTTGTTGGTCAGCTACCTACTCTTGATTCTCCGATACTTGTCGCTGGCAATCACGCCTCTGCTTTAGATGGGTTTTTGATAAACGATTTATTCAAGGGCAGATTGTACGCGCTAACTGCTCCGTTCAGAGACTTTCCTTTTCCGTTTCCGCCGTGGTTCGCGCGCGGAGCGTGTATTCCAGTTCAGAGAGATTGGCATGATGAATTGTTGTATCCAGAAGTCGGAAAAAGGCGCGGTGTTATTCAGACGCTCGTGGGTCTTTTGAAAGAAGGAAACAGCGTGTTGATATTTCCAGAAGGCCATTACGAACGAACAGGGGAATTGCATTATTTTCACACTGGCGTTGCAAGGCTTTCAATCGCGTCCAGCACTCCAGTGTGTCCGTTTACAATTTCAGGTCTTGATAAAATTTTGATTGGATCAATGGCGCTACACCCAGGCACAGCAACAATCACGTTTGGGCAAAAAATTCATCCACCATATGACGTTGGCGTGAATTCAAAAGAAGCGGTTTTGCAATTTCGTGACAAAATACAAAATACGGTTATCAAGTCTCTGCCATTGAGAAACATTCCTTCGTATTTGAAAGAAAAACAGCAAGATAAGATAGCGGCTTTTTTTGACATTGACCGCACGTTGTACCTCGGTTATTCACAGCAGGACTTTTTGAAGTATTTGCTTGAACATCACGTTGTGCCGTTTTCAGAGCTTGTAAAAACTTTCGAATGGATTTTGGAGGAAAAAATCGGTATGCTCGAACACCAAGAGCTGATGAACAGAGCGTACGAAGTTTTTAATGGGTGGGATATGGAGCGTCTAACAAAGACGTGCAAGCAATTTTTTGATGAGCGTGTGCCTCATAAGTTGTTCGATAAGATGACGCCATACATCAAAGACCATCAAGAACAGGGGCACGCAACAGTTTTAGTTACAGAAGTCGTTGAGCCGTTGGGCAAATATTTTAGAGAGTTTTTTGAGACGACTGATATTATCGCGACACGTATGTGTCAGAAGAAAGGTTTATGTACTGGCAGTGTCAAGGTAATAATGTGCGGAAAAGAGAAGGCTAAAGCCGCGAAACAATGGGCTGAGAAACACGGGATTGATCTTTCAAAGTCGTACGCTTACGCTGATTCTCCATCTGATTTTTATCTATTGCACGAGGTTGGGTTTCCAACTGCCGTGCGTCCAAAGCACGCATTGCTTGTTGAGGCGCAAAAAAGGAATTGGAAAATATTAGAGTAAAAAAACGAGCCGATGCGTAAGCCTCGGCTCGATGCGTTTTCAGGGAACAAGGTAGATATTGATCTTTCCTCCGCGCTTGAGCTCGACCGTGTGTGGTCCGTCGAGTCCGGACACACAGGTTTCGTTTTCCGCAAGCGTGGCCTGCGCCACGACATCGGAGCTAATTGCCAAGAGTCCTCCTTCGTTTTCCTTTTGGAGCATCTTCTTGAGTGCGACGCTTTCGATGTGCGCTGCCACCGAAATGGCAGACCCATTCGCGTCGAAGTTTCCAGCAACGATATTCCACGTGAGGTCACCAACGTGGGATGCGATCCTCACATTGAATCCCTGCTCGTGGAAACTCTTGCGGAAGCTGACTGCTGTTTCAACTGCCAGACGGCACACGTCCGGCAATCCATAGTCGTTCTCTTCCGCCGCACTCCTGCCGTATCCTCCCCAGGTGAGTGGGAAGAACGCGATGATCTGGTCTCCTGCCGTGGGCTTTACCCATCCGCCTGCAAGTTGCGCATCACCGCGGCACGAGTTCAGAGCATCAGTGACCCTTCGCGTGAAGTCTTCCTTTTCTCCACGCGCCTCTGCCTCGACCTGTGCGCGCGTGAAGCCAATGATGTCAGCGACCACCACAGCGCAAGCGCTCGTGATTCCTTCCGGTGGGAAGATTCCACTTCGGATCACGTCTGCGATCTCTCGCGTTGGATACGCTCCTGCCACCTCTTCTAGTAGCGAGGCCATCTGGCGCGTTGTGCTCTGCGCCGCGGCCGCCGCTTCTGTTGTCCGCATCTCGGACTCGATTCCCAGCTTGAGCCCCTGCATTGCAATTGGCCCAGCAGAGAGAGCGCGGAACAGGGGGCTTAGCAATGGATGCGTGACCCAGCGCATCTCTATTACTGTCTCTGGCGCGTGGCGCGCGTAGATTTCATCCTTGAGAGCCAGTGGCAAATCCTCGCCATCTCGTCCAGGAGCAAGCACGTCGCGAGTCAGCCTGATACCGTGCAGGGGGCTTGGGTCACTTGCTTCCTGGATCCTCCACGCGCCCAAGTATCGACCGTCGAACTCGCCGCCTTCCTGGCGAGTGAGAACAACGATCTCACCGTACTGTTCCCAGTTTCCTCCTGGGTATCGTAGGGAGAAGACTCCTTCGTGCAGATTCTGCTCAAGGCCGGGATACTCCGCGCGGATGAGGTCCCGTACGCTCATCCCAATGACCTTGTAGTGAACCTCGCCAACGCGCCTCTGCCATGGGTAGAACATTCTGGCGAACTTTCCAAGCCAGCCATTCCCCAACGACGGCCACAAAGGCGCGATCTTCTCGAGGATGCCGCGGATCCAGTACAGAAGTGAGCGGCGATCCTCCAGAGTGCTACGCTCTGGCATTCCATCGGGCCCCTTGCGATAACGGTAGAAGACGAATGCGCGTCCAAGACCGGCCCGGAAACACTCCGCGATCTTGTTGTGATTGAAGGAGTTGTTGCCAGATGCCACCTGCGAGATCGCGATGAAGGGATCAGTGAACCACCGCAGTACGGTTCGCAGGAGCAGTTTTTCTACTGCCTCGAAACCGAACGACTTGTTGATTGCGTACTGTCCTGCTTCGCGCAGTCGCCAGGGGTGGCCCAAGAAAGCCGCGAAGGTGTCCTGGATGATGTTGTAGTCAACCAGACTCACCATCGCAGTGCACAATGCCTTCTCCAGATGGGTGAGGTGACCCACCAAGCTCTTGAGCGCCTTGAATCGTTCCATATCCTTCACGTGGCGAATCAGTAGCTCGTCCCAGGTGAAGTACGAGGACTTCTCAATTTCCTTCATGCATTGCCGTGGAATGAGCTCAAGAAGCGCGCGTGTCTCAACACCCATTCCGGTCGCGGCCGCGAGCATGATCACCAAGTTACGCAATGAAACGTCGAGCCAGATTTTGGCTGTTTTTCCCATTGTTCCTCCCTTAGAGAGGGGTAGGTTGGTAAAAAGAACGAGACGTAAAAGTATCTTAAAACTTAAGAAAGGTCAAGGTAAAGGGGGTGCGGCACTGACACAATGCTTAATTTCAGCCCTGGTCGCCCCAGGGGGTGAGGGTTGGTGGGTTGTCGGGGAGGGGAATTGCCGACCAGGGTTCGTGGGTAACGAGAGGCTATGCTCCCGGGGGCTGAAATTAAGCATTGTGTCAGTGCCTGGGGGAAGGAGAAGAAAGGAAGGATAAGTGGATTCCTGCCCTGGGAACATACATTTTTTTTTGCTATCATTTCATCAACGATCTGTGCCAACGATGAAATTTTTTACAACATTATTTCGAAAAAAGTTTTTTGGGTATTACTGTCCGCTTGCTCTATGCTTGTGTTTGTTTTTTATTTTGAATCCGAATGACGTTCACGCGCTTGGGCTTTCGCCACCTGAAGCACGGTTTGATTACATACCAGCAGGAGCGCAACAAACTGTAACAGCGAAAATTTTTAGGAATACTACCAATGACCCCACAGGCGATTTGAGCGTGACTGTTAGCGCGCAAGGGGAGCACGAAAGTTTTTTTCATGGTGATCCTGATTTTACGATTCCAGCAGGCACTGAAAAAATTGTTTATACTTATAACATCATTCCTCATTATTCCTCCCAACGTGCGCAAAAAATGTACGTGACGTTTTTGTTACAAAGCGCGGGTTCTTCAGAGGAAGGTGGTGCTGGATCCTCTGTGATTAGCGGAGTAACTCAAGTAGTTTATTTTGAGACTGACGTTTTGCCAACAGTCACACCCTCCTCGCCTGGCTCAGGCGGTGGCGCGTCATTCGGAACTCCACGTGGCAGTTCCGCGGATGAAACAGAGGACGAGGATGAAGATGATGACGAAGATGAACAAGAGGAGCCCGCCAGTGAAGGAGGAGTGGAAGAACTGGGTCAAGATAGAAGCGAAGATTCTTCTCAGTCAGTTGGACCGGAGGAGGTCTCTACTCCTCAAGAAGGCGCTCCAGATCAGGGGGGGCAACCATCCGAACCGATCGCGACAGAGCATGTTCCGACATTGGTCATTGGTGAAGAGCAAGGGCTCGTATCTAGTGAGCCACAAGAAGGAGTCTCTCCAACTGTCGCTGAGCTTTCCCCACAGCCGATAAATCTATTCTCACAGACGCACCCAATAGGCGATGTTTATTATTCAAATGGAAACCCAATAATTACATGGGCACAGCCTGGATTAAGCGGTGTTTCTACTTATCGTTTTGTTTTGAATAGTGATCCTGAAGCAATCGTGGAGGATTTGACGTTTGAAACCATGAACCCGTCAATTAGCTATGATTTGCCTGATGGCATTTACTATTTTCATATAATGAACGTTGGTGGCGCTGATGAAGAGATACAAACAATACGCCTGATGATTGATACTACTCCGCCAGACATGGTCATTGGACTTCATAAGGAGAAAGACCGTTTATTTTTACCGACTCGTAATTCAATCAGACTTGATGTAACCGATGCAACTTCAGGGGTTGAAAAATACGAGCTTGTAATACAAAACGATTCTATCTATTCTTCAGAGCCGGTTATACAGTTAAAACGATTAAAGGTGGGTACATATCCTTGTTTGGTGCGTGCAGTAGACAGAGCAGGTAACAAAATTGAGAAAAATATCTTGATAGTCGTAAAGCCAACATATTCGATCGCGGCTTTCTTATCACGCTTGTTTAACATAGTATATTTTGGTGTATGAAACGTTTACTCTTTTGCTTCTTTTTATTTTTTATCTTCGCGCCATTTCCATCTCACGCGACAACATTTGGAGTATCACCACCCGTTTTTGTCAGTGAAGCTGTAAGGGGTAGTAAAGTTGAAGGAGAGTTTCATATTTTGCGTGGGAATCCGAAAATTGATGAATATCTAACCGTTTCAAAACAAGATGACCCTCTTGACGCTGTAATTTTGCGTTCAGGTAATCGTTTGTTCCTACCATTGGGGGAAGAAAGAGTAACTTATTTTTTTTCAGTTGATACGTCTAGGCTCGGTAGCGTTGATGAATATGAGGCGTCCATTCGGTTAACAAGTGAGGAAGGTCAAATTCAACAAGATGGAAACACTATATTGCTTGGTATTACACCTAAGATCAAGTTAAGCTTGATTGACACAGCGAGCGTTCAGGATCCTATACAGTATGGTTTGGGTGACAGTCAAAACGAGATTACGATTCGCGATCTTGTTGTTGACGATGAAGAGGCGAAATACCCACAATTCAGTTTTGTTATTGACAACAATAGCGACAAGACAATTGCCGAAATTCCATATCAAACAAAAACTACATCAGCAAGCGTGTCTGCGTCTGCTTCTAGCGGTTTTGGCGATCTAATATTACCCAATGAAAGCGGCATTGTGGTCATACAAGGTTCTGAAATTACAAAACCAGGGAAATATCAATTTGAAGTTTGGGTAGGGGATCAATATTTGCAAGCGGAGTTTTACCACGACATACGCGGGTATATTCGAATACAATTTGAAAAAGCGTCTTTATACATTGCTTTGGGGCTCGGGATTATTTTTGTCCTTGTTGGGATATGGTTTTTTGTCAATCCTGGGAAAAGAGCGCGGATAGACAGTTTATCGCGCTGGTCTATCATAATCATCTTCGCAAGCGCAATCGTTATGCTTACGTTTATGTGCCGGCAGATTCTGCACAGTTATATTGATCAGTTTACTGAAGTTAGCGCCACCGGGATTCTTCTTGATAAAGGTCGGATGTTTCTTGTTACAGATGGCGAAACGGGTTCCGACTTCTTGGTCAATACTCACATTGGTGAGAGTCAAGTTTTTGAAGGGAAGTGGAGGTATTTTTCAACTGGCAGAGAGCGTGTATTTGCGTTTCCAGACGGAGGAAAAGAGAGACAAGAATATGAGGATAGATTTTTTCTTTTAGACGAACTAGGTATTACAGCGTTTGATGTTTCTATTCTGCCAGGGGCAGTAGATGCAGTTGAGGAAAACACGAGAGGAAAATACGCGGTTTTTTCAGGTGAGCGCGAAGATGGTGGGGGGCGTTATTATTGTCTTGCGGAGATTGGTTCTTCTTCATCGAATCAATGTGAGTTTTTGGAGGATGTTGTGAAAGGCGAGATATTGTCAGTTGAATTGTCAGAAAGCGAAAATAACATCGTTGTTATAAATACAACAGGCAAAAGTTTTGCTTATGATTTTTGGCGAAAAACAACCTCAACATCCGAGGACGAAGGCAGTGGGAAAATTTTATTAAGAGAGATACCCTCTGTTTTTAAGAATACCCCCGTTCGATCTTTCTTTGGCATTGTAATTTTGGAGGGGTCAATTTATTTTGACCGCGGAGCTGTGGCTTATTACGAATTTACACCGGGAAAGTATTATCAGATGGTTGAAACAAAAAAAGGTCAGGATGTTTATATCATTGACCTTGAGTCGCATAAAAAAATGTTTTTGTACTCGATCGAGCCATCGCAGAGTGTTTACTGGCTTGAGAATGGTGGCTTCATAACTAGTCCGTAAATCAGACTGCGATGTATGGCTCCGTAAACTCTTGAGTCAGTGCTGTTTTCGCGATTGTCTCCCATTAGGAAATACGAATGTTCAGCAACGCGAGTGTAGGTTGTTGGTTTACTGTCATTGCTATGAGAGCGCGTGTCAGAGTCAAGATAGTTTTCCACAAGCTCTGTTTCGGCGTTTTCGTCATCCAGTAAAAAAACTTTTCCGTTGTGGATAGAAAGACGTTCGCCAGGAAGTCCAATGACACGTTTTATAACAAGGCGCTTGCTGTGCGGATCAATTGCCTGAACAATGTCAAAGCGGTTTGGTTCGCGTAATAAAAGCACGTATTTGTTAATAAAAAATAGGTCTTCGTCAATGAAAGTGCTTTCCATTGAGCGACCGTTAATTCGTCCTGGCTCGCAAACGAATCCGCGAATAAACAAAATAATTAAAACAAGCGAACCGAGAATGCGAAATGTTTGTTTGATGTAGAAGAGAAACACAATGGGAAAAATTGGAGTCGATGTTGCTCTTATGATACCATATTGATGATATATGGAGGCAGATAATTTTTTTTACGGACTACAGGCGATACTTTCCGGTATTGTTGACGCGCTAAGAGTAGCGCTGACATTCAAATTATTTTGGGGTTTTGTTCTCGGGTTTTTGGTTTCAACCATCGTCCACGCGTTTTTGGTTGCGGACAATGTCAAACATCTGCCAACGATGATGTTCAACGACACATCAGTCAGCTTCCAGAAAATATATCCTCGCGCGCAGGATACGCCGTATGAACACTCGTTTGCGCTATACGCGAAAAATGTGGATCGTTTGAAGTCAGTTTTTTATTCTGCCTCAACAGTTATCGTAATTGTTTTAATGTTTCTTTCACTTACTTTGAAATAATACTATCAAATATTTTATGGCATTTCGTTTTCTTCGCGTTCTTCCAGCGATTTTATTGGCGATTTTGGTCCTGTCGCCAATAGCCATTTTTCCAAAGCCAGCTTGGGCACTAGGTCTCTCGCCGCCGGCTGTAACGGTCGATTCTTTATTACGTGGCACAACACAGAAAAGGACAGTGACTCTTTTTAGAGCGCCGAATGAAGAGGGAAATATTTTTATTCATGTAAAACCTGAAACAAGCACAGGAAATTTTATTGTGGGTGGGGAGGACGATATTGTGATATTGGACGGGCAGGATCGTATTGATTACGAGTTTGAGATAGGAACTGGGGATGTTGCTAATGGAAAATACAAAACACGGCTTGTTTTTTTGAAAACAGTGGATCCTAACGCTTCTCTTTCTGGTAGTGGGGTTTCAATTGTTTCAGGTGTTGCCGTGAAGGTTGTCCTCACAGTTGGCGGTGAGGAGCATCTTTCTTACCGCCTTCTTCAATTATCAAGTGGCACAACGGAGGTGGGTCGGGATATTGATGTTAGCTACATGATTAGCAATGATGGAAATGTGGAATGGCGGATTCAAAAAATAAGATTTGATTTTCAGGACGGCTTTACAAATGAAGTTGTTGCATCATATGAAGTAAAGGGCGACGCTCTAGAGCCAGTTAAAGCAGGAGAACAAGGACAGAAGTTTGACTTGAAGCTTCCAATAATTTTGCAAGAGGGGAGATATGGTGTAACAGCCACTTTCTACTATCAGGATGAAGAGGCAGGAATTTTGAAGTTAGATGATAATTTTCAGGTTTTTCCAGAAGGCACCCTAGCACAATCAGGAGTGCTGAATGGGTTGAGTCTGAATAAAACCATTTTTTGTCCTGGTGAAAAAATAAAGCTTGACGCCATATTCAAAAATGATGGGGCAATAGCCCTTGGTGCTGTCTTATTTGTTCAGATGTCACGTAACAGCGAAGTGATTGACTTAATTCGTGGTAGTGAATATGCCGTTGAGAAAGGTGAGGAGATGATTTTCTCGCAACTACTAGACGCACAGGCACTCGGTTTGTATGAGATAGAGGGATATGTGGAATATGGCAAGAAGAAGTCAAATATTCAAAAAATATCGTTTGAAGTTCAAGACAAAGTGGTCGATGAAACAGGAACTAATTTGCCTGGTGTTGTTGGAAAAGTGGGTTCTACAGTTGATTCTTACGTTGGTCTGTTGATACTTATCATCTTAATAATTCTTGGGACGGTTTGTTTCATTTTGATAAAGCATCATAGAAGGAAAAGAGAACTGCCAGAGCCACAGCCTCTTGTTAAGGTTGAAGAAACAGAAACAACAATCGCAATTCCTCAAGAGATTGTTGAAGTTCCAGAGCCAGTGTCACCAGTCGTTCTTCCTATTGATAAAAACAAACAGCAGTAAAATTTCACTCGCTCACTTCCAACAACCTTGCCCACCTTGTTCACCTTCCACACATCATCTCCTGAAATTTTTGGCTTTGACTGTGTATAATTATTTGAGGGCAAACTTAAAAAATGATATACTACTAATAACTTGGGGATAACTTTTTAAAATTTTCCCCTGTAATAAAAAAATTTTATGTCTCAAAATGAGAATTCCAATGCCCTGCAATGGATCCTGGGTGGGGCGTTAGCTCTAATTGGTTTGTTTGTAATAATTCTACTTGTAGGAGTGAATTCACAGGCGGATGATAACGTTACTACGAGTGTGGCGGTTAGTAATGCAACCCCAACAATTGACGATATTCACATTACCGGAACTTCAGGGAACCCCAGTGATCAATACACATCAAGTACCCCAATTGAACTGCAAGTATATACGGGGAAAACTATTTATGTAACTGGACAGGTGACTGATACAAATGGGGTGGGAACAACATATGAAAATGGAGATCTTCAGAGTATCAATGTGGAATTTTATACTTCTGCAACAGGTGGTTTCGGTGACGCTAATTGTAACTCCGCTCCGTCAGATACGGCAGATGGGAACGAGTGTTACACAGAAAGTTGTACTATGGCACAGATTGACGCAACTGCTGCAAGTTTTAATTGTCCAATTGTCTTAAGTTGGTGGGCTGATGCTACGGAAGAGTATGGAAGAGTGCCTTCTGGCAAGTGGGCAGCTAAAGTAATTGCTAAAGACGACTCGAATGCCGCTGATTCAGATGCAACGGAAACTACAGATATTTCAACAGTTTTGGGAATTAGTATTCCAGATACACTCACTTATGATTCGAGCCTTTCGCGTGGTCAGTCAACAGATGGTAGTGGTGGGAGAGATAACACGAAAATGACATTAACCCAGAATGCAAGTTCAAGTGCAACAGTTTCGGTTGAAGGGGGAAGATTAGTGTGTGATGTAATTGGGGAAGTGGCAACAGGAAATCAGGAATGGTCGCTATATAATGTGAATTATGGGGATGTATCGAGCACTGATCTTACTGATAGTGCTGTAGCTACTGATCTCGCGATAACTTGGAGAACCTCAGAATCTGATGATGAATCATCCGATCTATGGTGGAACATCGGGTTATCAAGCAATCCAATCAGCGGAACTTGTACAGGAACGACAACATTAATAGCATCTTCTGATTAAATAATTCCCAATAATTCGTATGAATAATAAAGTACTTGCGAGCTTGGGAGTAATTGTAGCATTTTTGGCGGCCTGGTTGTTCGTTTCAATGTATTTTGCATCTTCAATTATTATTGCTGAGGATGAGTCTGTGGTGGTGTCACCAGCAGTAAGAATGGAAAATAATTTAAATACAATTACTTCGAATGAAGCCAGGGTAGCAAAAACAACAATACGCGTAGGTGGCAATGAAACGGATATAAAGACTGTTGTCAAGATTGCTGAATAAAACCTAATCAAAAAAAACCGCCCTTTGGCGGTTTTTTGTTTTTTTGTGGTATAATCTAAATATAATTTTTTGTTTCATCATTTTTTATGTCTCAAATTAAGAACCCTAATGCCTTGCAATGGGTACTGGGTTTGGCGTTAGCCCTGTTAGTCTTGATCGTAGTCGTTTTACTTATAGTAGTGAATTCAGAAGCGGAAGATAGCCCCGTTATCACAACAATAAATGTTGAAAACGTTGGTCCTGAAGTGGCTTCAATATATTTGAATGATAGTCAGTATCAGCTTGAGAGCGTGTATGATACAGAAAATGGAATTGAGATACCAAGCGAATCAAGTAAGATAATCCATGTTAATGGAACCATCATAGATGGAAATGGAGTAGGTAACGGTTTTAGTAGTGGTGATCTGCAATTTGTTTTTGTAGAACTTTTTACTGCAGGGGAAGGTGGTTTGTGGGATGAATATTGTAGCGAAGGTGAAGAAGAAGACCTGAATAATTGTTATGTTGAAGATTGTATTATGCGTCAAGGAGATAGTGCAACAGAAGCAGAGTTTGATTGCACTGTTGATATGCAGTATTGGGCAGATTCGACAAGAGTGTTAGGGAGACCGTTGAAAAACTCCAACAATAAAAAAGAGCCGTTAGGTCGGCTGGTCATGACCGCCCACTCGGGCGGTTTTGTTTTGTCCTGGTTGAAATGT